>CAJCBL010000357.1 GCA_903960515.1 uncultured Verrucomicrobiota bacterium
GCGATTCAGAGCCGAGATCGCGTGCAAGCACGCTCCTACCGCTGGCACCGGAGTTTGTGCACTGCCAGAGCGCAAAGCGGTAAGTCTGCATGGTCACAGCTGAGATGAACCTGTCTTACGCCGGAGCGAACACTCACGTTGGCGGCGGACCTAACGCAGAATGTAGAGTGCAGAGTGCAGAAGGTCGGAGATCGGAGGAATGAGGGTCCACTTCTGTGAATCCAACTTCTGCGTTTAGGTTTGGCGTTTCAAAACCAAGCGGTCGCTGGTGTTACGCGACTCGGCGCACCAGCCAGAAGCGGCAGTTGTCGGAGAAGTCCTGGACTGCGGCCGATTCAAGGGAGATCTGGCTGCGCATGGTGTCGTATTCGGGGGCCCAACCCGTGGCGGCGAGGTCGGCGAGAGTCTCGGCGCGATTGGGCAGGTGCATGAAGGTGCGCCCGTGCTCATGGTCAAAGTAGCGGTCGCCGTATTCGTGCAGGCGGGGGTCCTGTTTGCCGGTGGCCCAGCGCCTTGCCTCGGCCTTCCAAAGGTGGAGCTCGTCGGGTTCGTCGCGGTCGTGGGTGGTGAAGAGCAGCGGGGCGCCGGGCTGGAGGACTGCGGCGAGGCTGCGCAACGCGCGGCGCCGGTTGCGCCGTCCCGGGATCTGCATGAGGCCGTTGAACAGGAAGAAGGCCCCGGCGAAGAGCGGGCGGGCGGCGGGTGGTGAACTGTAACCAGCGGACTGTGGCGTGCGGGCCGAGGTCGGTGGAGGGGGCTCGGCGGGCGTAGGGCCGGGCTGGAGCTCGGCGCGCTCTGTGGCGGCGGGCGGGGAGAGCAGGGCGCGCAGTTGGCTGGGCTTGGTGGCGTCGGCGTGGTGGAAGCGCAGGTTGGGCAGGCCGAGTTCGGCGGCGCGGCTACGGGCCTGGTCGAGCAGTTCCTCGGCGAAGTCGAAGGCGGTGAGGTTGCGGTATCCGAGTTCGCACAATCCGAAGGTTGCCCTGCCTGCTCCGCAGCCGGCCTCAAGCAGCGGGGCGGCGTGGTCGGGGAAGAAGCGCTCGATCAGGAGGCGCTCGGACTTCCACAGCCCGAGGCGGTGCGCGGCGCGGGTGTAGAGCAGCACCGACTCGATGGCGTTGAAATCCGCACGCACGGTCTGGCCGGAGATGCGTTTTCCGCCCGCCGGGAGCTCTGCAGATAACGCTTCCACCGCTTAGCGTGCGAAAACGTCTGCCAACACGATTTCGAGGCCGGGCAGGACCGTCGAAGTGAAACTCTGGGTGCGCCGGTAGGTGGCGGACGGATTTTCAGCATCCTCGCCGAGACGGTAAACGGAGAGGGTGCGCTTGGGCTGGTCGATCACCCACATTTCCTCGACGCCGGTGCGGGCGTAGATCGCGCGCTTGGGGCCGAGGTCGTACTTGGCGCTGCTCTCCGAAAGGATTTCGACGACGAGATCGGGCGCGCCCTCCACTCCATGTTCCTCTACGATGCTACGGTTTTCCTTGCGCACAAAAAGCAGGTCGGGCTGGTAGACGTTGATGTCGGAGAGGAAGGTGTCCAGCGGAGCGATATAGACCTTGCCGATCGGATGCGTGCGCAGGTGGGTGCGAAAGACGACAAGCAGGTTAGCGAGGATGTCCTGGTGAAATGAAGTTGGGGACGGGGCCTTGACGAGATCACCTTCGATCAATTGGTAATTCGGCGCTCCCGTGGGGATGAGCGCATACTCGTAACGCGTGACCGGCTTGGCGTTGGTCGAGAGCATGGCGGAAGGTTGGTCGCGGAGCGGAGGTCCGTCAACGCAGTCGCCAGGCGGCGATGAACATGCCGTTGGCGTTGTGCTCCTGCGGCCAAAGCGTAAGCGAATACGGATCGCGGACGGCGGACGGCGGATTGTCCGCTGCAGGGGAGGCCGTGAGCGCGAGGGGCTCGAGCTCGGGGTGGGCGGCACTGAAGGCGGCGGCCACGGCCGTGGTCTCGCTGCGGGTGATGGTGCACACCGCGTAGACGAGGCGGCCACCGGGCTTGAGCGAGCCGGCCACTTTGTTGAGGAGCTGGAGCTGCACGGTAGCGAGTTCCTGGACGTCCTTGAGGGTAGTGGTCCAGCGCGCGTCGGGATTGCGCGCCCAGGTGCCCACGCCGGAGCAGGGGGCATCTACGAGGATGCCGTCGAACTTGGTGCGGGTGGGCAGGGCGTCGGGCTTTTCCCAGGGCGCGAGGCGGTAGTTGAAAAGCTTGGCTCGGCTGAAGCGGCGCTTGAGGTTGTCGAGGCGGCGGATCGAGCGGTCGCTGCACCAGAGCGTGCCCTTGTTTTGCATCTGGTCGGCGAGATGCAGCGATTTGCCGCCCTCGCCGGCGCAGGCGTCCCACCAGGTTTCCCCGGGCTGGGGGGCACAGATGGTGCCTACGATCTGCGAAGCCAGATCTTGGATTTCGAAGGCTCCCGCTTCGAACGGAGTGGAGCGATAGAGATCGGCAGCGCCGGTGTAGTGCAGCGCGTCGGGGCCGAGCGGATCGGTGGCGGGCGTGCAGTGGCCTAGGGTTTTGGCCAACGCCGGGGCGGTTCCGGGACGCGCGCGCAGCCAAAGCGGCGGGGTTTTCTGAAGTGAGCGCAACCAGGCGAATTTGCGCGCCTCGCCCTCGGGCTCGGGCCCGAAGTCGAGTTCCGGCCAGACCCACTCCGGCACAGCGCGGGCGGCAAGCGTCTGGTCCTTTATGCTACGCGGATCGCTGGTGAATTTCGCCTGGATTACAGAGGCCGCCTCGATCTGCTCGGGGAGGCGGTCCTTCTCCAGCCAGTGCATCCAGCGGAAATAGGCGAATACGGCGCGGATGAGCTTCTCGCGGCCGGGCTGGGGGAACTGGGGGTGCCGTTTCATGAAGTCGCGCAGGGCGGCATCGGCATTCATGCCTTCCTTCCATTGGCGGATGGGTTCGACGGCGTAGTTGAAGATCGAATGGGTCGGCATGGTGGAGGAGTGGGGCGGGAGGTTGCGTGAGGCCTTCGGCCGAGGCAATGCGGCGTTGCGTCTTTCGCACGAGGCCCCCGGGCGGGCGCGGCGGAGGCCATCCGCCTTCTGCCTGGGCAAGGCTGGCGTCATCCCTCCTTCAATGCCTCCAGCGCCGGCATCGGCTCTATCGACTCTGCAGCGCGAGCCCGCAGCGGGGAAGCGCTCCATGAGCTCAGCCGTGACGATGCAGCCCAGAGTCGAGTGCCGAGTGGCGAGAGCCGAACCGCCAGTGATCGGCTCAGAAGCAGGCGTTGGTCCGAGGGCTTGCTCGGTGATCGGGCTCTCGGCGCTCTGCCCTGGACTCTCGACCGAATTGTCACGCCTCAGGCGTCGACTTCACCCCGATTGGCGTGGATAGGCGTACCTGGTAGGTGGCTACGATGTTTTCGCCAAGCCCAGGCGGTACGCGGTCTCTTTGTTGCGCTCGCCCTGCCTCAGGCGGGCGAAGAGTTGCAACTCCCGGCCTCTCAGTGCCCAAAGTGCAAGCGAGCGCTTCGGAGGGAGGCGGTTCGGCGGGGGGGGCCGACTCGTTCATGAACTGCCTCGTCAATTCCGGGCCGGTGACGAACTGGCCGCGGGCTACCTCGCGGACGGCTCGAAGACTGGTCTCGCCGGGCTCGTCGTTCATCAGCCCGACTTCCGCAATTGAGGAGGGTTGTCCGGGGTTGTCGGGCACTTGACGGGCGTAAGGCCTTGCCTGCACGGCATCCATTTCCCAACGGGCCTATAGCCCCGACCTACCTACTATGCGCCCTGCCGGCAGTCTGCTAAACTGCGAGAACGGAGCACCACCACTTCGGGTCTGTCCTAAGCCTTTGGTTGGCCACTGGAGCCGGCAGTCGGATTCGAACCGATGAAATATGGTTAGCAAACCGATAGAAGGGAATCAGAGAGTGCCACTTCATCGGGCAATAGGTCTGGGTATTTATGTACCGCCGCGTCCTGAATCGCTCGAATAACAGCAATGGATGAGGGGAGTATTTGAGCCGCAGGCAAGTGCGTTGAGTGCCTTCCTGAAGGCGGCACCCTCGCGCTCCTCGATTATATAACGCCGCCAGTTGGGTCATCGGTGGCCTATTTGAGGTTTCGTCCTGCCGCCTTTCAGTACTGCCTCGATCGAGCATTCCTGCTCACTACGGCACCCCCACTTGACGGAATAGTTCCGACGGTTGACACCGCAGGAGCCTGCGGAATTGGTTTGAGCGTATGGTGATCTCGGCCAGTTTGGGAAATTCCTGTTTTCTGCCAGTGCATAGGGTTGATTTCCGCCACCGTGTCGCCGGCTGCCCGGCCTCGACACAACTTCAAGAAAGCCGTGCTCTCTGAGATCTGCTCCACGGCATTGCAGCGTTCGTCCCGGTAAAGAACCCGCCCCTCAACTCCAATATACTTACCGGCGCACGGCTATTTCACCCGCTCAAGCGGAGTGGGGGCCGCTTGATGAGCGAGGCTAGGGCCGCGATACCCACAGAACCAGGGCTGGGATACCCACAGAAGCGACACCGAACAAGGTTCGAAATATATCGGCTTGGGTCGTGCGGTGGGGCGCTCGGGGAATTGCTCCGGCCAAATGTTCCAAGCTCCCTTGTGTCCGGTGGCAGGTCTACGCCTTCGGGGGGCCCGGGGCAGCGCGCGGAATGGGCTTGGCCGAGAGCGATGCGAGGTAGCTGGCGACCGAGCCCTTCGGCTTGGTGCTGATTCTGGCCACCAGTTCGGGGTCCGGTTCGCGCCCATGCAAGTGGGGGCGCAAGTCGGCCATCAAGCGCTTCCATAGTTCGACAGTCAGCAGGGCGTCGGCTAGTGCGCGGTGGGCCTGCATGCCGGCCGGGGTCTCCAGCCGAAGATGTTGAGCCAAGGCGCCTAGTTTGTGGCTGGTCGCCTCGGGGACCAGACGTCGCGACAGCAGCATCGAGCAGAGGAAACGCCGCTCATGGCTCTCGCCGGCAAAGCCCATCTCGGCAGCCAAAAAGCGCCGATCAAACGAGGCGTTGTGGGCGATGCAGATATGGTCGGTGAGAAAGGCCCTCAAGCGGGGCATCATTTCCTCGGGCCGGGGCCTGTCCCGGACCATCGCATTGGTGATACCGGTGAGCGAGGTGATAAAGGACGGTATCTGGAAGCCTGGGTTCATCAGTTCGCTGAACGTGCCCACGATTTTCCCATCGCAAACCCGTACCGCCGCGACCTCGATGATGCGATCAATACCGGCGTAGAGGCCGGTGGTTTCAAAATCGATGACCGTATAGGTGTTCATGAGCAAGGGATGCCGCAGCCGCTCTTTGGCTCGAAGCGACCGGATTCCAGGATGGTAGGGTGTGCCCGTGCCCGGACCATATAGCAAGCCGCGTGATGAGGGACAGGTCTCTTGTCCTGAACTGGCTATGTCGGGAGATAGGCTTGAGTCTGTTGGTGCGAAATCCGGCTTAACATCCCAAAACAGCCGTAACCATAGTCCTACGCCCTTCCCGGCTCGGGCATGGCTCGGGCCTTGGGGGCCGCTTTGCCGCGAAAGTGGACTCCCTTTGCCCAAGCGGGGCGCGCCGGTACCGCTCGACTCCCCGCTTGCAGCCCCGGCTGTTGGGCGTCACGACAACCCGACGCGAACTGCCGATCCTCCCGGCACTGTCACTGAGTCTGAAATACTCCGGTTGCTGCCCACTCCGTAGCCAAGCCCTGTCTCCTCCACCATGAAATGCACCTTCCTGCACACCGCTGACTGGCAACTCGGCAAACCTTTTGCGGGCACCGACGACGTGCAGAAGAGGGCCCTGCTCCAGCACGAACGCCTCACGGTGCTCAAGCGTCTGGCGGACCAGGCCAAGGCGCATGGTGCCGAATTTGTCCTGGTGGCCGGCGACCTCTTCGATTCGCCCAGCGCGACCAAGTCGACGGTGGCGGCTGCATGCAGCGCGATCGGGGCCATGGGCATCCCCGTATTCGCCATCCCGGGCAACCATGACCACGGCGGCCCGGGCAGCCTGTGGGAACAGGAGTTTTTCCAACGGGAGCGCGAACACTTGGCTCCCAACTTCCAGGTGCTGCTCAAGCCCGAGCCGGTGGAGCTCCCAAACGTAGTGCTCTTCCCATGCCCGTTGTTGCGCAGGCACGAAGCGGCCGACCCCACGGCCTGGTTGCGGGCGTCGCAGGATTTCGATGTACGCTTTGGCCCCAAGCCTCGCGTCGTGCTCGCCCATGGCAGCGTACAGAGCTTCGGCTCGCAGCCCGACGACGAGGAGTCCGACGCCGGGGCGCCCAACCTCATCGAGTTGGGGCGCCTTGAGGCGGGGGCGTTCGACTACATTGCGCTGGGCGATTGGCACGGCGCCAAGCAGGTGGCCGCCAACGCCTGGTATTCGGGAACCCCGGAGCTGGATCGCTTTGTCAAGGGCAGCGACCACAACCCCGGCAACATTCTGGTGGTCGAAGCGGGCAGGGGGCGCCCCCCTGGTGTCCAGGTGGTAAGCACTGGTGTGATCGGTTGGCATGAGCTCGAGTTTGGCTTTGCCGACGACCCCAGCCTTGAGCGTCTCCAGGAACTGGTGGACGCCAGGATCGGCCTCCGGGCAAACCAGGACCTGCTCCAGTTGCACCTGACCGGATCGCTGGGCATCGAGGCCGCCACCCGACTCGAGCATATGCTGGAGGCCTGGAGTGCGCGGTTGCTGCGCCTCAAACTGGACAATCTTTCCGTGATCGCGCCATCCGCCGCCGAAGTGGAGGCGCTGACCCGGCGGACCGGCGACCCCTTGATCTCTCTGGTGGCGGCGAAGCTGGTCGCTCTCGCTGCTGCAGGAAATGAACAGGCCGACGTGGCCCGCATCGCGTTGCGCGAACTGCACGCCGTTTGCAACGCCCGCTAAAAGCAAGGAGCCCTCCCCATGCGCCTCATTACTGCCAGCATTCGCAACTACCGGCTGCATCGCGACCTGAAGATCGACTTCGATGCGTCTCGCATGCTCATCGGCGGCCCCAACGAAACGGGCAAGAGCACCCTCATCGAGGCGATCCATAGGGCCCTCTTTCTCAAGGCCAAGGGCAACACCGAGCTTCATCGCAGCATGGAGTCTTCGCTGCACCCGGGGCCCCGGGAGGTGGAGTTGGTTTTCGAAGCCGGTGGCATCAGGTATGAGCTCAAGAAGCGCTTCGGCTCCAGCGGTACTGCCAGCTTGGTGTCGAAGGCGGGCTCCTTCACTGGCGACGCGGCGGAGACCGAGCTCGCCCGTATTTTGGGAGTGGAGGCAGGGGCGGCGGGCAAAGTGGCCGTCTCCCTGTGGTCGCATCTTTGGGTGTGGCAGGGCCAGTCCGGCGACGACCCCTCGGCACACGCCACCGCTCAGCGGGACGGCTTGCTGCGGCGCTTGCAGGCGATGGGTGGTGCGGCGGCCCTGCAGTCCGACCTCGATACCCGCGTGGCGGCGCGGTTCGCCTCGCTAGCCGGGCAGATTTTCGTGCAGTCCGGGAAGGCAAGGACGGGGTCCGACCTCGAAAAGGCCGAGAGCGCCAGAGTCGCCGCCCAGGAGGCGCTCGCGGCGGCCGTCACCCGTGTGCGGAATCTTGAGGCGGCGGAGACGGATCTGGAGGGCGCCTCGCGGGAGCTCTCCGACTGTGGCGCCAGTCTGGCGACACTCGAAAAGCAACAGGAGGCCACGGAGGCCAAGGCGCGCCAGTTGGCCGAACTGCGCCAACTGGAAGCCGTGCAATCTGCCCACTTGAAGGCCGAGCGCGCTCGCTATGAGGCTATGGGCGCGGCCCACCGGCAGATTCTGGCTGCCCGAGCGGACATCGCCGCCCTTGAGGAGAGCCTGAAACCGCAGGACGAGGTGCTCGCCCGCTTGGAGACCGCGAGTCGTGAAGCCAAATACAATGCCGACGCCGCAGAGGTGGCTGTTCGCCTGGCGGCCGAGCAGGTCAGGGCCACGCGTTTCCGGCAGGGCCTGGCAGCGGCCTATGCGTCGTTGTTTGAGCGTACAGAGGTCCACACCAAGCTTGCCGAGAAGGCCCAAAGGGTTGCCAAGCTCCAAGCCGATCGGGCGGGCTTGGCCGAGCACTTGGCGAAATTGCCCAAGCTCGACAAGGCCAAGCTCCACAAAATCCAGAAGCTGGAAACAGAGTGCTCCAATGCCCTGGCGAGCCTGCGCGCGATGGCCACAGGGATCGCCGTGGTGGCCTGCGACCTGCCCGTCGCGGCCGGGGAGAAGACCGTAGAAGTAGGGCAGGAGCAGATTCTCACGGAAACCACGGAGGTGCGCATAGGCCAGTCCATCCGCCTGCGTATCCAGCCCGGTGGCGGCACCAGCCTGGCCGCGGCCCGCAAGTGCGAGGCCGACGCTCGCGCCGATCTCCAGGCGGCCCTCGACGCCCTGGGCCTTCAAGCGGTCCGCGAGGCGATCGACGCCCATGCGGGGCGCGAGGATACGCTCTCCCGCATCAAGAGCCTGGAGGCGGAGCTCGACGGGATGGATGCCGGGGGCCTGGAGGCGGAATTGCAGCGGGCGTTCAACGAGTTGACAGCCACGAAGGCCGAGGTGGCCCGCCTGGCCCCCCTGGCTGCCGACCTTCCCATGCCCGAGGGCCAAGTGGCGAGCGTCGCCCTGGCTAGGGCGCTGCAGAAGACCTTGGGCGAGAGCGAACGCCACGAGGCCGATGCCAACACGGCCCGCGAGCGCTGTCTCAAGGCATTGGATGTGGCGGAGCGCGTGTGGCGCGAGGCAGGTACGCAGGCCCAGCTGCAACAGCGCAAGCTGCACGGGCTGGGTGCGCAGCTCGATCTCCTCCTCGCCACCCACGGTGACGATGCGGCCCGAGGGCAGGGCTTGGTGGCGTGCCGCATTCTTGGCGACGGCGCCCAGGATCTCCTGCGGGCCACGACGGAGGCCATCGCTGCACTGCAGCCTGAACTGCTGGAGGGGGATCGGGCGCGGCTGGTGCGCGCACTCCGAGTGGGGGCCGAGGCGCAGAGCGAGGCGCGCAGCCGGATCGCCGTCGCCAAGGCGGCACTGCACTCTGACGGCAGCGACGATCCTGCCGCGGCCTTGGTGGTCGCCCAAGCCAGGGAGCGCGCAGCGAGCCAACAGCATGCCTTGGTGAAGCGCCGGGCGGACGGTGTCGCATTGCTGTCCCGGCTGTTTGGGGAGGAGCAGGGCAACCTTGCCCGCAAGTTCACCCAACCCTTTGCCGAGAAGATCTCCGGTTACCTCCAATGTCTCTTCGGCGCCGGGGTGGAAGCGACGGTTACTCTTGTAGACAATGAATTCGGCGGGCTCAGTCTGGCCCGGCCCGGCTTTGGCGGCGCGCCCTTTGGTTTTTCCACCTTGAGTGGTGGCGCGCAGGAGCAGACCGCGGCGGCGGTGCGCCTGGCCATGGCCGAGGTGCTCGCGCAAGACCACGGCGGGTGTTTGCCGGTGGTCTTTGATGATGCCTTCGCCTATTCCGATCCGCAGCGGGTGAACCAGTTGCAACGCATGCTGGACCTGGCTGCCACGCGCGGCCTCCAGGTGATCGTTCTTACCTGCAACCCGGCCGACTATATTTCTCTGGGTGCCAAGACCCTTACTCTGCAACCCCAACGCCACAACGTGTCGGCTTGCGGCAATGCCGACTCTGCGGCGGGCGGAGCCCCAGTTCAAGCCTCTATAGCGGACCCGGCGGAGCCCCCGTTGTTTGAGCACTCGAGTGTGGCGGTCACCGACGAGCTGCGGCAGAAGTTTCTTGAGGTGCTGTCGGGCCTGGGCGGGGCCAAAGGAAACCAAACCCTGTGCGCGGCGCTGGGCTGGGACGCCGATACATATAGCGCGGTGAAGAACGATCTTGTGGTTTGCGGGCGGTTGATACCCGGAAAAGGCCGAGGCGGCAGTGTATCGCTGCCCGAGGCAATTCCAGGCGTATGATGCCACGTTGCATTCATATGCATAATGGCAACCGGCATCGTTAGAAGGGGTGGCCGTGCGGGCGCCCCGGGGACAGGCGCTCCATGAAACAGGACGGAAATCTTCGGCCTGAGGCCACCCAGTTAGGACCAGTCTTCGACTGGGGCATCCGCTATTTGGCCCCAAGGACCGCAGAGAGCGCAGCGATCCAGTATGGTCGATGCTCCGCCTATTCTCGCTACCCGCTAGTCCGAGGTAGGTCCAGTCTTCGACTGGATCATCCGATATATTTCCGCAAGGAACGCACAGATCGCAAAGACCAATCCGAATTTCACCACAGAGGACACGGAGGGGAGCAATGGCTGAAGGCTGAAACCTGAAGGCGGAAACTATTTACCACAAGCAACGCAGAGAGCGTAGCGATCCGGTATGGTCGATGCTCCGGCTATTCTCGCTACTCGCTAGTCCGAGGTAGGTCCAGTCTTCGACTGGATCATCCGATATATTTCCGCAAGGAACGCAGAGATTGCAAAGAGCAATCCGAATTTCACCACAGAGAACACGGAGGGCACAGAGGGGAGAAAAGGCTGAAGGCTGAAACTTGAAGGCGGAGCGAGAAGGATGAAGGGCTGAAAACTGAAAGTATTTACCGCAAAGATCGCGGAGATCACAAAGAACGGAAGCTCTCCCCGTTACCGGCTACTCACCCCGCTACTTTTCAATAACCGCAAGGAACGCATAGAACACAAAGAACGGAAGCTCCGCTACGTCCTACGCACTACCGGCTACCCGCTTCTCGCTACTTTCCGGCACAGAGACCACAGAGGCGGAGGAGTCCACGGAGCGCCACTTACCAAGTGGCCTTCCTGCTGTAGCGCAGCCATTTCGATCTCTGCGCTCTTTGCGTCTTTGCGGTTAACACCATCCGGTTTCAGCC
>CAJCBL010000358.1 GCA_903960515.1 uncultured Verrucomicrobiota bacterium
CTGAGTATGCAGGTGCGCGGGCACAACGCCTACTACGGCATACGGGGCAACAGCCGCATGCTGGGCTGCTTCCGTTATGAAGTGTCACGGCTGTGGCACTATTGGCTCAGTCGCCGCTCTCGCGAGGGAGCGGATGGTGCACGATTATGGAAGCTGCTGCGGCAGTGCTTCCCGTTGCCCCCGGCCCGAATAGTACATACAGCCAAGAGTCAGCAAACCGCTTGGACGTTCGGCGCGTAGCGAATCCTCTCCTTGAAGAACCGGATGCGTGAATTGCGCTAGTCCGGGTCTGTGGGGGTGTCGGCGGGCAACCGCCGGCACTACCCGGAGCGGAGATGGATCCACCGAAGGTCGACCCCGCAGGGGCGAGCGTCGGCGAGTCAACCCGCCAGCGCTGGTGCGAGAGCGCAGCAGCGCGACGGGGCCGCCGCAGGCGGAGCCCGCTGGGCCGAACGCGAGGAGCGCGAGTCAACCCAGCCCCGCCAGCCACTTTCGCCCTGTAAGCGTAGAGAGCGACGCATCGCACTCGTAATGCGGGGAGGCCGGCGCACATCCGGCACGGGGCCCCATTTTCCACAGAGAACACACACACCGTCATGGCTTGACCATGGCGCAGCGGCGCAAGCCGCGGCGTTTCCATTTTCCTCCCATGAGCAACATCCTCGACAAACTCATCGTCCTCTCGCTCAACCGCGCCTGGCAGGCCATCGGCCACCGCTCGGTCAAGCAGGCGTTGGTCGCCTTGAACGGCGGCTCCGACGGCGTTGCTCCGGCCGTGGGCCTGGACATCGGTTACGCGAAGTATGCGGACGGTTCCTGGAACTTCGACGAGCCGGTCTATCTCAACCCGGTCGCCTGGGAAGAGTGGATCCGGCTCCCGATTCGCGACTTCGATTTCACGGTCCATACGGCTCGCCTCGCGATCCGTGTGCCCACCGTCATCGTATCCACGCAGTACGATCGCATGCCGGTCTGTGCTCCGCGTTTGAGTCGCGACGCCGTCTTCTCCCGCGACGGCGGCGTTTGCCAGTACACCGGCGAATTCGTCGGCCGCAGCGGCGGCAACCTCGACCACGTCATTCCCCGTGACCGCGGTGGCCGCGACAGCTTCGACAACCTCGTGTGGGCCAAGAAGGAGATCAACTCCCTTAAGGCCAACAGCCTCCCGCATGAGGCGGGCCTGCGGCTGCTCCGCCGGCCCAAGGCTCCAGCACCGCTCCCGGTCTCCGCGACCATTCGCGAGGCCAAGCACCCTGACTGGCGACACTTCCTCACGCGCTAACGACCGCCCGGCGTGAGGAAGGCGCCGGGCACTCGTTCCAGCCAATTCACTGAAGTTACCGCGGTCTTCGACTTCCCATGACTTGTGTACTTTCACAGACCGCCGAGCTGGCCGATTTCCTCGATATCGTGGACATCGCGCTGGCGACGATCTCCCGCCGCCTGCCCGCCACGGTGGCCCTCGATGATCTCGAGTCCGTCGGCAAGCTAGCGCTGGTGGTCACGATCGGCCAATGCACGGGCACGCCCGATGAGGTGCGCGCCTACTGCTTTGTGCGCGTCCGCGGGGCGATGCTCGACGAGCTCCGCCGCATCGATCCGCTTTCTCGTCGTCACCGCTCACTGGCTGTCGTCGTCGCCCGAACACTTCTGGCGCTGGAGGCCCGTCTCGGGCGTGTGCCGACGGATCATGAGGTCGCGGTGGCGACGCAGATCCCAACGGCGGATGTCGCGGCGGTGCGTCTAGCGGCGGCGCAAACCACCGATGAGATCGAGTGGGACTGCATCCCGGACAGCGATGCGGCCTCTCCCGCCGAGTCTGTTGAGGTGGCCGACGTTCACGCATGTCTGCGCGCCGCACTCGATCGTCTGCCGGCCAACCAAGCGCTGGCCCTGCGCCGCTACTATCTTGAGGACGCCACCCTCGACTACATCGCCGCCGAGCTCGGGGTCTCGCGCGAGCGTGCCCGCCAAGTGCGCGAAGCAGGGGAGAAGAAGCTGCGCAGCGACCTGCTGGTGCTCTCGCTCTGGCAGGCGCTGGTGAATCGAGAAGCTACCTAGACTCCCGAGACCTGACTACTGAGTAAGGTCACCATCCTATTCGCCCGTATCTTTCTCTCGCAGATCTGATAGAGTTCCGCCGTCACACAATGAGTTCAGAGAATACACGTACCCAACTGTTTGAGTCTCTCTGCCAACGCCAGCGTCCTGAGGATGTAGCCGAGATGTGCCTCGCGCTACTGGGCGGCTCGTTGTCACCTAAGGAACGTGGATTGCTTGAGAAAGCTGCTCGAGGTTCGCTTATGCGCAGTTTCTTTGGCTTCTCGTCGATGGAGACAAAATTCCGAGACGTCGTTGGATTCGATCGACAGCTGAAGAAGGCGAAGGAGTTCTTCTTGAGTCCTCTCCCTACAGAAATCTCGGGTGCTAAGCAGCAGCTCGGACAGGTGGCGGATATGCTTCCTCTCTTTGCTCGCGAAATCCACACGCCGGCTGGGTCATTCGATTTCAAAAAGGATCGGTTGAATCGTGAGGCCCGTCGCCAGCGAGGCTCTGATCTGTCGCGGCGGCAGTACAACAAACGATTCCGCTTTTTACGCCGTCTGGCGCGCAAGTCGGGACGAGTCGATCGTGGCGTGAAAGTGCGCGAGCTGACGATGATTGGGAAATCGCGCCTCGCCGCTGCAGTCGAACGGGCGGATTTCTCGGCTGACGATAACACCGCGGCGTTCGTGGCTTATTTTGTCGCGCGCTCGAATCTCCGGAGTGAATTCACCGTTGATGGCCAACAGACTGCACTCGATGAGGTCGCGGAGATGTTGTTCGCGCGGTGTGTCGAGAGTTCGACGACTGGCTGGTACGTAGTTACTCAGGTTTATGCCGCACCCCGCGCGATTGCGCGTCTCTCGGCCGAGGAACAGGGACGCTTGCTGGCGCGTTGGTTCGCAGTGTTGGAATGCGCTTCCTGCGTCCTTCGTGAACTTTGGACTGAGAATCAGTTCAACCGGGAAACAATGGTGGTAGCTCGTGGAAATGACTCGACGACATGGAACCAGACGGCCGGGGCGTGGAACAAGGCGCGCGATGCGTGGTTTGCGCTGTCTGAGGCCCTTGGAATGGAAGTGATGCTTGCGCGATTCTGCCCAGGGAAGGTGATGCGACTGATGGCTGCCGATGTTGCCTTTTTGCATCGATCACTCGGTAAGGGAATCGATCCGCAGACGCGGGTTTGGTACGAACTCCCGTTGCCATGGGAAGTGTTATCTGGATCAGCGGAATGTTCGATCGCTGATGTTGAAGCCGCTTGTCGGCGGAACGAGGTCGATCCAGTCAAAACCGGCTGGACCAAGGCACGTCGTGGAGATGCGATAGCGCAGTTCAAGCCGACCCCTGAACTGGTTCACGGGGTGTCGGTTGGGAATCCGGCGCTCGCGGTTCTCTTGCGTCGTTGCGGTGTGTTCTCGGGCAAGGGGTAGTATCGGATAGTCAACTTTATCTCCGGAGTAGCTCAGTGGTAGAGCGATCGGCTCTCGTACCGATTGGACGCAGGTTCGAGCCCTGCCTCCGGAGACTCTCTTCGCGATTCAATGAACATGGAAATCAAAGCCCGTGACCTGATCACGGCCGGCTGGCATGAAGGCCGCCGCCTGGGACCGACCTTGCGCCGTGCCCGCGATCTGGAGTCCTCCGGTTTGCCGCGCGACCAGGTACTCACGCAACTCGAGGCCGAATTCCCCAAGCAACTACCGGTGATCCTGCCCCGCCACGAGCCGGCGCCGCTGGCCGAGGCAGTCGAATGCGAAACGCCCGAGGAGACCAAGAACATCGCCGCCGCCCGCGCCAAGATGCGTGAGCTGCTGCATGTCCCGGTGATCCGCCGCGGGGCGATCATGCCGGATGCTTGCCCGTCGGGTGGTGGCCGCGCCACGATCCCGGTTGGCGGTGCCATCGAAGTCGAGAACGCCATCATCCCGGGTGCGCATTCGGCCGACATCTGCTGTTCGATGTTCGCCACCTTCTTCCCGGAGAACCATCCGGTGCAGGAGCTGATGGATCATCTGCAGAAGACGACACACTTCGGCCCGGGCGGCCGCCCTCGAGGTGATCAATGGGCGTCGCCGGTTCTTGATGAGCCCGTCTGGGACAATCCGTTCCTGCGCGACCTGCGCAGCCGCGCCC
>CAJCBL010000359.1 GCA_903960515.1 uncultured Verrucomicrobiota bacterium
AAGCCCCGGCCTTCACCCTGAGGCTCACGCTCGTGAGAAACCCGAACATGCTCGCCAACAAACGCTACCCTCTCGGCGTATGGAGCATCGACTACACTATCAATTGATCGCCTCCGTACTGGCCTTCGCAGGCGTCGCCGCCCTGGCCGGTCCGGTCGCGCCGCCGGCTACCGCGATCAAGCAGTTCCCGCTGGATGAGCGCACGGTCTACCATATCGCAATCGGCCGCGATGTACCCACGACCCTGATGTTCCCGTCGGCCCTAACCGCCATCGAAGGCGCAAACGTGTCCAGCAGCGCCGAGGCTGTTGCCCCTGTGTTGCTAGCCTACACTCCGGGCCAGCACTTCTTCAGCGTGCGGGCGCTAGAAGCCGGCGCTCGGGGTGCGGTCAATGTTGTCTGGAAGGGCCGCACGATTGTCATTCGCTTTCAGGACAGTACTGAACCGCTCGGCTCGGTCACCTTCATCGAGGAGGATTTCGCCGGCCGAACACGGGCCCCCCAGCGGCGGCTCTCAACGGAAAACCTGCTGGGGCTTCTCGACCAGGCCAAGGGCTTTGCACTCGTGGCGCAGCAATATCCGGAGACGGTCCGACAAATCGAGCACGCCGCGCCTGGCAATGTGTGTTTCTACCGGGATTTTCAGGTAACAGTGGAGGAGGTCTTCCGTTTCGACCCCGAGGATACTCTGGTATTCCGGGTGCGGCTTGAGAACCGTGCGGATACGGACCTCCACTACCTGCCGCAGCGCATCGCGGCCAGGGTAGGACTCAGCATCTACTATCCCGCAATCGTCGACGCCTCCGGAGTGGTTCCGGCGAAAGCGACGACCACGGCCTACTTCGCGATCACCGGCACGCCTACCGGAGGCCGGGCGAATCTAAGCATAAAGAACACTTTCAGCATCGTCGTCTCGCGGGTGGACCGTGACGCCAAACTCATCGTACCGGAGTAACCATGCATATGTTGCGTTCCCTCAAATCGCCGCTGGGGCACCTTGTTCTCCTCGCCGGCTTTGTGGCGGTGGGAGGCCTGCTTGTGTACGGCAGCCGCGTTCGGGCAAAGGCGCAGGGTGCGCAACTGACCAAGATCGAAACACAGGAACCGGCACCGATTCATGAATTGATGACCCGGGTTGGGCTGGCGTTCAAACCGCCGGGCACAGCGCCAGAGGCGAAGGCAGGAGAGGAACTGGCCGCAAACGGAAGACAACCACCGGCGCAGCGCGCGACAGCCGGACGCAGCAAGGGCGGCGATTCTGCGTCGCCGAAGCCGCGGCCCCTACCGCTGTCACTCATGGTGGCCTTGGCACCTGCGCCTGCCAAAGACGCGGACGCGCTCCCAATAACCTATGCGCCGTACGGCCGCCTGATTCCCTGCCAGACCGTCATCACCCTTGAATCGTCCAAAATGGAGACACCGGTTATCGGGCTGGTGACCGACGACGTGTGGCACAACGGCCGACTCGTCATTCCGGCCGGGGCGGAAGTCCACGGGCGGGCCGCGCTGGACCGCTCGCGCGAGCGGATCGCGGCTTCGGGGCGGTGGGTCGTGGTCTGGCGTGACGGCACGGATATGAATGGCACCGAGCTGGTGCTCAACGGCATCGCTCTGGACCGCTCGAAGGACGAGGCGACCGGGGAATTCGGGCTGCGGGACGGCTCTGCGGGCCTCGTCGGCGATCTCCTGCGCACCGACGACTTGCAGGAAATCAGACTCTTCGCATCCACCTTCCTGGCCGGCGTGGCCAATGGTCTCCAGCAATTGCAGACTCAAACAACCGCCTACGGCGTGACCCAAATGACGACTGGTTCGGCTCGAAACGCGGGCCTGCAAGGCACGGCTGATGTGCTCAACGCCTATGCACGCCAAATCCAGGATACGATTGCCCGCGACGGCTTCTACGTGCGCGTGCCCGCCGGCAAGCAGTTCTACCTCTACGTCACCCAGACCATCGATCAGGTGCAGGGCACTCGGGCCAACCGCCGGGTGGAAGACCTCTGGAACAAGCGCTATGAAAACTAAAGCCATCGCTTTGTGCACTGTGCTCTTGCTCGCCGGCTGCGACACCGTCCCGCCTCCGAAGGCTTGCCCCGCGCCACCGATTGGAATGCAGCCGCCACCGGTAGCAGAACCTCAACCTCCATTGGCCGGCACCCAGCTCGATCCCTACAACGTGGAGAAGGTGCGCGTGGGAGAGTCGCTCAAAGCGTACCCCGTCGGGCGTTACATCGATCCGACCGATCCGAATGTGCTGCACGAGGCGCACACGATCTATCGACGCGAGGCCGGGGCCGCGTGGAACCTCAATCCCAATGCACCCACTGTCGTGCCCCTCGGCCCGGTGCTGGCGGTGGCCGACCCGGCGCGGGTGCCCAATCCGCTGCCGGCCGAGCTCGAGCAGAAGATTGCTGAGCAAAACCAGCTCATGGCCGCGCTTATCGAACAAAACGAGGCGCTGGCCGGGGAGCTGGCGAAGCTGAACAAGGAAATCGCGGAGTTGCGGCCAAAGCCGGCGGCGCCGCCAAAGGAGGCCACACCATGACACCGGAAACCACGGATACCGTAGACGAGCTTATCGGTGCGCTGCCCGCCCACCTGCGCGAGAACTTCGAGAGGGCCAACCGGGACATTCAGGAGAACTACAAGGTGAGCCCCGGCATCGCTGTATTAATACGCATGTGGCTGGCCTGCGGCCGGCCATCGCAAATCGCCAAGGAATTCGAGTACGCGGTCTTGGACATCAAGCGCCGCGAGGCAAACCCGGTGGAGGAGCACTGCGATGAAGATGTATTCTGACTTTGGGCGAAGTACGCCCGAACAAGGTCCAATGCCGCTGGCGACCAGCCGCCTTGCACTCAAATGGCTGGGGAAAACAGGAGGCTTCCATGCCGCTCGCTAACAAGATCGCCGAAAAAAAGGCGCAGGAACAAGCGCCCCGGGTGAATCCGGGGATCGATGCCAAGCTCAACCAGTTCATCCAGGAGAACCCCGATCTCTACGGGTACTATCAGCAGCTCCCGAAGGAGCATCTCATCCGGAAGCTGATGCTGGGGAAGATGCAGCGCAGTGAAACGACACAGCGCCGCAACCACGAGATCGAGGAATGGGTGGAGCAGCACCCCGAGATCAAGACCAAGGTCGAGGAGCGGATTCGAAACGTACCCGAGGCCAATCGCCAACGGGCGTTCCTCAACGCCGCCCGCACCGAGGCCATGACTCAGGGCATGCATCCCCCTCGTATTCAGGCGTGAGTTCCCGGCTGCGGGCGGCCCGCGCCGCCCGCAGCCGTCCGGCCTTTTCCAAGCGAAAGTGGCTCCACGACGTTCGCACAAGTCGTATTGCCAAAGCGGTTTTCGTCAGATTAGAGTCCAACATTTCGGTTACAGCGTGTTCAGCCTATGGTCATTCCGCGAATTCGATACATGTACTGCAATATATACACAGCATGGCCGAAAATAGTCACCAGTATTTGGGCTTTAACTCGGGTACGCCGGTGCGCTGGCGGGGCCATTTTTTCTGCGTGGTTAAATCGCGAATCCCAATTTCCGCTCGGGAAACGACGCGGCAATTGTAAAACCGAATTTGCCGTCATGTTGCCAAAACACTGGTTTTTGCTTCCATTCCCTGAGTTTTCCTGATTTTCTTTTCCAGTTCTAAGATACTAACAACTAACTAAGTCCACATTTTCTAGTGACTTAGCTTCAGTGGGGCGACTCGGTTCAAATCCCGCCACCTCCACCATTTTGGGGCTATAGCTCAGTTGGAAGAGCACCTGCTTTGCAAGCAGGGGGTCATCGGTTCGAACCCGTTTAGCTCCACCATTCCCCGACAAAACGCCGGCCCTCACGGGCCGGCGTTTTCGCGTTTCGAGGTCCCCTGCGAACTTGCCACTGCCGCGCTCTGCCCAGTTACCCGTGCCTGATCGGGAAATTCTCGAAGGCACGGCACGAAGCGCTGCCCGCTTCGAGGCCTATCGTTTCGCCATGACCCGGTTGTCCTCCGATATCGCACTGGCTCAACCCGCGGAATCGCGGGGTCGGGAGCCCCCGGAAAATGTCGGCCCAAAGGCCCCCGTGCCCCTAGCAATCTGGTGGTATCTGGGGCTGGCCAACCAATCACGACACTCTGATTCAGCCCCCCAGCGAATTCGGGGTTGTCTACAAACAACCAGTCACCAGCTTCTGCGTCTCCAGTTTTCGCAACCCTGTTTCCAATCATAATGGTTCGCCCCCAAGATCCTATTTCAGGTTACTTTGAAGTCCGCTGGCATGGCCGCGGCGGCCAAGGAGCCGTGACGGGAGCGAAATCCCTCGCCGAATGCGTCCAGGGCACCGGGCGCAATGTGGTGGCCTTCCCGGAGTACGGCCCCGAGCGCCGGGGCGCGCCCGTTAAGGCGTTCAATCGCTTCAGCGACAAGCATATCAGAATCCACACCCCGGTGACAACGCCCGATGTGGTGATCGTGGTCGACGCCACCCTGCTGCCCCTGCCGGCGATCCGGGACGGCGCGCGGGAGCACACCATCTTCATCGTGAACATTGAGAAGACGCCCGATCAAGTACGCGAAATTCTGGGACTGGGGAACCGCGTCGTGACCGTGGCTGCCAACTGCATCTCCTACAAACTGTTCAAGCGCGAGATCCCCAATTCCACCATGCTGGGAGCCTTCGCCAAGGTGGTGCCCCATATCATCGGGATCGACCAACTTCAGCACGAGGCCAAGCACGTTCTCTCCGGCTTGTTGGGCGCAGACCTCGTGGATCGCAATCTGCAGGCAGTCCGGCAGGGGCATGACCTCTGCCAAATCGGCTAAGGAAACGACATGAGCACTCTCAAGAATTGGCAGGAACTTCCCTACGGCGGAGTGATTTTGGAGGCGGGCAGCGCCGCCAAGTACGAAACAGGAACGTGGCGTACATGGAAACCCGTCACCCATCGCGAGCATTGCACCCATTGCCTCGCGTGCTGGGAGTACTGCCCCGAAGACGCGATCATACTGGAGGATGGCATCGACCCCGCCGGAGCGCCCCGCAAGTTCGTCAAGGAAGTGAATTACTTCCACTGCAAGGGCTGCGGCCTGTGCCTCCGTGAGTGCCCGGTCAACAAGGACGGCAAGGTGCTGGCCCTGGAATTTGTCCGAGACGAGGTTTGATATGACGAACGTCACTACCGGAAAGCCCACCATTGTCCCTATCACCGGCGCGGGCGCCTGCGCCCAAGCCATGCGCCAGATCAACCCGGATGTGGTTGCGGCGTTTCCAATCACCCCCTCCACACAGGTCGTGGAAGACTTCTCGACCTTCGTGGCCAACGGCCAGGTGGACACCGAGTTTGTCACCGTTGAGTCGGAACACTCGGCCATGAGCGCCTGCATCGGGGCCAGCGCCGCCGGCGGACGCGTGATGACGGCCACGAGCTCTGCGGGCATGGCCTACATGTGGGAACTGCTCTATGTAGCCGCCTCCATGCGTCAGCCCGTGCTGATGACACTGGTGAACCGCGCGCTCACCGGCCCCATCAACATCCACTGCGACCACAGCGACTCGATGGGCGCCCGCGACTCGGGCTGGATCCAGCTCTACAGCGAAAACAACCAGGAGGCCTACGACAACCTAGTCATGGCCGCCCGCATCGCCGAGCATCCCGACGTCCGTCTCCCGATCATGGTGTGCCAAGACGGTTTCATAACCAGTCACTCCATCCAGACGATGCAACTGGAGGACGATACGGCCGTGCGAGCCTTCGTGGGGCCATTCAAGCCGTACCACAGCATTCTGGACACAGACCATCCCGTCACCTGGGGCGCACTCGATCTGCAGGACTACTACATCGAGCACAAGCGCGGGCAGGAGCAGGCCATACGCAACGCCCTGCGGGTGATCCAGGAGGTCTCGGACGACTTCGCCAAGACCTTTGGCCGCCAATACGGGCTGTTTGAGGACTACCGCCTGGGGGACGCCGACATCGTGCTGGTTGCCATCAACTCGGCGGCCGGTGAGATCAAGGAAGTAATCGACGAGATGCGCACCAAGGGTGAGAAGGTGGGGCTTCTCAAGATCCGCAGCTTCCGCCCGTTCCCCTACGCCGAGATCGGCAAGGCCTTGGGCAACGCAAAGATTGTCACCGTGCTGGATCGCAGCGCGAGTTTCGGCGCCCACGGCCCGCTCTTCACCGAGATCACGACCGCAGTGTACAACTACTCCGCCAACCGCCCCCTGCTCCTGGCCCACACCTTCGGGCTGGGCGGACGCGAGCTCACCCTGCGCCACATCGAACACATCATCAGCGAGAGCCGCATCTGCCTCGACAAGGGTGAGGTCGGTAACCGTCAGGGACTCTGGATCAACGTGCGGGGGGACAAGCTATGATCGAGAACACCGGCAAGCTCGCCGAACTATCTCCAGAAACCAAGCTCATGTGCGAGCGCCCCGGGACATTCTCCGGCGGGCACCGCATGTGCGCCGGTTGCCCCACCGGCATCTTCACCAAGATGCTCACACGAGTCTCGGATGACTATGAGATCGTGGCGGGCAACGCCACCGGCTGCCTGGAGGTAGCCAGCTCCATTTTCCCGTACACCAGCTGGCAGATCCCCTGGATCCACACCGCCTTCGAAAACGCCAGCGCGATGATGAGCGGCGTTGAGGCCTGCTACAAGTCGCTGGTACGGCAGGGCAAGATCCACAAAAAGCTCAAGTTTGTGGTGATGGGCGGCGACGGCGGCACCTACGACATCGGGCTCCAGTCGCTCTCCGGCGCGATGGAACGCGGACACGACCTCACCTACATCTGCTACGACAACGGCGCCTACATGAACACCGGCGTGCAGCGCTCGTCGGCCACCCCGCTGGGTGCGGCCACCACCACCACGCCCGTGGGCAGCGAATCGTATGGCCGCAAGGGCAACCGCAAGAATCTCACCAAGATCATGCTGGCCCACAATGTTGGTTACGTTGCCCAGGCCAGCATCCACGACATCAGCGATCTGTTCCGCAAGATGAAGAAGGCCATCGATCACGACGGGCCGTCGTTCATCAACCTGCTCAGCCCGTGCATCCCCGGCTGGAAGATCGACGCCGACATGGCCGTGGAGAGCGCGCGCCTGGGTGTGGACTGCCACTTCTGGCCGCTCTTCGAGGTAGAGCAGGGCAGGTTCACCATCAACTACCGTCCTGCCGTTGTGAAGCCGGCTGCGGAGTGGGTCTTGTCGCAAGGGCGTTTCAAGCACCTGAAGAAGCATCCGGAAGTCATCGCCGCCTTCCAAGCCGAGCTGGACAAGCAATGGTCCTGGCTGGAGATGGAAGAAGCGCGTACCAAGTAGCACGTCCGAACGCCTTCAACACGGATCACAGGCCCCGGGATTCGGGTTACGGTCTAGGTTGCGACTCCCCGCGCGCCAGCCAGCCTCCTCAACCGCCGGCTGGGGCAAACCACTGGCACCGTCTGCGCCCGAGGGGCACCCATCTAGCCCCCGCCGCTCGCAGTCCTCACACCAGCCGCCGAAGCTGCCGCCGCGCGAGCCACGGGTCGACAGTTGTCAGAAGAAACCGAGCCCAGGTCTCCCTCAACCGCTGCAGGAAGCCGCGCCGGTGGTGGCGCACCGGGACGGCATGCTGCCGGGCCGCGGCCAGCAGCACCCGCCCCTCGACCGCCAGGCGTCGGTCATCAAGGCGCACCATCACCTCGTAGTTGATCGCCAAGGATCGAGCGTCGAGATTGGCCGAGCCGACGAACACGACATCGTCCACAATCGCGAGCTTCGCATGCAGCACCTGCGGCTGGTACTCGTCGATCTCCACCCCGGCCCGCAACAAGCCGCCGAAGAAAGCGCGGCCGGCCCACTGCACCAGTGCCACATCGGAGCGGCCGGCCAATAGCAACCGCACCGTGCCGCCGCGCCGCACCACCCGCCGCAGCGCCCGCCGCAACCCCAAGCCCGGCACAAAGTACGCCGCCACGATCTCCACGTGGCGCGCCCGCCCCAGATCCTGCAGCAGGCGCCGATGGAAAACATTGCGCCCCAACCCGGGTCCTGTGGCCAAAACCTGTTCGCGCTCGTGGCTGCGCAACGCCCGGCGCACCGCTGTGTGCCGCCAGCGGCCGAGCCTGGGATGCACAAAATCGTGATGCGCGAAAAGTACCGCAAACGAGGCGCCCAGCGCCGCCGCCGCCGGGCCATGCAGCTCCAGCCCAAAGTCGAACCAGCCGTGCGTCACCCCATCACCCAAGTACTCGGGGGCGATGTTAAATCCACCAACAAACGCCACCTGATCGTCGATCAGCAGCAGTTTGCGATGGTTGCGGATTACGAAGCGGCCCAACGACAAGGGATTGAATACACGCACCACGCCACCGGCTTCCCGCACCCGTCGCCAGTAGTCCTCCGCCAACGGCCGCGACCCGAAGCCGTCGACCAACACCTCGACCCGCAAATGCCGCGACGCCGCCGCAAGAAGCACCGCCCGAAAGAGATCGCCCGGCACCCCGGCCGCAAAGATGTACATCTCCAGCCGCACCGACACTCGCGCCAAATCGATCGCCGCCAGCATGCGCTGGAAAGCGACCTCGGTATTGGGCAACCACTGCGACCGGAGACCGTTGTGCATCCGCGGCCAGTTTCAACGCCGTACCCGCGCCTGCAATCCTGCATACGCTTCGTATTGGCCCAGTGCCCCGCTCGGGCCTGCTACCCGCGCTTGCTCCTGTCCGTGCTCCCGCTCCTACTCCGGCATCGCACTACAGACGGCCCTCCGCCCGCGTCCGCTCTCCACTTTTCCCAGAGAAACTTCATACTTTCGCAACCTCCGTTCCTCCTTCTGCATTCTCCGATCCGCCTCATCTTTCCCATGCCCTCCAGCCCAATTCCCGGCTCCACCGGAGAAGTACTCACCTGCCTGCCCTCGCCCTACTTGCCGCATCGCGCCACCGGCCTGCTCTATCTGCCGCGCTTCATTGCGAAAATCCGCTACGTGCAGGCGCACGGAAAGCTGCCTGCCAGCTACGCCAAGAACTTCAAACGCGGACTGGACCGTTTTCTCTGCCTGCACCTCGGAGTAGAGCCCGATGCCGTCGAGCAGGCAGTCCGCGAGGCCGGAGGCGACGATGCCGAGGTAGACCGCCGCCTGCTCGCCCTGTTGCCCGCCGACTGCCGCGTGGCGAAATGGAACCGCGAACTCGTCCAAAAAGGCATGACGCCTGCCGGCCGCGAGTTCCTGCTACAGGCGCTCACCGCCATGGGCTGCGCCGACCGAGCCGCCGAGATCCAGAGCGTGCCCGACCTGATCGACTTCGACGAAGGCCGGATCGGCTAGCCGTGAGGGAACAGTCGCCTCCTATCCCCAGTGGGGGGCACTGCCATAAACCCCAATTCATTGCCGGCCCAGCTGCGGAGAACTGTCGCGAAATGCTGGACTCCAGCCAAATCTTGGCGGGTTCCAAATACTGGACCCGGTTGGAATATTTCATAAGCCGCTATCCACGAACGAGCTATGCTTTGAGCCTTTCTGAAACCGCCAGCCCGGCTCCGCGTCTCATGCTGGCGTATGAAATATCTAACCTTTCTCCCTCTCGCCTGTGCGGCGAGTCTGGTAGTTGCATTGCCCGCCCAGGCCCGGGACGATCTGGGACGCAACGTGATCATCGGCGGCATCGCGGGTGCGGTCATCGGTGAGAACAATCACCACCACGCGGCCGAG
This sequence comes from uncultured Verrucomicrobiota bacterium, assembly GCA_903960515.1. Lineage (GTDB taxonomy): Bacteria > Verrucomicrobiota > Verrucomicrobiia > Opitutales > Opitutaceae > CAJCBL01. The sequence goes on from CAJCBL010000359.1 coordinate 9,699, forward strand.
GGCGCCGTCATAGGCGCAACCGCCGGGCTGCTACTAACCGCCATCACCGACAACGGCGGTCACGACCGTCGCAGCGAGCGCCATTACTATTCCGCCCCAACTTGCCGAACCGAGGTGATCGTATCCCGCCCGTACTGCCCTCCCGCGCCCCGCATGGTCGTGATACAACCTGCCAACTACCGCCATTACTCACGCGAGGGCTCGGTGGGGACCTACGCACATGAGCGCTACGACAGACGCGATGCGAGGTATGACGACCGCCGCGGAGATCGCCGCAACGATCACCGCGAGGCTCGGCATGACGACCGCCGCGACGATCGCCGGGGAGACCGCAGGGATTCGCACGAGGATCGCCGCGACAACCGGAGCGGCGACCACAATCGCGGCCATGAACGCGACCGCTAATCCTCGCGTTGAACACGGACAGTAGCACAAGCCGCCCCCGCCCAGGGGCGGCTTTTTCGCGGGCTTCAGAATACGCGATAATCAGTGTCCGCTCGCGGTAGGGGCTTTGCGCCTCCGATGATCGAGCGAATCAGGGCGCACCAGCGCTGGTGCCGAGGCAAGCCATCGAGCAAAGGTAAGCCGAGCGGCCTGCGCAGATCGCCCACCCTAGTTTCCGGCAAAAAAAACGGCGCCACCGTTACCGGTGACGCCGTGAAGTGGAGACGCTCTCTTCGCGCTACGCTCAGGCGCCGCCGCCGGTCGTAACCGCGGGAGCCTGACTGAAGGTCGCGCGCACCGTGGCCATGAAGAAGTCGCGGTTGAGCTTCGCGATGAAGTCGTGGCTGATGAGCTTGGGGCACACGGCCGAGCACTCGTATTGATTGGTGCAGTTGCCGAAGCCGGCCTCGTCCATCGCGGCCACCATGCCGAGCACGCGGCGGTCCTTCTCAGGCTGGCCCTGCGGGAGCAGGTTGAGCTGGGAGGCCTTGGCGGCGACAAAGAGCATGGCGGAGGCGTTCTTGCAGGCCGCCACGCAGGCGCCGCAACCGATGCAGGACGCTGCGTCCATCGCGAGGTCGGCGGTCTCCTTGGAGATCGGCAGGGCATTGGCGTCCTGCGGGCTGCCGGTGCGGATACTCACGAAGCCTCCGGCCTGCATGATCTTATCGAAGGCCTTACGGTCGACCATGAGATCCTTCAGGATCGGGAAGGGGGTGGCGCGCCACGGCTCTACGGTGATCTCGTCGCCGTCCTTGAAGGACCGCATGTAGGTCTGGCAGGTGGCCACGCCCTTGTGGGGGCCGTGGGGTTTGCCGTTGATGACCGACGAGCAGGTGCCGCAGATGCCCTCGCGGCAGTCGTGATCGAAAGCGATGGGATCCTCACCGGCGTTGGTGAGGTCCTCGTTGACCACGTCGAGCATTTCCAGGAACGACATGTTCGGATTCAGATCCGAGGTCTCGTAGTTCTTGAACTCGCCGGGCGTATCGGCGTTCTTCTGGCGCCAGACTTTGAGTTTAACTTTCATGGGCGGGAGGAATAGGACGGAAAACGGGATGTAAGACTATTTCTTGGAAGGCTTGGCGGCGCCAGTGGCTAGGAAACCGATCTGGCGGCCGTGAGGGAGGACATCGTCGGACATGAGCGCGCGTATGGCGTCGAATACTACCTTGAACTGCTCGTCGTATTTGCGCTCGAGGGTGGCGAGCTTGCGGGCGAGCTCCACATGGGTGGAGAGCAACTGGCGCAGATGCACAAAAGCCCGAACGATCGCTATGTTGACCTGAACCGCACTCGGGCTGCCGAGCACGCTGGCCAGCATCGCAACTCCCTGCTCGGTGAAAGCGTAGGGACACTTCCGGACACCGCCATGGCCCAAACTTGAAGTACCAATTTGGTACTTCAAGTTTGTAAACTCCTGACGATCAATCTGAAACATGAAGTCGTCCGGAAAACGTTCAAGGTTGCGCTGCACCGCGCGATTGAGCGTCTTTGTCTCCACTCCGTACAGCTCGGCCAGGTGGAAATCGAACATCACCTTCTCTCCGCGAAGGAGGAAGATGCGGTTCTCAATCCGCTCGGCCAATACCGTACTGGAGGGGGAGGCGCTCATGCGCTCGATCCGGGATGGGCTGGCTTACTTGTAGGAGCGGGTGACCATCTTGGCCTCCTCGTACACGAGGGGCTCCTTGGTGAGCTCGGGGGCCTGGCTCTCGCCCATGAACCCCCACACGGAGACGTAGGCGAAGTTGGCGTCGTCGCGCTGGGCTTCGCCGTCCGAATACTGGTGCTCCTCGCGGAAGTGGCCGCCGCAGGACTCCTCGCGGGCGAGTGCGTCGCGGCACATCAGCTCGCCCAGCTCGAAAAAGTCGGCCACGCGGCTGGCGCACTCGAGGGACTGGTTGATGTCCTCGCCCGAGCCGGGGACGTTCACATCGCGCCAGAACTCCTCGCGCAGGGCGGGGATGAGCTTGAGAGCGCGGGTGAGGCTTTCCTTGGTACGGCCCATGCCGCAGTTGTCCCACATGATCTTGCCCAGTTCCTTGTGGAAGGAGTGGACGGTGCGCTTGCCCTTGGTGGCCAGGAGGCGCTGGGTCATGGAGTTCACGTTCTGCTCGGCGGCGAGGAACTCGGCGCGGTCGGCTTTGGGGCAGGAGCCCGGCTTCACCGTGGCGAGGTAGTTGTTGATCGTGTTCGGGAGCACGAAGTATCCGTCGGCCAGCCCCTGCATGAGGGCTGAGGCGCCCAGGCGGTTGGCGCCGTGGTCGGAGAAGTTCGCCTCGCCCAGGACAAAGAGTCCCGGGACATTGGACATGAGGTTGTAGTCCACCCAGAGGCCGCCCATGGTGTAGTGGACCGCAGGATAGATGCGCATCGGCACCTTGTAGGCGTTCTCGTCGGTGATCTCGTGGTAGATGTCGAAGAGGTTGCCATAGCGCTCGGCCACGGCGTTCTCGCCGAGCTCGCGGATCTTCTCGGCGGTGGGGCTGGCGATGCCCTGCTGCTTGGCGGCCTGCTTGCCGTAGCGGTCGATGGCGGCGGCGAAATCGAGATACACACCGAGGCCGGTGTCGCCGATGCCGCGGCCCTCGTCGCACACCTGCTTGGCGGCGCGCGAGGAGATGTCGCGGGGGGCGAGGTTGCCGTAGCTCGGATACTTGCGCTCGAGGTAGTAGTCGCGGTCCTCCTCGGCGATGGAGGCCGGGGCCTTCTTGCAGTCCTCCTTCTTCTTGGGAACCCAGATACGGCCGTCGTTGCGCAGCGACTCCGACATCAGGGTGAGCTTGGACTGGTAGTCTCCGCTCACCGGAATGCAGGTCGGGTGGATCTGAGTGTAGCAGGGGTTGGCGAAGCCGGCGCCGCGCTTGTAGGCGCGCCACGCCGCGGTGGCGTTGGACTGGCGGGCGTAGGTGGAGAGGTTGAAGACGTTGCCGTAGCCGCCCGTGGCCAGCACGACGGCGTCGGCCGCGTAGCGGGAGATCTCACCGTTCTGGAGATTGCGCACAACGATGCCCTTGGCGTGGCCGTCGACTACGACCAGGTCGAGCATCTCGGCGTGGGTGAACATCTGCACGGCGCCGCGGGCGATCTCCTTGTTGAGGGCCGAGTAGGCGCCGAGCAGGAGCTGCTGACCGGTCTGGCCGCGGGCGTAGAAGGTGCGGGAAACCTGCGCACCGCCGAAGGAGCGGTTGGCGAGGAGGCCGCCGTATTCGCGGGCGAAGGGCACGCCCTGGGCCACGCACTGGTCGATGATGCCGGCGCTCACCTGGGCGAGGCGGTACACGTTGGCCTCGCGGGCGCGGAAGTCGCCGCCCTTGAGCGTGTCCATGAACAGGCGATAGACGCTGTCGCCGTCGTTCTGGTAGTTCTTGGCGGCGTTGATGCCGCCCTGGGCGGCGATGGAGTGGGCGCGGCGCGGGCTGTCGTGGTAGACAAAGCACTGCACGTTATAGCCCAACTCGGCCAGCGAGGCCGCGGCGGAGGCTCCGGCGAGGCCGGCGCCCACGACGATTACGGTGTAGCGGCGGCGGTTGTTGGGGGCTACCAGCTTGCCCTCGGCAATGTGGCGTTCCCACTTTTGCGCGAGCGGGCCGGACGGGATCTTGGCGTCGAGTTTCATTTGGCGGACGGCAAAAGGGTTATTTGGATTCGTGGCAGCAGGGGGCGGAGGCGGTGGTCGCGGGCTGGCTGCAGCCGCCAACCTTCACCACCCCGGCAAGGATCGAGCCGGGGATGGCCAGGCTGCCCAGCAAATAGACTACAACGAAAACGCGGGTGACCCCGCGCAAGAAGCAGCCCCAGCGGCTGGTGCGCAGGCCAAGCGACTGGAAGGCGCTCTCGAAGCCGTGCAAGAGGTGGAAGCTGAGCAGGGAGACCGCCACCAGGTAAAAGATCGCCACCAGCGGCTTCTGGAAGCCCAGCACCATCATCTGGTGGACATCGTGCACCTTCGCACCGGCACCGACGATCGTCAGGCCCATGAGGTGGAAGTCGTGGGTCATCGTATACTCGGCGAGGTTCGCCTTGAATGTATCGCTGCTGGCCGTACCAACCGTGAAGTGGAGGATATGGTAGATCAGGAAGGCCGCGATCACGCTGCCCGTGAAGATCATGTAGCGCGAGGCGAGCGACGCCTGGATGGTGTGATCCACCTCGTATCCGCGCGGGCGTGCCCGGCTATTCTCGAGCTTGAGCTGGATAGCCGACCAAATGTGCAGGGCGGCGATGGCCAGGAGGCTCAGCCGCACCACCCAAAGCATGGGCCCGAGGCCCTGCAGGAAGTGGGCATACCCGTTGATCTTGTCCGGATGGGCGAAGATCTGAAGGTTGCCGACGAGGTGACCGGTGGCGAAGCCCAGGAGGGCCAGGCCGGTCAGCGCCATGATGTATTTCTTCCCCAAGGAGGAGCAGAAGATATTACGGACGAGGCTCATTGCGGGTGTGCGTTGGAATCGACGGTAGGAGAGAAAACGAAGTGCCGACGCTAGAGCCGCGAAGGCATCCGGCAATTCCTTATTAGGAGAATTTGCGGTGCCGTCGCACAGGCATGCCCCCGGCTAAATACTGCCGGCTCCTTGAAAGCTTTTCATGATCCAGGGGCGGCGGCCCATAACCCGCCCCCCCAGTCCTCCAGTGATCCATCTCGCAATTTCACTCCGCCTTGCCTCCAGCAATCCCGGCGGGCGGGCAAGGAACGCGGGCAAAACATCCCTACAGCTTGGCGGTCGTGCCCAGCGGCTTGAGCAGGGCGAACTTTCCGCTGGCGGCGGGAGGCAGCAGCTTGCGGCGCGCGGTCGTCACACGGGCGCCATCGCCCAGCATAGCCGCCACCGCCTCGCCCACCTCGGGCCCGGCGCTGCGCTCGGCCACGTAGTCGAGTTTCCACGCAGTATCGCCGGTCTGGCTCAGGCAATAGTGCCAGCAGGCGAAGCTCTCCGGCAGCGCCCGGTCGATGTCGGTGGGCGAGACCAGAGCGCCGTCGCGCCGGAAATGCAGGTCGCGCTCGCGCCCGACAAGGCGGAAGCCGGAGGGGAAGCGCTGCACGATGTCGCCGGTCAGGTAGCGCAACAGCGGCATCGCCTCGCGCCTGCGGGTGGTCACCACAATTTGGAACATCTCCGGCAGGCCGCGGAAGGGTACCAGCTCAATGAACACGTTGGCGTCGATCGGCAGGGAGTTGTCGGCGAAGGCGTCTCCCACAAAGATGTAGCCCGCCTCGGTCGAGCCGTAGAGGTCCACCTGTGGGGCGGGGAAGGCCTCGGCGATGCGCCGGCCATGCTCGCGGCTGGCCTTGCCATAGGTGAGGATGACAACCTTCACGCTGGGCACGCGCACCTTGCGCTTGAGCAGCGCCCTGGCCAGCAGCGAGAGATAGATCGGCTCGCCCTCCAGCACCTCGGGCCGGGAGGCCTCCAGCTCGAGCACAATGCGATCCCACTCGCTCTCGAGGAACACGAACGGGTCGCTGTGCAGGTTAAGGTAGACCGTGTTCTCGATGAAGCGCTGCGGGAATTCGAAATCCTCGTACGGGCAGAGGTTGCTCGAGCAGCCCACCGGCGCCAGGATCGCCCTTCGCCCGGGCAGGGAGGCGTAGGGGGCCAGCAGCGGATGCGCAGCGTAGGCGCGGGCCGTCTGCTCCGGCCACCACGAACGCTCCATGATCACCGTCATGGGCCCCTGGGTGGTGCCGGAGGTGGATTCATATTCCCACTCCTTGCGCAGCACCTTCGCGTCGACCTCGGCGCAGTCTTGGAAAAACGCACAGTGGCCTCGCTCTACGATCTCGCGCTTGGTCAGCAGCGGCATCGCCAGGTAACCGCCCCAGTGCAGGCGACCGCCGTCGATGGCATGCCTCTTCCCGTACAGCGGGCTGCGGCCATAGATCGCGCGGATCTCGCTCTCGAGGGCCGTCGGCACAAAACCGTTCTGCGAAGCCCCGAGGGCTAGGGCAGGATTGGCAAAGGACGGGAACAGGACGGGGTTCATGAAGGAGGCGCCCAACAAAGGGTCACCCTCCGCCGTGTCAAACCGGCGGTCCAAGGCGCCCGGCGCGCCAAGCGCGCAGGAAAAACAGCGCGTCGATCACCAGCGAGTGCCTGATCAAACCCTGTTCGGCCGCCGCGAATACATCCTCCACCGGCCGCAGACTGAGCTCGATCTCCTCGTTGGCGTCGAACTGCGTGTCGCCCACCCGCACGCATCCCTCTACCAGCACGAGATGGCAGGTATTGGCCTGGATCGCGGGGTTCGGGCGCACCTGCGCAAGCAGCCGCGCCGAGCGGCCGGCGTAGCCGGTCTCCTCGCGCAGTTCGCGCACCCCGGCGGCCACCGGGTCCTCGCCGGTCTCGATCACCCCGCCGGGAATCTCTAGCGTGAAGTCATGGATACCAAAACGGAACTGCCGCACCAGAAGCATCCGGTCGTCGTCGGTGAGGGCGACCACATTCACCCAGTCGTTCGACTCGATCACGACAAACTCGCCCTCGCGCCGGTCGCGGGCGTGCCGATACCGGGTGCGGCGCACCCTGAACACTCGGAAGTGGTCGGTGGCGGCATCGGCCAGCCGCTCCCACACGCTTGGGCGCTCGACAGGGGTATTCTCTTTTTCGCTCATAAAAAAACCTCCCGGGCAACTGGCCACGGGAGGCGGGAAATCAAAACCCGATAATCACTTCGGCAGGTTGATCTTCTGGCCAACCTTGAGCTTGCTAGAATCGACGCCGGGATTGGCGGCTTGCATCGCAGCCAAGGTAACACCGTGAGCCTTGGCGATGCGGGCGAGTCCGTCGCCGGCCTTCACCGTGTAGTCGCCACCGGGACCAGCCTTCTCGGGGGCCGCGCCGTCCTTGACCGGGGCTGCGCCGTCCTTGCCCTCTTTCGGAGCTTTGGCGGGAGCAGCCTTGGGGGCAGTCGCCAGCTTATTGACATCGGTACGAAGATTGCCGATTTCGGCAGTCACGGCGTCGAAACCCCGCTGGGTCTGCGTCGCGAGATTATTGAGTGAGCTCGAGGCGCGGTCGGCCTTTTCAACAGCCTGACGAACGTCGCCGGCCATGCTCTCGACCCGGCTGTTGGCCGACTCGACGTCAGCCTTCAGCTTCTTGACCTCGGCGAGCTTGACCAGAGCAACGGCCGCCAAGACCAAGGCCAAGGCGCCGACGATAACTCCGGCGATGGGAAGAATGCTGGGACTGTTCTCGCGAGAAATGGTATCCATGGAATGAGAAATGTAGGGTGAAAGGCTTAGACGATACCTCGGGGGCAAAGCAAGCAGTTTACTGCACGGTTCTTAGGAGAACCCGTTGAGCGGGCCTGCCGACACCGATCGATGCACGGAAACATTGACACCGCCGGCCGTACCCCGAGGATCTGTCTTCCGCACGAAGACCGGGGCGTAGCTTAGCCTGGTAGAGCGCCTGGTTTGGGACCAGGAGGTCGAGAGTTCGAATCTCTCCGCCCCGACCATCTTCGTATTCACGGCCCACCGCACAAATGGCGGCCTTGGTAACCGGGGTCCTTGGGGCTGCGTCAAGCCGCTCTCGCCTCATCTGGCAGGATTCGCCACGATCATACCTGCGGCCCGCATGACGCGGCAGCCGGATTTGTGAATGGCTGTTCTCACCGGCATGGGCAGGAATCCGCGCCCCCTACACACGTCCCGCCTCCCGTTCCGCGGGCTGGCAGGCCCCCTCTCCCACAGCCATGACCCGCCCTGCCTCCCTCACTTCGTTACGCTGCTCCTCACTGCTGCCGTTCGCCCTGCTCGGCCTCGGCGCCCTGTTCCTCGCGGGCTGCTCCGAGAATCGCACCCAGAAAACGGGCCCCTCGCCGGTACCAGTCCAGGTGGCCGCGGCCGAACGGCGCGCCCTGCCTCGCTCACTCAACGCCATCGGCACGGCCCAAGCACTACGCACGGTGGCAGTCAAGTCGCAGGTCGACGGGGTGATCGCCACTGTCCATTTCCGCGAAGGCGATGAGCTCAAGGCCGGCGATTTGCTCGTCACCCTCGACCAGCGGCCCTTCGAAAACTCCCTGCGCATGGCCCGAGCCGAGCTTGCCAACGCCGCCGCCGCCGCCGCCCAGGCCGCCAACGATGCCGACCGCTACAACAGCCCGGGCAAGCAGGACGTCATCTCCAAGGAGCAGTTCGACACTCTCCAGACCAAGGCGCAGACCACAAAATCGGAGCTGCAGGCCCGCGAGGCCGCCGTGGCCAACGCCGAGCTCCAGCTGGGCTACACCTCAATCCGCGCCCCCATCAACGGGCGCACCGGCCAGCTCAACCTCCACGAAGGGGCGCTGGTGAAGGCCAACGACGCCTCCTCCTCCCTCGTCACCATCAACCAACTCGCCCCCATCGCCGTAGCCTTCGCAGTGCCCGAGCGAGTGCTCGACGAGGTGCGCGCCGCCCTCGCAGGCGACTGTATCGGAGTGCATGTGACCGGCCGGGACAACGCCACCGTGCAGGCCGATGGTGTCGTCGACTTCATCGACAACACCGTCGATCCCTCCACCGGCATGATCACCCTGAAGGCCCGCTTCGCCAACGCCGACCACGCGCTGTGGCCGGGGCGCTTCGTCAACGTTGAGCTGCGCCTCGGCGCCGACGCCGACCGCATCGTCGTCCCCGCCCCTGCGGTACAGGCCGGGCAGAAGGGCCCCCAAATCTTCGTCATCAAACCCGACCGTACCGTGGAACTGCGCCCTGTGACGGTGGCGCGCACCACCGGGGATTTCGCTGTCCTCTCGGCCGGGGTCGCCGCCGGCGAGACAGTTGTCACCGATGGCCAACTGCGCCTGGTCCCCGGAGCCAAAGTCGAGATACGCACCCTCGAGGACTCCGCCCGCCCGGCACCCGCCGCCGGCAAATAAGCCTCTGAGCGCAAGCCCCATGAACGTCCCCGCCCTTTGCATCCGCCGGCCGGTGATGACTACGCTGCTCACTGCAGCGCTGTGCGTCTTCGGAGTAATGTCCTTCCGGCTACTACCGGTCAACGACCTGCCCAACGTCGACTTCCCCACCATCCAGGTGAGCGCCAGCCTGCCCGGCGCCACCCCGGAGACCATGGCCTCAGCTGTCGCGACCCCGCTGGAGCAGCAGTTCGCCACCATCGCCGGTATCGATTCGATGGTTTCTTCAAGCGCGCTGGGCAGCACGCAGATCACCCTCACCTTCGCACTCGAACGCAACATCGACGCCGCCGCCCAGGACGTGCAGGCCGCCATCGCCGCCGTGCAACGCCGCCTGCCCACCGACATGCCGGCGCCGCCCTCCCTGCAAAAGACCAACCCGGCCGACGAGCCCGTCCTCCGCCTGGCGTTCAGCTCGTCCACCCTTCCGCTCTCCACCGTCAACGAATACGCCGAAACCCTCGTCGCCCAGCGCATCTCGATGGTCGACGGCGTCGCCCAGGTGCAGGTGTACGGATCCCAAAAATACGCACTGCGCGTCCGCCTCGACCCTGAGGCCCTCGCATCCCGAGGCATCGCACTCGAGGAAGTGCGCACCGCGCTCAGCACCCACAACGTCAACCTGCCAACCGGCATGCTCGACGGCAACCGCCAGTCCATGCAGGTCGTCGCCACCGGCCAGCTCGACTCCGCCGCAGACTTCCGCGACCTCGTGGTCGCCTACCGCAACAGCGCACCCGTGCGCCTGGGCGAGATCGCCGAGGTGGTCGACAGCGTCCAAAACCGCCGCATAGCGAGCTGGTTCTACAAGAACGGCAAGGGCAGCCGCGCCATCGTACTGGCGATCCAACGCCAGCCCGGCACCAATACCGTGGAGGTGGTCGACCGCGTGCGGGCCCTGCTTCCCCTGTTCCGCCAGCAACTGCCGCCCTCGGTCGAACTGGACATCTTGCGCGACAGCTCGGTGGCCATCCGCGAGTCCGTCCACGATGTGGAGTTCACCCTCGTGCTCTCCATCGCACTGGTGGTGCTGGTGATCTTCCTCTTCCTGCGCACGCTGCGCGCCACCGTCATCCCCGCCTTGGCCATCCCTATGGCGCTGCTGGGCACGTTCGTGGCGATGTACTTCCTGGGATACACCCTGGACAACTTCTCCCTGCTGGCGCTCACCCTCTCGGTGGGCTTCGTGGTCGACGACGCCATCGTGATGCTCGAGAACATCGTGCGCTACACCGAGGGGGGGATGCCGGTGCGCGAGGCGGCCTTCAAGGGCTCCGGCGAGATCGGCTTCACCATCCTGTCGATGACCCTCTCGTTGGTCGCCGTATTCATTCCGATCCTCTTCATGGGCGGCATCCTCGGCCGGTTGCTCCACGAATTCGCCGTCACCATCACCGCCTCCATCCTCGTGTCGGGCGTGGTGTCGCTCACGCTCACCCCGATGCTTTGCAGCCGTTTCCTGCTGCCCCACGATGTGGAGGCCAAGCGCGGGCACGGCGTGTTCTTCCGTACGACCGAGCGCCTCCACGAAGGCATGCACTCCTTCTACGCACGCACGCTCCAGGCGAGCCTGCGCCACCGTAAAACAACCACAATCATCGCGGGCCTGATGGTACTGCTCACCGCGCTGCTGGCCTGGCGGTTGCCTCAGGGGTTCATCCCCAGCGACGACAACGGCCAGATCCGCGCCCCCACCGAGGCCGCCCAGAGCATCTCCTTCGACGAGATGATCCGCCACCAGGAGGCCGCTGCCGCGGTGGTTGCGCGCAACCCCGACGTGGAGGCCTTCATGTCTTCAGTCTCCGGGGGCGGCGGCTCCAGCGCCGTCAACGCAGGCAGCCTGTTCATGCGCCTCAGGGACCGCGACCAGCGCAAACCCGTGGGCGAGGTCATCAAGGATCTGCGCCGCGAACTCGCCGCCATCCCCGGCCTGCGCGTGTACCCACAGCAGCCTCCGCCCATCCGCATCGGCGGCCAGCAAAGCCGCGCGCTCTACCAGTTCACGGTCTTTGGAAACGACCTCAAACAGCTCTACGCCAGCGCGGCCGACATGGAGACGCGCATCCGGGTACTGGACTCGGTGGTGGACGTCAACAGCGACCTCCAAATCACCAGCCCGCAAGCGCGCGTGGTGATCGACCGCGACCGCGCAGCCACCCTCGGGCTCACTCCGCAGCAGATCGAGGAGACCCTCTACAGCGCCTACGGTTCGCGCCAAGTGTCCACCATCTACACACCGGCAAACCAGTACTACGTGGTCATGGAGGTGGCGCCCGAGTTCCAGCGCGACGCCGACGATCTCTCCTCGCTCTATCTGCGGGCCCGCAACGGCAAGCTGGTGCCCGTAGATGCCGTGGCCCGCATCGAACGCACCGTGGGCCCGCTCACGGTGAACCACCTCGGCCAGGTGCCGGCTGTCACCATTTCCTTCAACCTCAAGCCGGGCGCCTCCCTGGGCGACGCCACCAAAGCGATCACACAACTGGCCCAGCAAAACCTGCCGGCCACCGTCAGCTACGCCTTCCAAGGCAGCGCCCAGGCGTTCGCCTCGTCGCTCAAGGGCCTCACCCTTTTGCTCATCCTCGCCGTTCTGGTGATCTACATCGTGCTCGGTATCCTCTATGAGGATTTCATCCACCCGCTCACGATCCTCTCCGGCCTGCCGGCAGCGAGCTTCGGGGCTCTGTTCACCCTGTGGCTCTTCGGCGAAGAGCTCAACATCATGGGCTACGTGGGCATCATCCTGCTCATCGGCATCGTGAAGAAAAACGCGATCATGATGATCGACTTCGCGCTGGCCTCCCGCGCCGCCGGCGAACCCTCCGACGAGAAGGCCATCGTAGAGGCCTGCCTGGTACGCTTCCGGCCGATCATGATGACAAGCTTCGCCGCCCTCGCCAGCGCGCTGCCCATCGCCCTGGGCCTCGGGGCAGGGGCGGAATCGCGCCGCCCGCTGGGCTTGGCTGTGGTAGGAGGTCTGGTCGTTTCGCAATTGCTCACCCTCTACATCACACCGGTCGTCTACCTCTATTTCAGCCGAGTGGTGGAGCGCCTGCGTCGCCGCCGGCTGGCGACCACCGGTGCCGCCCAGGCGAAGGCGTAACCATGTAGTTGAGGAGCCGCGCGGGCACCCGGTTCACGGCTGCGAACCAGTGCCCGCGCCCGCCTTTCCAACCGGGCTGCAGACAGAGCGGGCCGAGTGCGGCCGGTGCGGGCGCACAGCCACCGGCCGGGCCCGCCCCTAGTGGGGACAAAAAAAGACGCGCGCCGGAATGCGGCGCGCGTCTTGGGAAAACGGAAAACCTGTAGTCGCTTACTTCTTGCCCGGCAGGTTCAGCTTGATCTCGGTCGCCGGCGCAACAGCCGGGGCCGCAGCAGCCACAACCGCCTCGGCCGGGAGGCTGGAGCGCAGGGCCATCGCCCGCTGGCTCCATGCACCGGATTCGTCGCCCTGCTGCACCTCGTCGAGCGCCTTGCGGGCCTCGTCAACCCTGCCGGCCTCGACGGCGAGCAGAGCCAAGTGATAACGCGCCTCGGTGCGGGTGGCCGCAGCCTGCTTCTCATCGGCCGCGATCTTCTTGAACAAGGACTCGGCCTTGGTCTTGTCGCCACCGAGCCCGATGCTGAATGCCTGTCCGATCAATGCGCGTCCGGCGAAGGCAGTACCGGCCACCAGGGGCTCGGCCTTGTCGTAGGCGGAGGCGGCGTCGGCATACTTGGCTGCCTTGAAGGCGTCGTCACCGATGCTCAACCACGCCAGCCCGGCCAGCTTGTGGCCTGAGTTCTCGTTGGCGAAGGCGCGCAGCTTCTCAGGGTTGGTCTCGGCCGCGGCGAAGGCGGTGCCGATGGCCCGCTCGCGCTGGTCGAGGTAGTAAAGCACGCCCTCCTTGGCCACCAGGATCACGAATACCAGCGCGCAGGTGAGCAGGATGGTCTTCTTGTTCTCGAACCAGAACAACTGCACGCGCTCCTCAAAGGAGACCTGGGGCAAGTCGGTGCTGGCCGCGACGACAGGGCGATCGTCGCCGGGGAGAGGGGAATTGGGTTTCGGGGCTTGCGGGCTGCTCATGGGAACGGGATTTGCGACTGAAAAAGGGGTGCAGGGTTAACAGAGCCCCCGGGCTCCGTCCAGCCTCTTCCCTGAAAGGTTCCGGGAATGGCCACATCGGCGGATGTGAAGGATTGCAGGCATATCCGGAATTTGCCGTAGCGGAGGCGATTCGCTCCCGCGCGAACGCCCGCTGGCCAAAACCCTTTCCGCTACGTTGCAAAGGTGGGGTTTCCGGGATCGTTCGGGAAAATGGGATGCGCCCGTGGACCGCATTCGCCGCCGTAGAGCGGCAACTGGGAGAGCTTCAGCTCCGGTTGCCAGCGGCGAGCGGCACGACTACGGCGGCGGGGTTGACTCCACTTGGTCGTATCCTCAACTTCCGCCCACCTCCGCGCGAAATCACAGACTTCCAAGCAGCAAATGGCCAATACGGCGGAGGCGGCGGGTGCAAAGCGCCAGACAGGTCTTCCACCCTCGAAGCCCGTCACTGGACCCGCGGCACCTGCCCATGCGCTATCCGGATTCAACGATCTCCCCGCCTCAGCCCATCGGTATCCATACTTCGGCCGCCAACTCTCCACCTTCACCCGCCCCCCTGTGCCATTTCCATTCCCAGTGCTTCAGCTTGGCACAATCATCGTTCGGCCGATCCGAGCCACCTGTCGGCTACGCCACGGCCTGAGCCCCCAACCCGGGCGTTTTGTCCGATGACCACGGAGGCGCAGACCACCGCCTGCATACGGCGCCGCGTTGGGTTCGGCAGACGGCTTGGGGCTGTGCTGCTGGATACCCTCATCGTCCTGGCCGTGGGCCTGCTGGCTGGATATTTCCTTGGCGAACTGTGGCTGCAGCCCAAGTACGTTGCCCAGGCGGCGGAGGTGGGTCTCAAGCAGGGAATACACGCCGGGGCGCAGGCGGGAGCCCAGGAGTCCCAAGACGACCCCGACCCCAATGCGCCCCCGGAAGCAGTGATGCAAGCGGTGGGCGGGGCGACGATGGGCGTCTTTGGCGTCATTTTGGGAGCCGCTTGCGGCGCTGCGTTTGGTTTGGTTGTCGGCCTCCTACTTGGCGTCGCGATCCTCGGGTTGGCCAACGCTCTGGTGGAGGGGCTGACTGGAGCGACGGCGGGGAAACGCATCATGGGCATCAGGATCGTGGATTCCGCTGGAGGCAGGGCCACGCTGGTCGCTCTGCTGACCCGTTGCGCGCTGAAATACATCAACTTGATACTGTTCCTGGCTGCGGTGTTGCTGGGCAGCAGCCCGCTGTTCCTCCTCGGCCAGTTGGGCGGCCTCGTAATCCTGATCGGATGTTTCTTTGTGCTCGGTCGAAGGCACCAAGCCCTTCACGACCTGCTGGCAAATACTGCGGTCGTGAAGCTCGCTGACGTTCGCTAGTTTCCCTGCGCAGGCCGCAAGAAACCGCGCCCGCCCGGTCCGCGCCATTCCTCCTGAGTATCCGTCGGATAGAAGCGGCGTTCGCAGCCCATGGAGGCAGTCGCCGATATTTCGTTACCGCACGGCGGGCCCGTCTGCAGAAGCGGGGTTCCACATCTCACCGACAATAGAAACCAGCGGATGGGGACCCTCCCGCCCCACTCTGGACGGCGCCGGCGCGAGCACCCACCAGATGGCCTGCATCCCAAACGCCCCCACGTGGGCGGGGAAATCGGCTTGCCTCCCCACTGCCCACGATGAGAGGAAGCCGTCCGCAGGTTGTCAGTTTCCACAACTGGATAGTCGTCAGGTGAGCGCGAGTTCAGTGATGATTTGAAACCCGGCCCTCGGGCACAGAGAGGAAAACAACCGGCACAATGTCAGAGTCGGATCATCCATGAGCACCAAACTGTACGTCGGGAACGTCCCGTTCTCCACGACTTCCCAGGATCTCCAAAATCTGTTCGGCCAACACGGCACCGTCGAGTCTGCGGAACTCATCGTGGACAAGATGACCGGCCGGTCCCGCGGCTTCGCCTTCGTCGCCATGTCGACGCCTGCGGAAGCCCAGAAGGCCATCGAAGCCCTCAACGGCTTCAGCATCGATGGCCGCGCCCTCACCGTGACCGAAGCCCGCCCGAAAGAAGACCGGCCCCAGCGTAGTGGCGGTGGCGGTGGTGGCCGCGGCTTTGGCGGTGGTGGTGGCGGTCGCGGCTTTGGCGGCGGTGATCGCGGTGGTGATCGCGGCGGCTACGGCGGCGGTGATCGTGGCGAACGCGGTGGCGAGCGCCGCGACCGCCGTTACTGATCCACACAACCAGCACAGTTTTTCGGCCGGGCCTCGCGCCCGGCCTTTTTGTTGTCTGGATCGCAACAAGCGATACGCCGAAAAGAATTCTCCTTGCACGGAAACCCAAAACCCGTTTTGGGTTTCCGTGGTTTATGGCCGCAAAACGTCACTCCGCCGCGCCCGTGTCCTCGCCGGCTCCCCTCGCCCCACCCGCCGCCACGGCTTTCGCCCGCATCGCCGACGCCGCCCGGCGGCATTTCAGCGCGCTTGGCTTCAGCCGTATCACCATGGACGATCTCGCCGGCGAGCTCGGCATGAGCAAAAAGACCCTCTACGCGCATTTTCCGGGGAAAGAGGCGCTCATCTCCCATATGATGGAGTCCAGGATCGCGCATATCCGCACAAACATGCGGGCGATCGTCGACGACGAGTCCGTGCCAGTAGTGGAGCGCGCCCACCGGATGATGGCCTTCATCGTACGCCAGATGAGCGAGGTGTCTCCGGCGTTCCTGCGCGATCTGGAGCGCCACCACCCCGCCCTCTACGCCCGCATGGAGAGCGTTCGCGCCGAACTCCTCCCCCAAGTCTGGGGCAAATTGCTTACCGACGGCGTCGCCGCCGGTTTGGTACGGCCGGAGCTCGACCCTGCCTTCGTCTCCGAAATGATCCTCACAGCAGTCCAAGGCCTGCTGCGACCTGCCGTGCTCGACCGGCTCCAGCTCCCCCCTCACGAGGTCATCGACCGCGTACTCACCATCCTCTTCGCCGGCATCCTCACCCCCGCCGGCCGCAAAGCCTATGAAAACGGACCGTCCCGCTGAGCCCGCCCGCCGGGCCTCCCGCTCCATGAGCGCACCGCGCGCTGTGCTGCCGTTGCTCGCACTGCTGCTCGTGGGTGGCTGTACCCGCCACGACTCCGCCCCGGCCGAGATCCGCGTATCCGGCAACATCGAGGCCGTCGATGCCCAGCTCGGGTTCAAAATCCCGGGGCGCGTTGCCGAGAGGCTTGCCTCGGAAGGGCAGTCGGTCACCGCCGGCCAGTTGATTGCCCGGCTCGACGACACCGACCAGCAGGACCAGCTCGCCCTTCGGCGCACCGAATTGGCCGCCGCAGAGGCGGTGCTGGCCGAACTCGCGGCGGGCTCGCGCCCCCAGGAGATCGCCGCCGCCCGCGCCACGTTGCGCAGCGCCGCCGCCGAGCAAGAACGCGCCGGGCTTGAACTCGCGCGCCAAAAGGAACTCCGCACCCAGGAAGTGAGCACGATGCGCGACTTCGAGGCCGCTGCGGCCGCCAGCGCGGTGGCCCAGGCCCGCGCAGCCGAGGCCGCTGAGCGGCTCAAACTCGTGGAGGAGGGCCCGCGGCAGGAGACCATCGCCCAGGCCCGCGCCCGCGTGGCCCAGGCGGGGGCCGCCATCGCCATCGCCCAAACCCAGATTTCCAACACTCGCCTTACCGCCCCCTTCGCCGGGGTTGTCCTCTCCCACAACATCGAGCCGGGCGAATTCGTCTCCGCCGGCACCCCCGTGGTCACCGTCGCCGACCTGTCCAAAGTCTGGTTGCGCGCCTACGTCCACCAGACCGAGCTCGGCCGGGTAAAGCATGGGCAGAAAGCCGAGGTGTGCACCGACACCTTTCCCGGCAAAGTCTACACCGGCACCGTGGGCTTCATCTCCTCGGAGGCGGAGTTCACCCCCAAGACCGTCCAGACGACCAAGGAGCGGGTGAAGCTCGTCTTCCGTATCAAGATCGACCTTGCCAACGCCTCCGACGAGTTGAAGCCCGGCATGCCCGCCGACGCCGTCCTGCGCTGAAGCCCCCACGCGCCAGCCCGTCCCGCCTCGCTCGACGCTCCGCCCTCGCCCCTCGCGTTCTGCCTCCCCCTGCTGCCCGCCTCCATTCTGCCTTCTTCATTCGGCCCGCTTCCGTCTTCCTTCTGCCCTCCGCTTCAGCCTTCAGTTTTCAGTCCTTCAGCCTTCGGCCCCGCCTTCTACGCCCATGCCCGCCATCCGCACCACGCAGCTACGCCGCACCTTCGGCGATCTCGTGGCGGTCGACTCGCTCGACCTCACCATCCCCGAGGGCGAGATCTTCGGCCTCGTAGGCCCCGATGGTGCCGGCAAAACCACGACGATGCGCATGCTCACCGGCGTGCTGCCCCCGTCCTCCGGCACCGCCGAGGTGGCGGGCCACGACGTAGTGCGCGCGGCCGGCCCGCTCAAGGAGCACATCGGCTACATGAGCCAGCGCTTCGGACTGTATCCCGACCTCACCGTCATCGAGAACCTCGACTTCTATGCCGACATCTACGGAGTGCCCTCCCGTGGCCGCGCGGCGCGCACTGAGCAGCTTCTCGGCTTCAGCCACCTCACCGCCTTCCAGCACCGCCTCGCCGGCAACCTCTCCGGCGGCATGAAACAGAAGCTCGGTCTGGCGTGCGCGCTCATCCACACCCCTCGAGTCCTCTTCCTCGACGAACCCACCAACGGCGTCGACCCCGTCTCACGCCGCGACTTCTGGCGCATCCTCTACCAGCTCGTGCGCGAGGGCGTCACCCTCTTCGTATCCACCGCCTACCTCGACGAGGCCGAGCGCTGCAACCGCCTCGCCCTCCTCCACCAGGGCAGGCTCGTGGGCCTGGGCACCCCCGCAGAGGTCAAGCGCCTGCTCCCCGGCGCCCTGCTGGAGGTGCGCACCTCCGCCCCGCGCCTCACCGCCCAACTCCTGCGCGAGCGCCTCGCCGGCGCCACCGTGGGGCTCTTCGGCGACTGCGTGCACGTGGTCGCCCGCGACACCACCGCCGCAGATACTCAGATACGCCGCCATGTGGCCGACGCCGGGTTCGACCTCCTCTCGCTGCGCCCCATCGAGCCCTCGCTGGAGGATGTCTTTGTCTCCGTAATCGCGGCGCCCAAGGAGGCCGCCGCCGGCATGTCACCGCTTCCGTGACACTTCGCCCGCCCGCTCCCCTCATGCGTACCGAGCCCACCACCACAAAGGCGATCGTCGAGGTCCAGAACCTTGAGAAACGCTTCGGGGCGTTCACGGCCGTAGCCGGCATCTCGTTCGCGGTGCAGCCCGGCGAGATCTTCGGCTTCCTGGGGCCCAACGGTGCGGGTAAGTCCACCACCATCCGCATGCTCTGCGGCCTGCTCACGCCCACCTCCGGCACGGGCCGCGTAGCCGGGTTCGACATCGTGCGCGAGAGCGAGCGCATCAAGACCCGCATCGGCTACATGAGCCAGAAGTTCTCCCTCTACGACGAGCTCACCGTCGAGGAGAACATCGACTTTTACAGCGGCATCTACCGCCTGCCTCGCGCCAAGAAGGCCGAGCGCAAGGCCTGGGTGCTGGAGATGGCCGGCCTCGCCGACCACCGCCGCTCGCGCACCTCCGAACTGTCCGGCGGCTGGAAACAACGCCTCGCGCTGGGCTGCGCGGTGCTCCACGAACCGCCCATCCTCTTCCTCGACGAACCCACCTCCGGCGTCGACCCCAACAGCCGTCGCCAGTTCTGGGATCTCATCTACCACCTCGCCGGCCAGGGGGTGACCGTCTTTGTCACCACCCACTACATGGAAGAGTCCGAATACTGCGACCGCCTGGGCATCGTCTACCGCGGCGAGCTCATCGCCCTCGGCACCCCGCGCGAATTGAAAACCCGCCACATGACAGAGGCCGTGCTCGAGGTGGATTGCGACCGGCCCAACGACGCCATGGTGGCTATCGAGCGCCTGCCCTCGATGAAGGAGGTCGCTCTCTTCGGCAAGGGCCTGCACGTAGTCGCGCCCGACGCCGAAGCCGCCGCCGCTGCCATCCGCGGGGCGCTCGCCGCCGCCCAGATCCGGCCGGCCCGTGTCGAGCGCATCGTACCAACCCTTGAAGACGTATTCGTCTCGCTCATCGAGGCGCGCGACTCGGCCGCCGGCGCCCAGCAGGAGGTGCGTCGATGAACCTGCGCCGCCTCTGGGCCGTGGCCCGCAAGGAGATTCTCCATATCCGGCGCGACCCGCGCAGCCTCGGGCTGGCCATCGGTATCCCCATGCTGATGCTGATCATGTTCGGCTACGCGCTCACCCTCGACGTGGACCGCGTGCCCTTCGTGGTCTGGGATCAGGGCAACTCGGTGGAGAGCCGCGCACTCATCGCGCGCTTCACCGCCACGCCCTACTTCGACCTGCGCGGCTCCGTGAGCAGCTACGCCGAGCTCGAGCGAGAGATCGACTCGCGCGACGCCTGGCTGGCGCTCGTGCTGCCTCCGAATTTCGCCACCCACCTCGGCGCCGGGCGCACCGTGCCCGTACAGGCGATTGTCGACGGGGCCGACTCCAACACCGCGTCCATAGTCCTCGGCTACGCGCAATCGATCACAGCCAGCTACGGCCAGCAGATCATGCTCGAACAGGTACAACGCGCCACAGGCGCCGCGCCCGCGCCGGTGCTCGATCTGCGCACACGCATCTGGTTCAACCCCGATCTTGAGAGCAAGAACTTCATCATTCCCGGCATCATGGCGGTGGTCATGGGCCTGATCGCCGCCCTGCTCACCTCGCTCACCCTCGCCCGCGAATGGGAGCGCGGCACCATGGAGCAGCTCATCTCCACCCCGGTGCGACCGGCCGAGCTGGTCCTGGGCAAGCTCCTGCCCTACTCGGTCATCGGCCTGGCCAACATGGTCATCGCCGTGCTCATGGCGGTATTCGTCTTTCATGTGCCGCTGCGCGGGAGCGTGCCGCTGCTCTTCGGCATAGGCGCTCTGTTCATCGTGGCCACGCTCGCCCAGGGCATCCTCATCAGCGCGATCGCTCGCCACCAGCTCCTGGCCAGCCAGCTCGCGATGATCTCCACCTTCCTGCCGGCGTTTCTGCTCTCCGGCTTCGCCTTCCCCATCGCCAACATGCCGGCGGTCATCCGCGGCCTCACCCACATCATCCCGGCTCGCTACTTTGTGACCGTGGTGAAGGGCATCTTCCTGCGGGGCGTGGGGCTGGAGGTGCTTTGGCCGGAGGCGCTGTTCCTCCTCGCCTTCGCCGTCCTCGTCCTAGCCGTAGCCATCCGCCGAACCCCCAAACGACTGGCATGAAAGCGGCCCCATCAACCACCAACGCGAGCACGCCTGCGCTAGGGTCGCCGCCTCGCATCCTTCGCGGCGAAGCACGCTGGTACGGCGAACCGCCTCAGCCCCGGCCGCGACCGCCCTGCCGCCGCCAATACTCGACACCGTCGGACACCGACCGACCGGCACGGACACAAGGTCCGGCCCTACAGGGAGACTAACCAGCCATGTGGGAACGTATCCTCACTATCCTGCGCAAGGAGTTCCGCTCTGTGCTGCGCGACCCGCGAATGCGGATGGTCATCATCGGCTTCCCCGTCTTTCAGACCCTGATCTTTGGGTACGCCGTGTCGCTCGACGTCCGCCATGTGGGCCTGGCCGTGGTCGACCGCGACAACACCCCCGCCAGCCGCGAGCTGGTCGCTCGCTTCACCGGCTCGGCCTACTTCGACGCCGTAGCCTTCACCTTCGACGACGCCGAGGCCCGCCGCCTCATCGATACCTCCGAGGCCTCCGCCATCCTGGAAATCAACGCCGGCTACGAGCAGAACCTCCACGGCGGGCGCACCACCCCGGTGCAGCTCATCGTCGACGGCTCCGACTCCAACACCGCTCGTTTTGTGGCCAACTACGGCACCGCCATCGCCGCCGCGGCCAACACCGAGTTCGTCCTCGACCGCACCCTACGCCAGACCGGCCGCACCGTGCGCTCCGGCGCCGTGGATCTGCGCCCCCGAGCCTGGTTCAACGCCGACCTGGAGAGCCGCAACTACTATGTGCCCGGCATCATCGCGATGCTGGTCATGCTCATCGCGCTCATGCTCACCAGCATGTCGATCGTTCGCGAGAAGGAGGCCGGCACCATCGAGCAGATCATGGTCACGCCGATCCGCCCGGTGGAGTTCATCCTCGGCAAGTGCGCGCCGTTTGCGGTGATAGGCTTCCTCAACGTGGGCATGGTTTCGGCCGTAGGGCTATTCTGGTTCGGCATCCCCTTCCGCGGCAGTTTTCCGCTGCTGCTGCTGGGCACCTCGCTATTTCTGCTCAGCACGCTCGGCATCGGGCTGTTCATCTCTACGGTGAGCCAGACCCAGCAGCAGGCGATGATGACGACCTTCTTCTTCTTTTTCCCGGCGATGCTCTTTTCTGGGTTCATCTTCCCGATCGCGAACATGCCACCGGTGATTCAATACCTCAGTCTGCTCGATCCGCTGCGCTTCATGCTCGTGATCGTGCGCGGCATCTTCCTGAAGGGCATCGGGCTCGACGTACTCTCGCCGCAGTTCGCCGCGCTGCTCGCCCTCGGACTGGCCGTGATGGGTTTCGTCGTGAGCCGCTTCCACAAAACCCTGGCGTAGGCCGGGAGGGGGAAACTCCCTCGCTTCACCGCCGGCGTCGCCGAACCCCCGGGATAAGGAAAGGCGTGCGCTGACGGTAGGCCAAGTACTCCGACCCGAACCGCCGCTCCAACTCCACCTCCTCAACCCGGCGGTGGAACAGCGAACCGACGAGCAACCCCAGTGCGAGGCAGACCAACCCATGGATCAACGATCCGAAACAAGCCCCCACGCCGAAATAGTACAGCACCGCCCCAAGCTCGATCGGGGTTGCGACAGAGTGCGTACGGTCCTGTGGTCACAAGGTGCCGAGTAGGCGCCGTTTGCGTCGGCGTGCCGTGGCCCACAGACCATTGCTCCAACGCAGCCCACGCCACCAGGCTCAGACCGGTGGCGGCGAACATTGCGGTTACGACGAGCTCCGCGCTTCGCGGAAGCGCGCCCCCGCCCCCCGAAGGGATCACCGATCGTGCTACGAAGAAGATTACCGCTGGAAGAACCACGAGAAACACCAGCGAACCCGCCGCAAGGGAGGCGAGCTTGACGGCTGTGGTCCGCTCCTTGGCGGCGAGCGCTACGAGGAAAGCGGAAGGACTAAGGCGCATGGTGGATACTGCTTGGGGATTGGCGTCGGCCTGGTGCGCCATAGCCGTCGGCTCCAAGTACGCAGCACAACAACCGCTGGCGATTGCGGCAAGCTCGGCGCCTACCGCTGCGTCCATCGCATCCACGAATCCGGACGGTACACTCCAAGATCCGGATCACGCGATGCCATCGTAACTACCCGAAGAAGCGCCGGTTCACCGCCCAGCCCGCCCAGCAGCCTATCATGCCGCCAACCCCGCTGATAAAAAAAGAGGTGAAGAAATCGCACCCCAGTGCGTCTGCCGCCATCCCGGTTGCCGTACTGAGCACGAACATACCAACAAAGATGCATAGCTTGTTCATGGGTGGGATTGAAAACAGGTTTCATGCCGCACTCGACGGCCGAATCACCTCGCGCTCCAGTTCCAAGGCGGAGGGCCTAAGGCAGAAGGAGGAATGCAGAGCTCGGAAAGCGGCAGATGAAAACGGAAGGAGGGGGAGCGGGAACGAAGGACCGGAGAGTTTCGCTACACCGGCGGCGGCAAGCGGGTCCAAGTAGGCACGCAGCAGAGGGCTGTTCCCCGCCAAATCGCTAATCGGCAGTCAGAAACCGAAAACCGCATGGCTAGCGGACTGTTCGTTTTGCACTCCGCACTCCACAATCCGGATTCAGCACTTGTCTCACTCCCGGAAATTGCCGAAGCCAACCGAGATGGTGAGGTCGAGCCCGCGCACATGGGCGATGGCGGCCTGAAGGTCGTCGCGCTTCTTTCCGGACACGCGCACCTTGCCGTGCTCGATCGCCGCCTGCACCTTCAGCTCGCTCTGGCGAAGCGACACCGCGATCTCCTTGGCCACCTCCGCGGGGATGGAGTCGCGCAATGTGAGCACCTGCCGCGCACGCCCGGTGGCGGAGGTCTCGATCTTGCCGACCTCGACATTCTTCTGGCTCACGCCGCGGCGGGCTAGCCGGTCGCGCAGCACTTCGAGGATGGCCTCCATCTTGTATTCGGACTCCGCAGAGAGGGTGATGAGGTTCTTCTCCTCGATCATCTCCCAGACCACGCCGCGGAAATCGAAACGGGTCTGCAGTTCCTTGCGCACCATATTGGTGGCGTTTTTGACCTCGGTAAGGTCGACCTCGCAGGTGATGTCGAAAGAAGGCATCCGGCGATCAAGGCGATCCCGCACGCGGCCGCCAACGGCAAAGTCGGCGTTTCAGCCTCGGGCCTCAGCGCCGCTCCCACCGGGCTTGCAGTAAACATAGACCCGATGCCGGCTGGAATGCCGGCTTACCACGACAGATCGCCGGAGCCGCAACCCGACCTCCTCCACACTTCTGTGTGCCCGGCGCGGTGTATACGACAAGCTATTGAATACCAAAACGCCGCCGGGGCGCAGATGCCTGTAGAGGTCCCTGAGCTGGGCCCGGTACACCTTGAAGTGGAACACAAACAGCGCCACGCACGCATCGAATTCCGTTCGGGCAAATTCCGCCGGCACCGCGCGGGTGTAGTTGACCACGCCCGCCCCGACATAGCCGCGGGCACCTGCCCGCAATTGCACCCCTCCGGCGGGGGCCCTGATGTCGGAGCCGTAGAGGTCGCATCTCGGCGCCACATCTGCATGACGCTTCATCCAGTCGCCGAACTGCCCCTCCCCGCATCCGAAGTCCAGGACCCGCACTCGTCTGCCGCCAGCGGCCTCCCGAAGTAGTGAATGGGCGGATGCATACACCCGGGCGTTGTATCTCTTGTCCACAAACCCCGCCAGTTCGCCCGCCCGCCTCTCGTTCAACCTCACCACCTCCGCCTTGGTCAGGCAGGAAAGCGACTGGCACAGAACCTCCCTGTCGAGAAACACCACACCTGGGGACTTCACCGCACGCTTCCCAACCCCGGCAAAGCGCTCCCTAGCCCCGGTCGACATTGGCAAAGCGGTCACTTGAGTACCCAGATCGCGAAGATGCCGGCCCCTGCGAGAACGAAGAGCATAGAGTAGTTGTAGACTGGGACCAGTTTGGTCGTGCGATACTCCGGATCGCCCCACCGCTCCCACCGTGGCGGGTAGGGGAATCCGTCGACGATGTACTCGCCCGCCTTGAACAGCCCCAGTGCCCGGGAAGCCTTGGCGACGACAATCGCATTGTCGTTGATCGCGACCAGGCGCCGTTTGAGCCCATAGGCAGAGAGCGAGGCGACCACAAAGAGCAGCGCCGACCAACCGACCCGGATCGGGAAATGCCACCCGGGGCTGTTCTTCCAGGCCTCCGTAGTGGCCAGCCCCAGGTAGGATCCGGTCAACGCGAGGATGATGGTCAACGCCCAGTTGTATTCGGACCCCAGGTAGTTTTCGTGGTGCTGGACCTCGGACCGATGGATTTCGATCAGCAGTCGGAGGTTGTCGTTCCGCTCGGACGAACGCTCGGGAGCGCCTTCAGCCGGGCTGGGATCGCTATTGTTTGTGTCGTTCATGCTTGAAGGGCAGTCGGACATTTCGGGGTTTGTATCACCTGGCCGCGGCCAGTGTGCACAGGATACGTTTGTTTTCGAATTCGAAGTGCTGTTTCGGTGACCGTCGGCCTGTCTCGTATGTCCGCTCAGCCTTCTGGCATCCCTGGCAACAACTCCATTGCAGCCGATGCCTGCGACCGCCAATCCCAGCGCGACAGAATTGACCTGTCCCTATTAGGCATTCGGACTGCCTAGGTACATCCAATCGGTGGTGTCGCCTAACCTGTAAGCGGCGGGCATGAAGTGTTCGGTTTCTGGCGGGCAGGAAGTCACCTCTTCTTGCGCGCCAGAATTGACCTGTCCCTATTGGGCATTCCTGGCCGGGTGCCAGTACGCTCAGGATACGGTTGTTTCCGAATTCCAAGTGCTATTTCGGTGACCGTCGGCCTGTCTCGTATGTCCGCTCAGCCTTCTGGCAACCCGGCAACAACTCCATTGCAGCCGATGCCTGCGCCCGCCAATCCCAGCACGACAGAATTGACCTGTCCCTATTGGGCATTCGCACTGCCTAGGTACATCCAAACGGTGGTTTCGCCCTACCCGGCCGCACCGCATCAATCCAGCACCGCTTCCGAACCGGGAAACACTCGCTCCTTGTCCGGGCCAACGCTGGTTTCAGCAACCCGCAGTCGGGCCGCGAGCACCAGCGACACCAGCACGAGCACTACGGATACCCAGCCGAGCATTCCGTAGTGCAGGATATGCCCGGCGGCGTCCTGGTCTACGATCCCTGCGGCCACCGTCACGGAAAGCCCGCCGGCGAGCTGTTGAAGGGCGGAGTTGAGGCTCATGAAGCCGCCCCGCTGCCGCGGCACCACGCAGGCGGTAACCATCGCCATCGCAGGCACGTAGCGCATCGAGTTCATCGTCATGAACAAGGCGGTGCTCACCAGCACCAGCGCCACCGGCCATACCGGCAGATGGGTCACCAGCAGCACTGTAAAAGTAGATACGATGGCGGCGGCGCGAAAGACGCGCAACCGGCCATGCCGGTCGGCCAGCCAGCCCGCAGCGTTCATCGCCACCACCGAGGCGATTCCGCCACACACATACACCCAGGGCAGCAGGTGCTCGGGGTATCCGCAGTTGGCCACCAGCGACGGGCTCAGGTAGGGAAACACGATGTAGGCCCCCAGAGCCATGGCCACGCTCAGTGCAAAGGCGCGCAGGTGATTGGGATGCACCGCAATCTCCCGTGCCCGATGCAGCGACGCGCGCAAACCGCCCGGCTCGGGATGCGGCGCCACCGCGGGGAGCACTCGCGCCATCACCCCAAAGATCAGCGCCGACAGCGCCGCGATGGCGATGAAGGGCCGGTGCCAATCCGCATGGCCCGCCAGCCAAAGACCGGCCGGGATGCCCGCAATCGATGCTACGGAGAAACCGGACATGACCATCCCGATGGCGGCCCCGCGACGCTCAAGCGGCACAAGGTCCCCGACCATCGCCAGGATGATGGAGGCCGTCACCCCTCCGAACGCCCCGGCCAAGACGCGAGCGCCGAGCAGGAGCGGATACGTGGGCGCGAGTCCGCAGGAAAGCGTGGCGAATCCGAAGCCGGCGAAGACCCACAGCAGCGCGCGCTTCCGGTCGAAGCGATCGAGGGCAAAGGTGGCGAACAGCCCCGCGAAACCCGCACTGAAATTGTACACGGATACAAGCGAACCAAACTGCCCCGCTGAGATTGCGAAGGCCCGCATGAGCTGCGGGCCCAGCGGCATCATGATCATGAAATCCAGGGTGTGGGCGAACTGCGCCGCAGTAAGCAGCAGCAGCACCCAGCGCTCTCTACGGCGGTCCGAGATTTCGTGGTTCATGGAAACTGTGACCATCATGCCCAGCCGGTGGGATGATCAATGGCAAACCCGATGGCGGCCCGGTTCCCGCAGACGAACTCTCGAAGCACCCGATATCCCGATACTGCTCCGGGCGTCCCGGGTTCTCTCCACCTGCGGGTAAACACCGCCCCTCATGTCCGTAGGATTCACCCACCGCACGCAATGCTGTTGGCGCCCCCCCCGAATCCATCTTCCAATGCGCAGCGCCGCGCCCCCCAACCAAGCAATTCCGCAGCGCGCCCGCTCCGATCTGTCCCCGAAGGAGGCAGGCCCGTCGCGGCGCTTCGCTGACGCAGAGCGCCGAATGCTGAACGCAGACAGAAGTAGCGGGCAGCGGGTAGCCTGTCTGCGTGCGGCCACGCACCGGCAGGCCCGGAGGTGAAAATCGCGTTCCGCACTCTGGCGTCTGCTCTCTTCATTCCCCGTTCAATCCGCCGCAGCCGCTCTCGCCCAGAAGGTGCGGACGCACGGTCCCAACCCGGTTGAACTGCGTGAACACGGCTCACGTTATCCGGTTGAGGCGCGCGACCACCAGGCAAAGGCACACGGTGCCGGCGACCACGAACCAGGCGATGATTGCAGGCGAGAGCTGCGAGGCCACCCAACCGGCAGCGGCCGTCAGAAACGCCCCTCCGATGTACGAGGCAAAGGTCTGGCGCCCGACCACCTTGCGCACCGCCTCCGGAGCGAAACGCTTGGGCACCTCATGCATCATGCAAGGATAGACCGGAGCAAACCCCAGCCCCAAGGCCACCAGCGCCGCCAGCGCCAGCCAGGGGGTGTTTGCCTGCGTGAAGAGCACGGCAGCAAACACGCCGAGCACGAGCCCCAACCTCACCATCCGTCGGTTACCCCAGCGATTGGCGACCAAGCCGGCGAGGAGGCGGCCCCCGGTGATCGATCCGTAGTACGCCGCAGTGCAAATGCCGGCAGTGGCCAGCGACATCCCTCGCGACTCTACAAGAATCGTCGCAGCCCAGAGCCCGGCGGTGGCCTCGGTGCCTACATAGAGCGCAAACACCGCGGTGGAGAGCCACCCCGCCTCGGAATTCGCCGGCATGGAAGGCGAGCCGGCATGGTTATCGCCCACGGGGGCATCCGGCCCGCCACAGCGTGCCTCTGGCTGCGTGTCCCAAAGCCGGAGGGTGAGCAGGAAGAGCAGTGACAGGCCGAACTGCACCAAGGCGATGATCCCATAGCCGAGGCGCCAACCGGGGTCGGTTCGGAGCGAACAGGTCATGATCAGCGGCCCGGCGGTAGCCCCGATGCCCCAGCAGGCGTGAAGCCAGTTCATGTGCCGGCTGCTGTAGTGACGGGCAACATAGCCGTTGAGCCCGGCATCCACCGCTCCAGCGCCAAAGCCGAGCGGCACGGCCGCGAGCAGCATCCAGGCGAGGCTATGTGCCTGCGAGACCAGCAGCAATCCGGTGCCGGTGAGCGCGCAACTCACGAACACCACCGGGCCGGTACCGTAGCGGGACAGGATCGCCCCACTAAAGAATGCCGAACAGGCGGCCAGGAGCGTGACCACAAGGGCGAGAGTGCCGGCCAAGCCCACCGGCAGGACGAGCGCTCCATGCATCTGCGGCCACGCTACGCCGAGGGTGCCATCGGGCAGCCCCAGGCTGATATAGCCCAGGTAGATGATCGGCAGGAGAAACAGGGAGACGCGTCGCACCACGTGCTCGAAAATCGAGAATAACTGGAGCGGGGGCAATGCCGCAGTTGCTCGCAGCGCTCTTCATGGCGCCCCAATACAGCCGCAGTTGCCCATATCCAATCCGTTTCCATGCAGCGCCGTTATCGCTCTCCCCAATTTCCCACCGAAGGCGGCAGTGCTGTCGCCTGCAGGGACACCGCCGATTTGACAAAGGTAGCGCCTCCAGAGCCAACCTACGACCCGACTGAACGATTGCGGCTGCGGTTTTCGACTGCCCCCTTGGGCGGGCACGCGGAGCTTGCTCGGCAAGAGACCGGATTTTCGACCCTATCCCTTTGGAACACATCCGATCTTTGTTCCCTTTGATTGTCACGACGAGCAGGGAGCGAAGGCTGAACGACTGAAGGCTGAACCGCTTTGCGCACTCCATTTGGCTGCGTGCTTGGGTGCTCGGACGGCCCCACTATATTTCGGTTCGCGACCAAGATGAGGCCCTATCGCGTGCAAGCACGCTCCTGCTATTTACACGTACTCGGCATTAGTCCCATCTTGAACGGGACTTAGCCGTGACCATGCAGTCGTGGCGCTTTGCGCTTCGGCAGTGCACGAACGTGCCCGCCGACGGCGCGTGCTTGCACGCGATCTGCGCTCTGAATCGCGTGCAAGCACGCTCCTTCGACTGCATGGTTACGGCTTAGAATAGGCGCATCGCTGTGCTCTCTTACCGGCCGCTGTGAGCGGACAGAAATGCCGTTTCCAGGATCAACAGTGCGTCGAGGGGCAGGGCCCCCCGCGCACCGCCCGCTTCCGAACGAAAGCTATGTGGTTAAATAAAAAGCCCCCGGCGATGAGCCGGGGGCTTTGAAACTATTTGGGAAATATGCGGGCGTCACGTGCAAGCACGCCCTGCATATCGAGGCTTAGCTCGCCTCGCTGGAGGTCATCTCCGCAGCATCCGGGATCTCGGCTCCAAAAGGCAGCGTGATCCGCAGCTTCTTGTAGATCGGCAGACCCGTACCGGCGGGGATGAGGTGACCCATGATCACGTTTTCCTTGAAACCCTTCAGGCCGTCGACCTTGCCGAGCGTTGAGGCATCGGTAAGCACGCGGGTGGTTTCTTGGAACGACGCGGCCGAGATAAAGCTCTCGGTCTCGAGCGAAGCCTTGGTGATGCCAAGGAGGATCGGCTCGCCCTCGGCGGGCTTGCCGCCCGCTTCGGAGATGCGCAGGTTCTCCCGCAGGAAGGACCCGCGATCGATCTGCTCACCCCAGAACCACTCGGTATCACCCGGGTCGGAAATGCGCACCTTGCGCAGCATCTGCCGGATGATGACCTCGATATGCTTGTCGTTGATGGTAACGCCTTGCAGACGGTACACCTCCTGCACCTGGTTGATGAGGAAGTTATGTAGCGCTGCAGGCCCGAGAATCTCGAGAATCTCGTGCGGATCGGGCGAGCCTTCGGTGATGAGCTGGCCCTTGTGGACGACGTCGCCGGGCTGGACGATGATCTGCTTGCCGTGCGGGATGAGGTGCTCCTCCTCCTGCGCGCTCTCCTCGTTGGTGACAACCAGCCGCTTCTTGCCGCGGATGGAGCCAGCCATGGAGACGATACCGTCGATACGGGCCATCTCGGCGGCATCCTTCGGGCGGCGAGCTTCGAAGAGCTCGGCAACTCGGGGAAGACCGCCGGTGATGTCCTTGGTCTTGGACATCTGGCGGGGAGTCTTGGCGAGGAGCGCACCGGCGGTGATGGTATCTCCTTCGTTGACGACAACCTGCGCACCAGTCGGGATCGAGTAGGTGGCGATGATCTTGTTGGAATCATCGTGGATCTCGACCTGGGGATTGAGATCCTGAGCGTGCTCGATAACCACGGTGGCGATGCGGCCGGTGGACTCGTCGAGCTCGCGCTTGACGGTGACGCCGGGGATCATGTCGCGGAAGCCGATACGACCCTTCTTCTCGGAGAGAACCGGGACGTTATAGGGGTCCCAACGGGCGATGAGGTCGCCCTTCTTGACCTTGGCACCCGAGGGAATAGTGAGCACCGAACCGATGATGACGTTGAAGCTCTCGAGTTCGCGATCCTCCTCGTCGAAGATGGCGGCGGTGCCGGTCTTGTTGAGGACGATGCGTGCGTTTTCGGCGGCCTCTACCTCGCGCAAGCCCTTGTACCGGATAATACCGTCGAAGCGGGCGCGGAGTTCGGGGTTCTTGAACACCTGCGAAGCAATACCACCGATATGGAAGGTACGCATCGTGAGCTGGGTGCCAGGCTCGCCGATCGACTGAGCGGCGATGATACCCACGGAGTCGCCAACCTTGGCCACCTTGTTGGTGGCGGGGTTGATGCCGTAGGACTTGGCGTCGATGCCATCGGCACTGCGCGAAGTGAGCGGCGACATAACCTTAACGCGCTCAATATTGGCGTCCTCGATATGGCGCGCGACGTCCTCGGAGATAAGCTCGCCCGAACCCACGAGAAGATCGGAGGGGTTGAGGGGATTGGGAATATCGTCGGAGGAGCAGCGGCCAACGAGACGCTCGCGCAGGGAGACGATCTCATCGTCGCCTTCCATGATCGCCATCTTCCAGATGCCGTCGCGGGCGCCGCAATCTTCTTCGGAGATGATGCAGTCCATGGCGACGTCGCACAGCTTACGGGTGAGGTAGCCGGCGTCGGCGGTCTTGAGTGCGGTATCGGCGAGACCCTTGCGGGCGCCGTGGGTGGAAATGAAATATTCGAGCACCGAGAGCCCCTCGCGGAACGAGGAAAGAATCGGGCGTTCGATGATTTCGCCGGACGGCTTGGCCATAAGACCACGGGTGCCGCACAATTGGCGGACCTGTTGCTTATTACCGCGGGCGCCGGAATCCATCATCAGGAAGACCGGATTAACATCGGGCTTGCCTTCGTTGGTTTCCAGCTTGGTGAATACCGCCTTGGCGATCTGATCGGTGGCGCCTGTCCAGATATCGATGATCTTGTTGTAGCGCTCGCCGGTGGTGATGATACCCTTCTTGTACTGGTTCTCCACCTCTTCGATCTTCTTGCGGGCGGCGGCCACGATATCCTTCTTGGACTCGGGGATGATCATGTCGTCGATACCGATCGAGATGCCGGCCCTGGATGCGGAAGCGAAGCCGAGCTCCTTGAGCTTGTCTAGTGTTTCCACGGTGGCCTGCGGTCCCGCCACCTTATAGGTGTTGAGAATGAGGTCACCGAGCTTGCTCTTGGCGACCGCGAAATTCGCGAAGCCAACACCAGAGGGCCAGATCTCGCTGAAGATCACGCGGCCCACGGTGGTGCGCAGAAGCTTGCGCTCCTTATTGCCGTAGACGGTGTCGCGGCCGGCGTCAGGATTGAGGAAGTCGATGACGGTGTGGGTCTTCACCGCGCCATCGGCCTGGGCGTACTGCACATCCTGCACGCAGGAGAAGAGCTGAATATGATCAGTCTTTTCCGGCTTCCTGCGGGGTTCGAGGGTGAGATAATAGGAACCCAGGACAATGTCCTGCGACGGCGTCAAGATCGGCTTGCCGCTGGAGGGCGAGAAGATGTTGAGCGTGGACATCATCAACGTCTTCGCCTCCATCACCGCTTCAAGTGAGAGCGGTACGTGCACAGCCATCTGATCGCCGTCGAAATCGGCGTTATATGCGGTACAAACAAGGGGATGCACGCGGATGGCCTCGCCCTCGATGAGGACGGGCTCGAAGGCCTGAATAGAGAGGCGATGCAGCGTAGGTGCGCGGTTGAGGAGCACGGGGTGGCCCTTGGTGACCTCCTCCAATATATCCCAAACTTCCGGCGACTGCTTCTCGATCATCTTGCGGGCGCCGCGCACGGTATGCACGAAGCCGAGCTCCTTGAGGCGGCGGATGATGAAGGGCTCGAAGAGCACCAACGCCATCTTCTTGGGCAGGCCGCACTGGTGGAGATTGAGCTCCGGACCGATGACGATGACGGAGCGGCCGGAATAGTCGACGCGCTTGCCGAGCAAATTCTGACGGAAGCGACCCTGCTTGCCCTTGAGCATGTCGGAGAGCGACTTCAAGGGGCGGTTGCCCGCACCGGTAACCGGGCGTCCGTGACGGCCGTTGTCGAAGAGCGCGTCGACCGACTCCTGCAGCATGCGCTTTTCGTTGTGAATAATCACATCGGGCGTCTTGAGCTGGAGAAGATTCCGCAAGCGATTGTTGCGGTTGATGACGCGCCTGTAGAGATCGTTGAGATCGGAGGTGGCGAAGCGGCCGCCTTCCAGCGGGACGAGCGGGCGCAAGTCCGGCGGGATTACGGGCAAGACTTCGAGCACCATCCACTCGGGACGGGAGCCGGACTTGATAAAGCCCTGGAGCACCTTGAGGCGCTTGGAGAGCTTCTTCTTGATCTGCTTGGACTTTGTCGCACGCAGTTGCTCCTGCAATTCGTCGACGATGGCGGGCATGTCGAGACGAGCGAGGGCATCGCGCACGGCCTCAGCGCCCATCTTGGCGGTGAAGGCATCGTCGCCATACTCCTCGAGGGCCTGGACGTACTCGTTGGGTGTGAGGAGCTGCTTGGACTCGAGGGGCGTCTTGCCCTGATCGATGACCATATAATCCTCATAATAGATCACGCGCTCAAGGGCGCGCGCGGTCATATCGAGCATGAGGCCGAGGCGGCTGGGCATGCTCTTGAGGAACCAGATGTGGGCGACAGGAACGGCGAGCTCGATGTGGCCCATACGCTCGCGGCGAACGCGAGCGACGGTGACTTCGACGCCGCAACGATCGCAAACGACATCCTTAAACTTGATGCGCTTGTACTTGCCGCAAGCGCATTCGTAGTCGCGCACCGGGCCGAAGATCTTCTGGCAAAACAGGCCCAGAGTTTCCGGCTTGAAGGTGCGGTAGTTGATCGTCTCGGGATTCTTTACCTCACCACGCGACCAAGCGCGGATGGTTTCGGGGGAGGCTACCGTGATGGAGACCGCATCAAACTGCGGTTGCTCAAGGCCCATGACCTGGCGTGCTTCTTCGGTGCTCATTATCGGAATAGGCTCTGAATTATTGGCAGGTGTTGGGGGGCCGCTCAGATCGCGGTCTTCTTGGACAGCCGGACATCAAGGCCCAGGCTCTGCATTTCCTTCACGAGAACGTTGAACGATTCCGGTGTGCCGGCTTGGAGCGTATTATCGCCCTTCACCAGCGACTCGTAGATCTTGGTGCGGCCGTTGACGTCGTCGGACTTCACCGTGAGAAGTTCCTGCAACGTGAAGGCGGCGCCGTAGGCCTCGAGGGCCCAGACTTCCATTTCGCCGAAGCGCTGGCCACCGTATTGCGCCTTGCCGCCCAGCGGTTGCTGGGTGACGAGCGAGTACGGACCCACCGCACGAGCATGGATCTTGTGCGACACGAGATGGTTCAGCTTCATCATATAGATGTAGCCGACGACGACCTCCTGATCGAGTTTCTCACCGGTGCGGCCGTCGAACAGAGTGGCCTTGCCGTGGACTCCCACGTTCGGGGCCTTCCAGGTGTCGCCACGCTTTGCGGCGGACTCCTTCTCATTGTCGGAAACGACCTTGAGATATTCGCGGATCTTCTTCTCGGGGATGCCGTCGAAGACCGGGGTGGCGACCTTGATGCCGAGCTTTTTGCAAGCCCAGCCCAAATGGGTCTCGAGCACCTGCCCGACGTTCATACGCGATGGCACGCCCAGCGGGTTGAGGCAGATTTCGATCGGAGTGCCATCCGGCAAGAAAGGCATGTCCTCCTGGGGCACGATCTTGGCGACCACACCCTTGTTGCCGTGGCGGCCGGCCATCTTATCGCCGACCTCCAGCTTCTGCTTGGTGGCAACATAGACCTTCACCTGCTTGATCACGCCGGACGAAATATCGTCGCCGGCCTCGATGGAACCCACCTTGCGTTCGCGGTCTCCCTCGAGCTCATCGAACTTGGTCTGATACGAGCCGATGATCTCCATGATCTTGATGCGCACGGGCGACGGATCGATCTCGATATGCTTCGAGACGGCCGCGAGCTTGCGCAGGAGGGTCTTGGTGATCTTGCGATTGGCGGGGATGATGATTTCGCCGGTGTCGCCATTGATGACGTCGAGCGGAATCTTTTCTCCGAGGAGAATATTGGAGAGCGATTCGGTAAGACCCTCGCGGAG
Organism: uncultured Verrucomicrobiota bacterium; assembly: GCA_903960515.1. Taxonomy (GTDB): domain Bacteria; phylum Verrucomicrobiota; class Verrucomicrobiia; order Opitutales; family Opitutaceae; genus CAJCBL01. The sequence continues at coordinate 44,486 of CAJCBL010000359.1, forward strand.
CTTGTCGATCTGCGTCTTATATTCCTCGTTGATCTGCTTGGACTGGCGGCGACGGTCGGAGGGGCTGAGCTTCTCCTTCTCGAAGTCGATGCGGCTGGAGACCTTCACGTCCATGATGATGCCATAGACGCCGGAGGGGACGACCAGCGAGGTGTCCTTCACATCGGCAGCCTTTTCACCGAAGATGGCGCGGAGGAGTTTCTCCTCGGGCGCGAGCTCGGTCTCGGACTTCGGGGTGATCTTGCCGACGAGGATGTCGCCGGGCTTCACCTCGGCACCGATACGGATGATGCCGTTATGGTCGAGGTTCTTGAGCGCTTCTTCGCCAACATTGGGGATATCGCGCGTGATTTCCTCCGGCCCGAGCTTGGTGTCGCGGGCGGTGACCTCGAATTCCTGAATATGGATCGAGGTGAAAATGTCCTCCTTCAGGACCTTCTCGGAAATAAGGATGGCGTCCTCGAAGTTATACCCGTTCCAAGGCATGAACGCCACGAGGATATTGCGACCCAGAGCGATCTCGCCCTTGTCGGTCGAGGGACCGTCGGCGATGATCTCACCGGCTTTTACCTTCTGGCCCTTCTTGACGATAGGCCGCTGGTTGAAGCAGGTACCGGCGTTGGAGCGCATGAACTTGCGCATCTCGTACACCCATACATGGGTCTTCTCGTCGGTAATCGGGTTGCGGTCGAAGTTGCGCGGGAGTTCGCCGTCCTTTGTGAGGACGATGCGCTTGGCGTCGACAGAAGCCACGACGCCATTTTCGATGGCGACGAGCACGGTCTTGGAATCGCGGGCGACGCGCTCTTCGATACCGGTGCCCACCACGGGGGCATCGGCCTGGAGCAGCGGCACACCTTGGCGTTGCATGTTCGAACCCATGAGCGCGCGATTGGCATCGTCGTGCTCAAGGAAGGGGATCATACCGGCGGCCACCGAAACGAGCTGTTTCGGTGAAACGTCCATGAGGTGTACTTCCTTCGAATCTACTTCGAGGAAGTTGCCACGGTCACGAACGGTAACCTTGCCGATAAAAGTACCCTTCTCGTCGACTTCGGAGTTGGCCTGGGCGATAACCTTGCCCTCCTCCTGGTCGGCGGTGAAATACTCGATCTTGTCGGTAACGCGGCCGTCTTTGCAGACGCGGTAAGGCGTCTCAATAAAGCCGAATTCGTTGACGCGTGAATAGAGCGAGAGGGAATTGATTAGACCGATATTCGGACCTTCAGGGGTCTCGATTGGGCAGATGCGGCCGTAGTGCGAGGGATGCACGTCGCGCACCTCGAAACCGGCGCGGTCGCGGTTAAGACCACCCGGCCCGAGTGCAGAGAGACGACGCTTGTGCGTGAGCTCCGCCAACGGGTTGATCTGGTCCATGAACTGCGAGAGCTGACTGCGCGCGAAGAAATCGCGGATCACCGTCGTCAGAGCCTTCGGATTGATAAGCTTCTGCGGGGTGATCGAGTCCACGCTCTGGTCATAAAGGGTCATGCGCTCGCGCACCAAGCGTTCGGTACGGGAGAGACCCACGCGGCACTGGTTGGCGAGCAGTTCGCCCACGGTACGCACGCGACGGGAACCGAGATGATCGATATCGTCTACGATACCCTCACCGCGGCGGAGTTTAACCAGGTACTTGGTGGACTCTACAATGTCCTCGGAGTTGAGGATGCGGGTATCCAGGCTGGTCTTGAGGCCGAGCTTCTGGTTGACCTTATAGCGGCCCACGCGGCCGAGATCATAGCGCTTCGGATCGAAAAATAGACGCTTGAGGAGGGCCTTGGCGTTGGCGGTCGTCGGCGGCTCGCCGGGGCGCAGACGCTTATAGATTTCCTTGAGTGCCTCTTCCTCGTTGCGGGTGGGATCCTTCTTGAGGGAACGGATGATCACGCCCTCGTCGCCAGCGGTATCGATCACGCGCATGGTCGTGATCTCGTGCTTCTCGAAGGTACGAACGATGGCCTTGGTGAGCGGCTCGAAGGCGCGGGCGAGAACCACGCCCTGCTGCGCGTCGATTACGTCCTCAACCAGGACGAGGGTGGAGACGTTATCGATGTCGAGGGCCTTGGAGACCTTGAGGTCCTTGATCTCGTAGAAAAGATTGAGGATGTCGATGTCGCTCGAGTAGCCGATCGCGCGAAGCATCGTCGTGATGAGGAACTTGCGGCGACGGCGACGGCGGTCGAGATAGACATAGAGGAGGTCGTTATTGTCGAACTGGACCTCCAGCCAAGTGCCGCGATCGGGAATGATGCGGAAAGAGTGCAGCAGCTTGCCGTTGGGGTGGGTGGCCACCTCGAAGCACAAGCCGGGCGAACGATGGAGCTGGGAGACCACGACGCGCTCGGCGCCGTTGATGATGAAGGAGCCGCGCTCGGTCACCATGGGGATCTCGCCCATGTAGATCTCCTCGTCCTTGATATAGTCGCCTTCGCGCAGGCGCAACTTCACATACAGAGGCACCGAATAGGTGATGCCTTCGCGCAAGCACTCGATCTCGGAGTTCTTGGAATCTCCGAGGGTGTAGGATACATACTCGAGGACGAGCCGCTCGTCGTAGGAGTTGATCGGGAAGACTTCGCGGAAGACCGCCTCCAAGCCCTGCGCCTTGCGTTGGCTCTGGGAAATCTCTTTCTGCAGATACTCCATATAGGAGTTGATCTGAATCTCGATGAGATTCGGAGGCTGGATGACTTCTCGCAGCTTACCGAAATTTAGGCGTTCTTGTGTGGCGGCCATTGTGATTCCCGAGTGTTAGATATACGAGCTGGCGTGGTTTCGCCGAGCCCTCACGTCTGCGCACCGTATGGCGCTGCGCAGGCGTGAGGGGACGGACAATGCGGAAAAGCGGAAGGACAGGCCGGGGCGAACCCGGCCTGTCCGAAAGCAGACACGTTGTAGGAAATGACGTCCGACAACTTTACTTGAGTTCGACTTTGGCGCCGGCGGCCTCGAGCTTCTTCTTGATCTCTTCGGCGTCGGCCTTGGAAGCGCCTTCCTTGACAGCCTTGGGAGCGCCTTCGACGAGATCCTTGGCTTCCTTGAGGCCCAGGCCGGTGATGGCGCGGACTTCCTTGATGACGCCGATCTTGTTCGCACCGGCCTCGAGGAGGACGACGTTGAACTCGGTCTTCTCCTCGGCGGGAGCGGCGGCGGCAGCGGCGGCCGGGGCGGCAGCGGCGGCGACGGGAGCGGCGGCGGAAACGCCCCACTTCGTCTCGAGATCCTTCACGAGGGAAGCGATTTCGATAACGGACTGGCCGGAGAGCCAATCGATGACTTGGTCTTTGGTGATGGTGGACATGGTATCAGAGAAGCGGCTAGCACCCGAGCGGTTGTGCCGGGCATTTAAGGGACGTATCCCCTAGCCTACTTACAGTTGACGGTTGCTGTTGCGGATTCCCGCAGACCGAAGCCTGCGGGAAAATTGTTATAAGGCAGCGAGCTCGCCGATTAGGCGGCGGCGCGAACCTTGGCTTGGAGGACGTTGACCAGCGACTGCGGCACACCATTGAGCACCCGCACGAGGCTGGTGGCCGGGGTGTTGAGCAGGCTGAGGAACTGAGCGCGCAGCACCTCGATCGGCGGCAGCTCGGAGAGGCGCACGACTTCGGCGGGATTGAAAACCTTGCCGCCGACAACGCCGCCCTTGATATCGAGCTTCTTGGTGTCGTCGAAGAATTTCTTGACGATCTTGGCGGCGCCGGAGGCATTGCGGCCACCCACGATGATCGCCGTCTGGCCGGAGAGCATGCTCTCGAACTCAGGGAGACCGGCCGCCTTGGCGGCGACGCGAAGGGAGCTGTTCTTTACGACATGAAACTCGGCCTGTTCAGGGGCGAGCTTCGTGCGCAGCGCCGCTACATCGGCGACGGTCACCTTCTGATAATTGGTGATGAGAAGGTAGTCCGACTTCTTCAGATGCCGGGAGACTTCCTCAATGAGATACTTTTTCTCGGAACGCATGGCGGAGCGGCGTTAGAATTTGGAATATTCGCTGGTGGCGAGGGCGATGCCAGGGCTCATCGAAGCCGAGAGCGTGGCACTCAGGATGAAGCGACCCTTGAGCGTGGCCGGCTTCGACTTGCCTACGGCATTGATAACCGCGGCGACGTTCTCGAGAATCTGCTCGGGGGTGAAGGAGCGCTTGCCCACGGGAATCCCGAGGTTGGCGGCCTTGTCCATCTTGAACTCCACGCGGCCGGCTTTCACTTCCTTGATCGCCTGGGCGATATTGTCGGTGACGGTGCCGGACTTCGGATTGGGCATGAGGCCCTTGGGTCCGAGCACGCGGGCTACGGCGCGAACTTCCTTCATCGCGGCCGTGGTGGACACAGCGATATCGAAATCCACCCAACCGGTGAGGATCTTTTCGATAACCTCTTTAAGTCCGGCTACATCGGCGCCGGCAGCCAAGGCGGCTGCGGGATCGTCGGTGAAGACGAGAACGCGCACCTTCTTGCCGCTGCCGTTGGGCAGGGGGGTGGTGCCGCGCACCATCTGGTCGCCCTGGGTCGGGTCGACGCCCAGGCGGAACGCGAGTTCGACGGTCTCGTCGAACTTGGCCTTGGGGAAACGGGCGAGAGTGTCGACCGCCTCCTTGAGGGCGAATTCTTTAGTGAGGTCCGCAACTTTCAGCGCGTTGCGGAACCGTTTGCTTTGCTTGGCCATGGTGGTTGGGTTTGCGGTTCAAACGTCTCGCGCTGCGAGACTCCCGCGATTATATGGAGGAGAGGGAATCAGTCGATGACGTCGATGCCCATGCTGCGGGCCGTGCCGGCGATCACTTTGATGGCTGCATCGTCGCTCTTGGAATTGAGATCGGCCTTCTTGAGCTTGGCGATCTCGAGCAATTGCTTCTTGGTGACCTTGCCGACCTTGTCCTTGTTGGGCTTGGCGGAGCCGGAGGCCACATTGCAGGCCTTCTTGAGAAGGACAGAAGCCGGCGGCGACTTGAGGATATAGGTGAACGACTTGTCGGTATAGACCGTGATAACCACGGGCAGGATCATGCCGTTCTGATCCTTGGTCTTGGCGTTGAAGTCCTTGCAGAACGCCATGATGTTGACGCCTTGGGCGCCAAGCGCGGGGCCGACCGGGGGCGCGGGATTCGCGGCGCCGGCAGGCAGTTGGAGACGGATGATGCCGTGAACTTTCTTGGCCATGGGAAAAAGCAGTTAGCGGGGGAGACGGGTTAGCTGGCGATGCGTTCGATCTGCCAGTATTCGAGCTCGACCGGGGTGAAACGGCCGAAGATGGAAACAGAAATCTTGAGCTTGCCGCGCTCGGGATCGATCTCGTCGATGCGGCCGGTAAGGTTGAGGAAGGGGCCGTCGTTGATCTTGACCTCTTCGCCCACCTCGTAACTGACCTTGGGTACTTCCTTGCCGGAGGCCGCTTCCACACGGGTGCGGATATCCTCGATCTCGGCAGGGCGCAGGGGCGACGGGCGGTCGCCGCCAACAAAGCCGATCACGCCCGGGGCTTCCCGGACGAAATACCACGGCTTGTTCATGACCATCCCATTTTCGTCGTACAGTTTCATCTGCACGAAGACATATCCGGGGATGAGCTTGCGCTCCTTGGTGGTCTTCTTGCCACGCTTTACCTCGACGACCTGTTCCGTGGGGAGCAAGACCTCGAAGATATGATCGTCGAGCTCTTCCACTTTACGGAAGCGCTCTATATATAGCTTCACCTTGCCCTCTTGGCCGGAGAGCGTGTGCACGGCAAACCACTGCGTGCCTTGGGGAACGGTCATATCGGCGGGCATAGGGATGGAGTTTGTCAGCTCACCCAGGAGGTGAACAGATCGACGACTTGATACAGCGAGAAATCCGAGAGGCTGGTGAACAGCCCCAAGAGCACGGATGCCACGATGACAAGCAAGGTGGACTCGCGGAGCTCCGGGAATGCCGGCCAGGAAGCCTTCTTGAGCTCGGCGATCATCTCGCCGAAGAAGACTCGGATGCTGCGGAACGGGTTTTTCATGTACGAAGGTGGCAGGGCAGGAGGGAATCGAACCCCCAACCAACGGTTTTGGAGACCGCTACTCTACCAATTGAGCTACTGCCCTGTGTGTAAACGGTTTCTTGAGACAGTACGGCCGAGGCCCCTACTCGAGACCTCGGCGTACGAAGTGAACCGTTTGCGGAACAAACTTATTCGGTGATCTCAGTGATACGACCGGCACCGATGGTGCGGCCACCTTCGCGGATTGCGAAGCGCTGGAATTTCTCCATCGCGATCGGGGTCTGGAGTTCGAGATCCAGGCTGATGTTGTCGCCAGGCATGACCATCTCGACGCCCGTGGGCAGCTTGATGGAACCGGTGACGTCAGTCGTGCGGAAGTAGAACTGGGGACGGTATCCGTCGAAGAACGGCGTATGGCGGCCACCCTCGTCCTTGGTCAGCACGTAGATCTCGGCCTTGCCCTTGCGGTGGGGCTTGATGCTCTTCGGGTGGGCGATAACCTGGCCGCGCTCGATGCCGTCCTTGTCGACGCCACGGAGCAGGATGCCGACGTTGTCGCCAGCCTGACCCTGATCGAGCAGCTTGCGGAACATTTCGATACCGGTAACCACGGTCTGGACGGTGTCCTTGAGGCCGACGATCTCGACGGCTTCGTTGACCTTGACGATACCGCGCTCGATACGACCGGTGGCCACGGTGCCGCGGCCGGTGATCGAGAAGACGTCCTCGACGGACATCAGGAAGGGCTTGTCCATCTCGCGCACGGGCTCTTCGATCTCGGAGTCGATGGCTTCCATGAGCTCCTGGATGGCCTTGAGGCCTTCCGGCTTGCCTTCGAGGGCGGCGGTGGCCGAACCACGGATGATCTTGGCGGTATCGCCACCGAACTGGTACTTGGTGAGCAGTTCGCGAACTTCCATCTCGACGAGGTCGAGCAGTTCGGAGTCGTCGATCAGATCGACCTTATTGAGGAAAACAACGAGCTTCGGCACACCGACCTGACGGGCGAGCAGGATGTGCTCACGGGTCTGGGGCATCGGGCCGTCGGCCGCACTGACCACCAAGATGCCGCCGTCCATCTGCGCGGCGCCGGTGATCATGTTCTTCACGAAGTCGGCATGGCCGGGGCAGTCGACGTGGGCGTAGTGGCGCTTCTCGCTCTCGTACTCGACGTGAGCAACCGCGATGGTGACGACCTTGGTCGCATCGCGCACGGTGCCACCCTTGGCGATGTCGGCGTAGGACTTGATTTCAGCCAAGCCCTTCCTGGCCTGAACGGCGAGGATGGAGGTCGTGAGGGTGGTCTTGCCGTGGTCAACGTGGCCAATCGTGCCGACGTTCACGTGCGGTTTCTTGCGTTCGAATGTAGCTTTAGCCATGTGACGTTGTTTTTTGGAAGCGGGGGGAGTGAATGGACGGCCGCGGATTAACGTCGTGCAACCTACCGACGTTTATCCTGGAGCCCTCGACCGGATTCGAACCGGTGACCTCGTCCTTACCAAGGACGTGCTCTGCCAACTGAGCTACAAGGGCGAACCAAGACAAAACACCTAACCGAAAAAGAGGGCCAAAATTGGGAAACCATTTCCCGCCCGTCAACTGCATTCTCGCAAAATTGTTCACCGGCCGACGCCCACCCGGTAGAAACCAGGCCTAAGTCGTTCTCCCAGGCGAAATTGCCGTACGAGGTATTCCCCAAAAAATGCGTCGATCTCCTCCACCCCGGAGCCCACCGCCAGCGATGCCACCCCCACCAACCCTCCCGGTTCCACCGCCACGGAGAACTCCAGCGGGGCCCAATCGTGCTCCCGCACCAGTGCCGGCAGCTCGGCCAACGCCGCCTCCAGCACCACCTCGCCACCGGCGAAACTGCGCACCTCCACTCCGGCATCACGCACCGCCAGAGCGTGCACCGGGCGGTCCAGCCGCCCCAGGGCGCCCCACCCGCCCGCCATCGGGCCCAGCACCCGCAACCCCGCCCGGGAATCCTGCGGGGCGGCGCTCCGCGGAGCGAATACGGGCTCCAGCCGCTCCGCCGCGAAGGCCAGCCTGGGCTCATACAGCCCGAACACCTCGCCGGGCTGCCGCTGCAGGGTGGCCGGCAGCGCATCCGCCCCGGCATTCCACGCCGTGGGCATCGAGAGCGGCTGCTGGTCGAAGAGCTCGATCTGCTCCCTCACCAGCGGCCCGGCACCGGCGGCGCTAGAGGAGACCACCGTCACCCGGGGCCTGCTGGCCGCAGGCGGAGCCGGCACCGCAGGGTCGCCCCGCCACAGGAAGATGAACGCCACGCGAGTCGCCACCGCGACCCCCGCCAGCGCCCAAACCCAGGGCGCCCAATGCCTTTGTGCCCGAAGATTCATCACGTATTCAATGTGCGCCCGCAGGCGCCTCGGCGGCGATCTGCACCTCGCAGCCCGCCGCAGTGGCCACCGCCGTGAAGGTGATCAGTGCCTGCGCCGAGGTCTGCCTGTCGGCGCGCAGCAGCAGCCGGGAGGCGCCCTTCTCCCTGACCACCTCGGCGAGGCGCTGGCGAAATCCGTCCATCGAATACCTTCCGCCCTCGAAAAGGATGAGGTTGTCGCGCTGCAGGTTCACCACCAGTCCGGTGGTCATGGCCGAGCCGCCCTCCAACTGCGGCACCGAGATCGTCTCCCCCGGGGCCAGCACGAACTTCGAGGTGAACAGCGTCAGGAAAAGCCCCAGCACCGCCACGTTCACAAAAAAGAACACGTCGAAACTGCGCGGTGGCGGCCGCAGGTGGGCCGCCAGATCCAGCGGCTGGGTGATCACGGCTTGCCCTTCCCCGGCGCAGCGGCGCCAGCGGCAGTCGCAGCAGCGCCAGGCTGGGCCGCGTCCGCCGGCTGCGTCACCTTCGCCGGCGCTAGCGCGGCCACCCCCGAAGCGGCCACCGCAGCGGGCGCGCCCAGTGTGCCGTTGCCGGCCGCACCGGCGGTACGCAGATCGTGGAGCACAAAGCGGATCATCTCGTTGGCCGTCCACTCCATGTCGTGCACCAGCGCCCGCACCCTACCCCGCAGAAAATGGAACGCCAGATGCGCCGGCACCGCGACAGCCAGTCCTGCCGCGCTGGCTACGAGCGCCTCCCACATCCCGCCGGCCAGCGCCGCCGGGGTGGCGTAGTTGCCCCCCAGATTGAAGGAGTGGAAGGCCCTGATCATCCCCAGCACCGTGCCGAGCAGCCCCAGCAGGGGCGCCACCTGCGCGATGGCCGCCAGCGCGCCCATGCGCCGCTCCAGGATCGGCAGCTCCACCAGCGCCGCCTCCTGCACGGCCAGCCGCAGCGCCGACTCGTCGGCCTCATGGTGGAGCAGCGCCGCCTTCACGATCACCGCCACCGGACCGGCCGTCTCCTCACACACGGTTACGGCCTCCATCAGGCGCCGTTTGAGAAGGATGTTTTTGATACCCGCCAAAAACTCCGTGGAGCGGATCTGCCCCCGGTGCAGGCTCAGCGCGCGCTCGGCGAACACCGCCAGGCCCACAAGTGCCAGCACCAGCAGCACCCACATCACGGGGCCGCCCTTGGAAAGAAGATTGGGATCGAGCGCGCTCATGCTTTTTGAGTGTTCAGGTTAATTGGTCGGTTTTCCGGAAGGCAAACGGCGAAACGCTCAGCGCTCGCCCGCCCCTGTATTCAGCCGGGCCAGCGCGGCCTTGGCCGTGTTCTCGCCCCACACCCCGCTGCGCAACGTGAGCTCGTAGGCCTCGCGCGCCTCCTGCCCCGCCTTCGCCTTCTCGCAGAGGTCGGCATACACCAGCAGCGTACGCCCCAGCCAATACCGGCCCTTCTCGCCCAAAGGCGCGCGCACCGTCGGGTCGACCAGGAAGCGGTCCGCCACCAGCCACAGGGCGCGCCTCGCCTCGGCGCTGTTGCCCCGCATCGCCAAGGCATAGCCCTCCTTGAAACCGGCCTCGATGCGCACCTCGGCCGGGGCGCTGGGCAGATCGAACAGCCGCTCGTAGCGCGCCAGCGCGCTGCCCAGCCGCGACGAGTCGGCGGTCACCTGGGCAAACAGCGTGTCGGCCAGCGCCAGCTCGGCCAGGGCCACGTCGCGGTGGGCCGGGAAACGGTTGACGATCGCTTCGTACATCACCTGGGCAGGCCCCAGCTGGTTGAGCTTTCGCAGCAGGTCGCCCTGGCGCAACTGGGCATAGAATACGAGGTCGTTGCCCGGGAACTTCTCCACCAGATCGTGCAGGATGCGGAACGCCTCCTCGCTGTGCCGGTCCTCCCCGCGGCGCTCGGCATTGCCGGCAGCCTCGTAGAGTGCATACGCCGCGTACGGGCTGCTCGCATGCTCGTTGGCGAGCTGGATGAGCAACTGCTGGGCCTCCACCGTCTGGCCCAGAGCGGAGAGGTACTTTGCCTGGATGATGAAGGAGTACACCGCCGGGTCGCTGCCGGGAAACACCCGCCGCAGCTCCGCCAGCTCGGCCAGGCCATCGTCCTCGCGGCGCAACTCCAGCAGCGCCTGCGCCCTCAACAGCCGCGCCGTGCCCGCAGTCTCCTGGCGCAGAGCCGCCGGCACCGCCGTGTTGGCCTCGCCCGCAGGGCCTTCCAGCAGCTTGGCCACCAGGTCCAGCGTCGCCGCCGGCTTCCCGGCCTCCAGCGAGAGCTTGGCCTGCAACCACGCCAGCCGCAGCCGCAGCTCCGCCGGCGCGGCCCCGAATGTCTCCGCACCCAGCACACGGTTGAGGCGCTCGTAGGCGCGGGCCGTCTGCCCGCGCACCTGCAAAGTCTTCACCGTATTCCATTCCGCCTGCCAGCGGTTGGCCGCATCGAACTCGGGCTCGCCGGCCAGCCGGTCGAGCACCTGCAACGCCTCATCGGTCTGCGCCGGCCGGTCGGCCAGCAGCAGCGCAAGCACCTGCTGGAACATCAGTGTGCCCCGCGTCACCCCCGCCGGCAGCGTTCTCTCCTGCAGCGCCAAGGCGTAGGCGCCGGCGGCGTTGCGATAGTCCTGTGCCCTAAAATAGGATTCCGCCAGCAGCACTGCGAACGGTCCGCGCAGCGGCTCGGGCCCCAGCTCGCCCTGCAGTTGCGTGATCGCCTCGGCCGCAGTGCGGTAGCGCCGCAGCTCCCACGCCACCGATACCAGCACGTTGAAGGCCGGCTTGCGGTCGGGCGAACCCGGGAAATCGGCCAGCAACGTCCGCGCGTCGGCCTCGGCCCGGTCGTAGTCCTGCCGCGCCAACGCCAGCCTCGCACGGTACAGCAGCAGGTCGTCGAGAATCTTGGGCGCCGGCTTGAGGGCGATCTGCACATCGAGCTCGCGGCGGAGCCCGGCGCCCACGTCCGGGTCGCCCGCAGCATTGGCCAGCAGTTGCAAGGCGATGCGCTGCATCTCCGGTTGCACCGCACCGGCGAAGAGCTGGCGCAGGGCGTTGAGCCCCACCGCACTGCCCGGCCCCGAGATCAACGCCTGCAACAAGCGCAGCCGGTCCGCGGCCTCGCGGTCGCCCGCCGTCACCATCGCCAACTGACGCTGCAGCACCGCCTGCGCCTCGGCCTTGCGCCCGAGCTGGTCGAGCACCACCGCCTGCTGGCCCGCCGCCGTAAACCCCACCGGCCGGCCCTGAAACTGGTCCATCTGGCGCTGCAACATCGGCACCTGCTCGGCCGTGGCCTGACCGAAGAGCAGCCGCGCCCGCTCCCGCGCCAGCAACATCTGGGCACGCGCCAGCTCCGCCACCGCCCGCGACTCCGCCTGCCCGTAGGCCAGCTGGGCGCGGTCGTACTGCCCACGTGAATCCGCCAGCATCCCCTGGGCCACATACACCCAGCTCGCCTCCTCCACCGGCACCTCCTCGGGGCGAAGCGTTTCCACCAGCGAGGCCGCCGAGGCATCCTTGCGCAGCAAAGCGATCAACCCGCGGCGCAACCGAGTCTGGGCCGACACCAGATCCGCCCCTCGGCCCAGCGCCGCCTCCGCCTCGTCGAGCCGGCCGGAGGCGATCTCCACCACGGCCAGCCCTTGCGCAGCCCGGTTGCGAGCGTCCGCCGGCAAGTCGGTCCGCCCCAGCACCCGCTCATACGAAGCCCGGGCCGCCGTGGAGAAGCCCAACTCCGCCGCGCGCTGCGCCGCCTCCAACTCGAGGAGCGCCTCGCCCGAGCCCAGCCCGGCGAGCTCCTTGGGCGCAAGCAGCGGCGCCGGCGCCACCGCCGGAATCTGCGCGAGTGCCCACGGCGCGGAGACCACGGCGGCGAGCAAAGGCAGGACCAGTCGAGCAAGAGTTGGCGACGCAATCATCGCCGCGACCATGCGGGCCGCCCATGGCGCTGGCAAGAGCCCGAGAGGCCAATCCCCGCCCCCGGCCAAGGAGAGGCCCCCGCCCTGCCGCCCCCAGCTACCGCTTACGCTGTCTCCTAATACCAGCCTATCGCTCCCTTCCCTTTGGAATGCCGCTTGGGTGACAAGGCACCGTCACCGGCCGGCTACGACAACCTCGCCACGTTTCGCCCCAACCCGGCCCGTGCGGCGACCCTCCTCGCGCTCCAACCTGCGGCGCCCATCGATCTCGATCATGAGCCCACGAAACTCCGGTTCGTCGGGCTTGATACGAAGGGCCCGCGCGAGGTGATGGCGCGCCTCGTCGAGGCGACCGGCGGCAAACTCCTCTCGCGCGACAGCAGACAGGTAATACGGGTTGTGTTCGCGATAGCGCAAAGACCGCCGTTCGAGGCGCTCAGCTTCATCAACCCGGCCCGCCGTGCGCTGAAGGTGCGCGAGCCCGCTCAGGGCCGCCATCGTGTCCGGGGCTGCAACCAACGCGCGCTCGTAACACAGGCTGGCGCATTCCGCCTCGCCAGCCAGCGCGCGTGCCCCGCCCAGATTCGACCACGCGAAGGCGGCAGATGGATCGGTAAGCGTGGCCAGTTCAAACAGACGCAGCGCGCCAACCCTATCGCCGGCGGCAAGCCGATAGACCCCGGCGTTGCTAAACATCCCCGCGAAAGCCCGCACATCATCGACAACCATTGTCGTGATACGCGCCTCGCGCCGGTTCTCCGAGCCCTTGAGGTCGATTTCATAGGTGCCGTCGGCAAGCTCGACGCGCACGTTGAGGTGCCTGCTTTCGAGCACTATCCCGCCGGCTCGGTCCCAAAGGGGGCGCATCGCCACCTCGTTGAAGCTCGCCGGTATCCTGAATTCGCGGGCCACGGCAACCACGAGCAGGGCATAGGTTACGCAGTTGCCCCGGCGGCGGCGGAACGCCTCGCGCACATCGTAGACTCCGCCGGTTTCGTAGCGGAAATGCAGGCCGTGTTCACCGAGGATGGCGGCCGCGATTTCATCGATTCGGGCTTCGCGCGAGCCCTTGCGATGAACGCGTGCTGCGAAGAAGGCCCGCATCTCGTCGTCCAGGCGCAGCAGTTCCTGGGGATTCTCGGGCAGGCGGTATTCGGCAGCAGCTGTACGACTGGGGCAAGCTGCCGAGCCCGCTGCCGCGGCAAGTGCCATGGGCGCGGCAAGCGCCAGCAACGCCACGGCGGCCGCAAGTAGTAGTCTGGGCGCAGACCGGCCGAAACTGCGCAAACAGGTCGTAGATATCGGAGTCATGGGGATGTCCTCTGCCGGTCTCGGGCGGGCGACGGCGTAGTGCCGTCGAGGGGCCGCTTGTGGCCGGCAAGAAGGATAACCCCGCCCCGGCGAGAATTCCCGCCCCCCTTCAGCCCTTTCGGCCTACCCACTCCGACCGTAGCTGAACGACGGAGTCGTTGAGCCTCCGTCAGCCTATCAGCCTTCAGTACTTTCCCCGGCCCGCCGAATGTAGCTAGACGGCGGAGTCGTTCAGCCTCCGTCCCTCCGTCTTCAGCTCTTCAGTCGTTCAGCCTTCTCCAATCGCCGCTCGTAAGGAGCCTCTGGGTCCACCCGGGGCGGCGCGAGCCGCAGCGCAACCGGGGACGAGGTGGAGCGTAGGCCCGGCGGCGTCTGCGCAGGCCGTTGACCTGTGCAACCGGTGCCCGCGCACAACAAACGGCCGGAGCTGGCGACGGCCGAGTGAGCGGGCACCGCGAGCGCCGGGCCTCACGGACCCGGCCGAAGGGAGCGCAGCGACCGCAGCCGCTGGGCGAAGCGAAGCGAGCGGGCGCGCGACCCGGCCCCGCCTGGCCGAGCTCGCGAGGCCCGGACGGGGCCGGTTGAGCAAGCCCGGCACCCAGCCGGGCGCGGGGCCCCGCCGGTCTGGATCGGCGGACGCCGACGAGGCGCAACGTAGCGTTAGCGAAGTGGAGACACGACGGCGACGGCGCGGGTGTCCCAGGAGCGCCGCCTCAGCGCGGCATTCCTGCCGCGCGTGCCGCCGCCGGCGGGGATGGTGCTCAGCGGACGGAGCGCAAGCGGAGGAGCAAGCAGACGGCGTGACAGCTCGGAGGCTCGGCGGAGGGCTGGCGCGAGACGTGCCGTTTGTTTCTTATATTGTGTTCGTGAGCGCGAGCGAACGGCTGGCACTCACGAGCCCCCGCGAGCATCAGGCTTTGGGCGTTTTCTTGCGCGCCACGAACACCACACCGGCCGCGAGTATTATTAGACCAACGAGCCACCAAGCGGGATTTGTTTTCGCGGCAGGCGCTGGCTCCGTCGCCGCCGTCGGGATCGACGCCGCCACGGATGATTTAATCGGCTCCGGCGTGGGTTCAGGCGGCGGCGCAACGCCTGCGGGTGGTTCGGGCGCCGCAGGCAATAGCTCAAGGTTTTCTGAAGGATTATTTGTGGATTCGAATGGGGCGACTAGATCGTATTTTTCGCTATCAAAATACTTGGCGTTAAGCCGCCACCATGCCCGAAGTTCTTGTATGGACGCATTCATTTTATCGATTTGACGCGTGCTGCCCAGTTTAACTTTCGCCCACTGTTGGACTGAGGCAGGCATTTCGGGGCTCGTGCTCAACAAGTATAATACTAAGGCGTGGGTGTTGCCTGCGGGACCAAAATTCACACTTTCGCCCAAAGTGACCAACTGCGCAGGCGGTGCGTCCATGAATAATGGCATCACATGTGGAATAATCCAAGGAGAGCGCGAGGAAAGCAAAGCTCTGTATGCTTGCGATGCCATTCCGCCTTCTGCGGCATAAGCATTAATGTATTTACTGATCGTGGCCACGTCCCTAAGTCGGATTATCGCCGATGTATGGCGACCCGGGGATTTCTCATCTAATTTCCTCAGGGAGGCGACCACTTCATCCAAAGCGTAGCCTTCTGCGGACGGCGGAAGGTTTTCGGATGTTAGTTTATCACTCTCGGCTAATAGTGTTGAGAGGTAGTTGGCGCTAACCTCGCGCGCACTAAGCGAATGAACGGCTCCCCCTACAAAAATCATCAATAAAATAATGTTTTTCATTGTTTAATCCTCAATGCCTCCTCGTTCGCCATCTTCCAATCCTCGTGCTTCATCCATCTGCCATGTGTCCAAGGCATTTTACCATCAATGGGCCATCCGCTTTGCATCAAGGCCTTATTGGGATGAGGCAGGAAGTCGCTTCCCATAGAAGGCGGGGGCGCTCCGTTCGGGAGGTCCGTTTCAACCGCCAACGCATACGGCGGGTCATCGTGACCAGAGCCAGGAAATGTGCTATCCGGATTCACGGTCAATCCTAACTTGTGCCCTACTTCATGGGCAATCGCAGTGTCCATGTAGCCCACTGTTTCTCTCGCAAATAGCATTATGTCCCTAAACGGAAACGAGGGATTGGAGCCTGTTATCCTTAAATGTGGATAATTCAAAGCCGGATTTATGCTGCAATAAGGCCTGCCACTGTTCTTCAGGATGAATATCTGTATGTCGGCCGCATACTTGGCGTCGCCAAAAGGTAAATTATTTTGATATTCCGTTTGAGACAACTGCCCATCCTGCCCAAGCTCGACGACCTCGCTGGTTTCCCCGCCGTTTTGAATGAGTCGATGCGTGTCATATGGTTCGGGATAAACTCTCGAATTGGCGCTTACTACAAAAGACACCCCGGCTTGCTTAAATGTATCGTTCAGAACATCTCGAATCGCGGTGAAGTTCGGCAACGGAATCGAAGGTGATGACGCGAATTGTGTTCCGTTTGATGTGTTATCTTCAATAACAAAATAGCCGACACTTAACGGAGCGCGCTGAGGCAGGACAAAAATCTTAAGGGTCAAAATTGCCGGTCCAGCGCTGCCGCTTGAAACGAGTGTGATGGTAGGCGCGGGGGCGTCCAGGTTGCTAACCAAGCCCGTGATCGTAAGCTTGGTCGTGGCGCTGGTAAACGTCTTGGGCGATATATCAATGCGCGTGGTATCAGCGGCGGCGACGATCAGGGCTGGGCGAAGGAGGCGCATTGGGCGGAGGACCTAAGGCAGATCGAAGAATGAAGAAGGCGGAACGGGGAAGAAGAAGGCGGAACGGCTGAAATGCTGAAGGCTGAAGCGCTTCGCGCCCCAGCTACGATATAGAGGTTGTAGGCGGAAAGGCTGGAGGACCGAAGCGTTCGGAAACGCGACGAAGACAGAAGGGAGAACGGTGTCGAGTAGCAACGTAGGGATGAATTCGATAAGGCCCGATTTGGCGAGATAGGCCGGAGGGGCCGCGTTCTCGATCTCCTCCGGCCGTCGCCTCGCCTAATAGCACCGCGGAACGCCCTCGCGAAGGAACGGTCCCCTCATGGCCAAATCAGGCCCTGCCCACAACCCGGCATTCTCAACGCAATCCCGCCCGCCAGTGATCCTCGCCAGCGCACGCCCCCCACATTGACGGAGATCCGGTTCGCCATGAAACCATACTCATGAATACCACGCTGAATCTCCCCGAGGACGTCGCCCAAGTGCTGCGACTGGAATCCGCACGGCGTGGAGGGCGAAACGCGGCCTCTCTCACCTCCCTGGTGGTCCATGCCGTGCGCCGGATTTACGGCGTCCCGCCGTCAGGAAACCGCACATCGATCTGACCCCGGGGCGAGTGGTGATCGGTGCCGCCGCCGATGCGCCTGCTCATAAATCCCAAGGTGCTGGGTTCGGGCGCGCTCACCGCCGCTGCGGCCTTGACGGCGGTGGAAACGGAACTGGGCGGTCCCCATCCCGGTGTTGTGGTAATCACGCCCAAGCGCCCAGCCCGGGCGATGCTGGAGAACGCCACAGGCCATCGCCAGATCATGGACACTTAGCTGGTGCACATCGCCCGCGACACCGGCCACATGCTCGCCACCCACGACTCCGGCACGCTCGCCCAATGGCCCTCGCACGCCCTTAGCGTGGCGTAGCTCTCCGACCGTAGCCGGGCGACGGAGTCGTTCATCCCGCGTCCATTCGCCTCCGCCTTTTCAGCCCTCAGTTGTTCAGCCTCCCCGCCAGGGGATGGAGGCGAGCATCGATCTCGACACAGAGTCAAAAGCCAAAACTTGCGACCACCCGGGAAACGCGTTTCCATCCAGCCATGTTCGCCGAGTATATTGCCAAAGCCGTGGAGAAGGCCGCGTACGAGAAAATGGAGAACGGCCGCTTCTTCGCGACCCTGCCCGGATTCAAGGGCCTGTGGGCCGAAGGCAAAACCGTCGAGGCCGCCCGTCGCGAACTGATCTCCTCCTTGGAAGATTGGCTGCTGTTGGCCATCCGCTCCAGCGATGATGTGCCGGTGCTCGGAGGCATCGATTTGAACAAGATCGGTCGCCATGCCAAAGCCCGTCAGTCGGCGTGAATTCATCCGCCGCCTCCGCGCCATAGGCTGGGAAGGCCCGTTCCACGGCGGTCGCCACACCGCCATGCGCCATCCGCTCACCGGAGTGAAGTTGCCGATCCCCAATCCGCATCGTGGTGACGTAGATTGGTCGCTCACCAAGCGCATCCTTGAGCAAGCCGGCATCGAGCCCGGGGCATGGGAACAAGTCGCCCGCTGAGCACCCCGAACTTCGTCGTGAATAGCATGACAAGTCGGCCCCTCCGTCGTAGCTGAGCGGCGGAGTCGTCCAGTCTCCGCGCCTCCGTATTCCGCCTTCAGCCGTTCAGCCTTCCCTTGTAGCTGAACGACGGAGTCGTTCAGCCCGGCGGCGCGTTCGGGTTCTGTGTTCAGCGGTCGAGGATTCAGCCTTCAGTCCTTCAGCCTTTCAGCATTCCCGTGCCGTAGCTGGACGACGGAGTCGTTCAGCCCTCCTCGCATCCGTCTTCAGCTCTTCAGCCTTCAGTTCTTCAGTCCTTCCAAGCGCCTCCGTTTTCAGCCGTTCAGCCTTCAGTCATTCAGCCTTCTCCTGCGGCCTCCGCCAAATCAATCCTGACCTCCGGATGGTAGGTCAGAGGCATCCGAAGCGCTTCTTGAGCAGATCAAAGAAGTCGTCGTGCGACAGCGGTTGCACGCGCCCGGAATCGAGCTCGGCGGCCCGCCGCGCCGCCTCGTCGAAAGCCCACGACTCCTCGCGCCGCGCGACCTCCACCGATACCCTCTCCAAATCGGAGCCCGACATGCGCTGGATTTCCGCAATGCCCTGTTCGATGGACATGCCGGCACCTCAGCACCGGGCCTCCGCCCGGCAAGTCTAGCATTCCCCCTCCACGCTCCCGTAGCCGCGTTCGCCAAGAACGCGGTACGCCGTGCGTAGCTGGACGACGAAGTCGTTCAGCCGCGTCATTCAGTTCCCGCCTTCCTCCCTCCGGTCTTTCGCCATTAGTCATTAGCCACTTCGGTCGCGGCCCCCCTCCCTGCGCCCTCGCCGCCGCCTTCAACGCCCCCGGATCGAAGAGAGTGAACGCACCCAGGATGTGGGTGCGTTCGGCTTTGCTCCTTCGTAGAGGCCGGCTGCGCGGGCGCGTAAATGCCGCGTCGCCGGACTCTACCGGAGTCACTCCATTGGTGCGCACCGCAGCCGGGTCAGCCAGGGCTATGCCGGACCCACTCCCACAGCCAACGCAGGGCGGAGACACCGCCGAAACACAGGGCCGCCCAATAGGCGTTGCCGATCAGCCAGCTCAGCAGGAAATGACGCCAATCCCGCGCTGTTAGCGCACCATAACGTCCGTGCCGCAGATACACAGTGACGATGAACGGATCGAACTTGATCGAGAGCAGCACACAGGCCACCGGGTCGCTGCGGCGCAGCACCCAGCCCATCCAGCGCGCCGCACGTCGCGGCCCGGTATAGTCGCGCAGTTCCTTGATCGTCTCGATTCCCAGCCAATCGCGTTTCGACCAGTCGTAGAACTTGAGCGTCAGCCAGCAGACCAGCAGCGACAGCAGCGCCATCGTCACAAATCCCCAGCCGAGCCCCTGCCAGTAGATCGCCGCCGGGTAGAGCCCGAAGTCGAATCCGTAGACCATCATCTGGTTCACGGTGTAGCCGAGTGCCAGCTCGGCGAAACGCTCCTTCGAGATCATCGGGGCCCCTCCTTCCGCGTCCGAGAATGCCGCCTCTGCCGCTCGATCTTCTCCTGCAGAAACCATTGGAAATAGCCGTCGTAGCGGCGTTGCAGGTCGGGGCGCTTCCAATCGTCTTCCGTGATCACGCCTCGGCACCCTTTCGCCCCGCAGGCGCACGGCATCTCGTACCGGGCTGCGCCATCAATCGGATGCAAGCACATGGCGTAATCAAATGTCACTTGGGCCCCCCCCGTGGGCATAGACATGGCAACAACCATGATTTGTCCGCGAAAGCCAGCATTCGGCGCGCAAGAGTGATTCAAGAAGTCCGCCTCCGTTGGGGGCATCCCATTGGGGGTGGCCAAGACCATCGTCTCAGATATCTGGACTCCATGATCACCAACTTCGCTTGATGCCGGGATGACTTCGCCCCCCATCACGAAGAGCATCTCGTCTTTTCGCACCCGCTGGCCGGCGCGCACAAATACGCCCTTTCCATACTTCCCGGTGTCCCTCACCTCCAGCTTGGGACTCATCCATGAAAACTGGGGCGGGAGCCGTTTCACAGCCACCCCCATTGCATGAGCTGCGCACGGTCGGTGCGCAGGAAGCGTTCGGCGATGTCGGTGCGGTAGTACATGCGGGGTATCACAATGTTGGCGGCCCGGCGGTAGGCGCCCTCGCGCGCCGCCTCCACCGTCGTGCCATGCGCCACGGCGTGCATCACGTAGCCGGAGGAATCCACAATCACATGCTGCACTGCACCGGCGCCGGCGGCGCTCTCCGCCGCCCCTTCGAAATGCAGGTGTGCCCAATCCTCGGATTCTGGCGGCGCGTGGAAATGGATCGGCAGCCCGCGCGGGTCGGCCGCGCACCCGCACATCTGCCCGCAGTAGGGAAACGGCGGCACCGCCACGAGCACAGCCACCGCGTAACCGCTGCGCCAGCGCAGTTCCCCTTCGCGCCCCTCGGCCACCGCCGCGAGGAACTCGCCCCACGGCGTTTCGTGCAGCGCCATCTGCGCCTGGACAGCCGGATAGCCGAAGCGCGTCGTGGCTTCCAGCGGCCAGGCGCCCTCCCTGTTGACGATGCAGTTGATGTCCACATCGCCGCGGAAGTCCACGGCGCGCAGGTGCGGGGCCAGCGGGGCCAGCATCTCGCGGAAGAGCCGCTGTTGCTCGTCGCCGCTGTACCAGACGAGCGTCCCCATCTCGGCCGTCTTCGGGCCGAGATCGCCCGGAAAGAGTTTCTTGTGCTCGATGTTGAGCTCGATGGGCCCCACCCAGTCCCGGCCGTTGAAGTAGCGCCCGACTCCGATCTCGATGCCGTGAATCCGTTGCTGCAGCACATAGCGGGTGGTGCGGTCGCCCGGCTGTCGTGCGCTGTTGCGCAGGAGGTCCCTCACATCGCGCCCGTCGTCCAGCCGCCCGACATAGCATGAGGTCTTGTCGGCTGGTCCGTTACGTTTCACGACCCACTGGCCCCCGTGCCGCTCGACGAATGCGGCGGCCTCCGCCGCGCCGGCGAAGACATGGGTGGGGATCGCCCGCAGCCCATGGGCGGCGAAGACCTGCTGGGCATGCCCACGGTCATCCTCCAGTCGATCGCCACCGGCGCTACCGCCCACAACCCGATAGCCCTCGGTACGCAAGCGGTCCTGTAACGCGCCAAACCCGGTGTCGTCGCACACGATCAGCCCGTCGCGACCGACCCAGTCGAGGCCATCCTCAAGGTGATCGATCTTCTCCACCACCCCGTCAAGGGTTTGGCGGTACGCCGGGCTCTCTACGTAGGCGCGAACAAAATGGCCCTCCCGGGCCAAGCGTGCGCAGAGGCTGGCGCCCGAGAAATCGCGGGAGATGAAGAAGACGTTCACTCGGCGCCTCCTGAGTAGAAAGCTGCGGAGATGCCGCGGCCGGCGATGAGCCGGCATGCGGACCAGATCGGGAGATGCATGGGACTGATGCTTCGCGCGTGTGCATCAGGCCGATGTCTGCGGATGTCCTTTGTGGGTCTCCAAGTGCCCGTATAAACGAAAGGGACGCATCTACTTGCGTCCCGCATCGGGCACCTGGAAGAGCCCACAAGAAGACGCTTTCAATGCGCCCCCAGTGGGGCGCACTTCAAGCGCGGTTTCTTGTTGGTCCTCGAAAATTTCCAGGTTTCGATGCGGACAGCAGCCGAAGCTACGCGAAATGGGTTTTGAGTGAGCGGTGGGTTCTGGGTGAAAAAAAGGGAGTGAGGAAAAAGGGAAGAAAAGGAGCGAGGGAAATGGAGTGAGGGAGAGCGGGAAAGGCCGGGAACGGAGAAGCGCCCTTCGGCGGGCTCAGGTTGCGGCGGATGCGGGAGGCTGTGGGCCGGGGTCGGTAATCGGTGAGCTGTAACCAGTGAACAATGATCGGTGGCGGCCCCGAAAATTGGGCGAAACGCAGGCTGAAGGGCCGCCCGCCCGGCGACAAGCTCGGCGTGCGACCTTTACAGAGCGAGGGCGAACGACCGGGTCCGGCACGCACGGAACGCGCAGCGTTCCGCCACAAAAAACCCGAGTGCGGGGCTGGAGCTGGGCGCTCCCGGGCCAGGCGAGAGCCCTCGCGAGTCCACCCGCCACCGGCCGCGCCGATGGCGAACGTAGCCGCCGCGAGCTTCGCTGAGGCGGAACATAGTAGGCCTCAGCCCGGCGGCGGCTGAAACCCGATCTTCCGGCGGTGGCGCGGGCCCTCGGGTGCGGTGAGCTGGCGAATGGCCTCGATCACGGCTGCCAGTTGCTCGTCGTGCGCGCCCACCCTCGATTCCAGCTCGGCCAGCTTCGCCGCGATAGCCTTGTGATTGACCACCAATTGACGGAGACGAACGAAGGCGCGGACGACCACCACGCTCATCGCCACTGCCCGGGCTGAACTGATGACATTGGCCGCCATAATGGCCCCGTGCTCGGTGAAGGCGAAAGGCAGGTGCTTGATATGCTCACCCCGCTTTAAGGTCGCATTTTGCGACCTTAAACGCCCGAGCTCCCGCGCTTCGGCGCGCGTCAGCTGAAACATAAAGTCCTCCGGAAACCTCTTCCGATTGCGCTTCACCTGCTCGTTGAGTCTTCTGGTCGGAACACCGTACAAATTGGCCAGATCGGCATCGAGCATCACCCGCACCCCGCGCAGTACCAGGATACAGGACTGAATGGTCTCCAAGGGGACGATCTCGGTTTCACTCATGACGGGGTGGCCTCAATTTGCGACGGTTCGTAGTTTGCAAACGGATGGTGCAATCATCGATATCCGGTTAACCATGGCAGGAGCGAGGACGGCCGACTTCGCGCAGCTTGGCGTACCGCCCGCCCGGCGACAAGCTCAGCGTGCGACCTTTACAGAGCGAGGGCGAACGTCCGGGTCCGGCACGCACGGAACGCGCAGCGTTCCGCCACAAAAAACCCGAGTGCGGGGCTGGAGCTCGGCGCTCCCGGGCCAGGGGAGAGCCCTCGCGAGTCCACCCGCCACCGGCCGCGCCGATGGCGAACGTAGCCGCCGCGAGCTTCGCTGAGGCGGAACATAGTAGGCCTCAGCCCG
>CAJCBL010000360.1 GCA_903960515.1 uncultured Verrucomicrobiota bacterium
GCGATCGTGATCGTGCCGCTAGCATCAGCCGTGGCCGAGAAGGTCTTCTGGACGGCCTTGTTGATGGCATTGCCGGCGGCGGTGTAGATGTCGAAATTGGTCAACACCGCGGTTCCGTTGATGGCCACATTGAAGGCCCGGAGGCCGGCGCCAGTCCAATAGGATTCAACAAAATACAGGGTAACCGTATACGACTGGCCCGAAATATAGCCAGGGATGGTGTAGGTCATCGCGCCGTAGCGCTCGCTCTGCAGAACCGTCTGCGGGATCACAGTGGTGAGCAGCGACGTGTCGATGGTGGCAGAGGACTTGGTCGGAACGGTGCCCCCCGAAAAATACACATCGGCGACAAACTTGTCGGTGGCCGGGCCGCCGGTGCAGATAAACAGGTCCGGGGGCGGCGGGGTCTTGGTGACCACGGCGATACCGGTGGCCGACTTTGTGCCATCGGCAACACTGGTGGCGCGCACATGGAAGCTGCCTTCGATAGCCGGTGCAGTGTAGACGCCAGTGGAGCTGACGCTACCGCCGGTGGGTTCGTCAACCTTCCAGGTCACGGCCGTATTGTCCGTGCTGGTGACATTCGCAGTGAAGGTGGTGGAGGCGCCAGTTTCCAGGGTGATGGAGGCCGGTGCCACCGTGACGGTGACCGGGGCTACAGTGACAATAGATACGGCAGACTTCGTGGGATCTTCCACGCTGGTGGCGCGTACATGATAGACGCCTTGCGTGGCGGGGGCCACATAATGGCCAAGTGCGCTGACGCTGCCGCCGACGCCGTTCCCTTCGTCAATCTTCCAGGTGACGGCGGAATTGGTCGCGTTGGTGACGCTAGCGGTGAAATCCGCAGAACCGCTGGGGAGTACAGACTTGGTCGCCGGAGCCACAGTGACGCCAACCGTCGGGAACCCGGAGATAACCTCGATCGCGGTGACCGACGGCATATCCGCAGCACCCTTGGTGAAGGATAGCAGGATCTTGCCGGCCGCATCTACCTTCGTTTTGAAGGTCTTGAAAACGGCCTTGTTCTTCGCGCCGGCGGTGGCGTAGATGTCGAAGTTGGTCAGCACCGTGGCGCCATTGATGGCGACATTGAACTGGCGCTTGCCGGTCGCGGTCCAATAGGTCTCGTTGAAAAACAGGTTCACGTCGGCGTCAGCACCGGCGGTAAGATTGGTGAAGGTGTATGTGAACACACCCCAACGATCATCCTGGAGGACAGCCATAGCGGGCACCGGTGCCGGGAGCGCCGACATATCGATAGCGGCGACCGTGGAGGAGGTGCTACCGCCGAAAGAATACCAGTCTTGCCAGAAAACACCGGACTCATCGCCACCGACATTGAGATGCAAAGGATAGACCGGGGGCGGGGCCACCGGGAACGGGCCGGGCAGCGGGGGGCGCGTACCTTGGTACACTTCGAAGTCATTGACCGTAAAGGTCATCTCGCGTCCGTAGGTATCGCAGATCTCCCAGCCCAACTGCACGCTGGTGAGGGTAGGATTGCTCCAGTAGTTCTTAGCGCTGATCCACTTGAGGAACTCCGAGATGTTGAGGGTAACATTATTGACGGGGATGCCGCCGGTGGGAAGGAAGGAGATGCAGTAGGGACCGCTGCCACCCTTGCCGGTGTAAACATTATACATACGGCCGCCGATATTGGCATCGCGCCAAGTCGGCACCGGGCCGCTGCCGTCGTAGGATGAGGCGATCGGCTTGAGCCCGCCACCCCAGTCGTTCCAGATCATCACTTCGTACTGCTCGCCGTCGGCCCAGATATCGTAGGCGTGATCGAACACGCCCCCACGATCCGTGGTTACGTTGAAGACGGTCATGAGCGGCTGGGCAGCGTTGGCCACATCGTTCACCGGCTTGCCGATCTTAACCGAGGCGCGCGGATAGGACCCGATATACTGCTGGGCCTTCAAGTTGGACTTCACCTCCCAATCGCAATGACTGTAGACGTAGGTGGTCTGCGCCCAACCGTCGTTGGCACCCCACACGTTGTTTGAAATCTCTGCGCGCACCGAGTCTTTGCAGGTGCCATACTGATCCGAGGACGACCACTGCCATTCACGGGCTGCCGCAGGGGTGGCGAGGCCGATGGTCGATGCGATGATCGATGCGAGCCCTAGGGCCGCTGTACAAGCTCGAAGCCTGCCTATTCCGAAACGGGATACAGTTTTCATACTCGAAACAATGACGTATTTAGGGGTTGGGGCCAGATTCCGGGGGAAATCTGTCTGCAAGCGTTTGCACGGTATCAGTCAACCCAGCGGCCGTCATGTCGTAGAAGTCTATGACAGCCCGGGCCAAAATGGGGTAAAACCCTCATGCCCACTGGCGCGCAGGGCTTTTTCCGAGAACTCATTGAGCAAGAATTCTTCGGAAAACCTTCCGTGAACCGGTCCAAGAGACCAGAAGGCGCTGCGCAATGCTCGTGTTTTCCGGGCGCTAGTAAGCGTTTGCCGGCCAGGCCGCATAACCAATCCGCCCCGATCGTACGCCACAAATGAGTTACGACCGGCCCAATCTCAACTGACCCTATTCTAAACAAAAAGGGGCAGTCCTTGATGGACTGCCCCTAGACTAAAGTTACTGAACTAAACTTAGATTAACTCACGGCCGCCAAGGGGCATTGCCCGTGGCATCCACAATCAATCCCTTCACGAAGTTTCCTGCTTCGCTATAGCCGCCGCCAGAGTAGATACTGGAGGTCTCGCCAATATCGTTAACGGACCAGTTCATTGAAGAGATATTCCGTTCCTTCATCCATGCGAACCACGACAGGGTTTCAGCACGGTCGATGGCACCGCCGCCGTCCGCATTGCAGCTACCCCATTCGGTAACCATCAGCGCAAGACCCTTGCCCAAGGCATAGTCGCCCTTGTCGCGCAGGTACTGCTTGTGGGTACCCGAATAGAAATGCAGGGTATAGGCTACGTTGGGCGACTTCTTTGTGCTGTTGGCAGGATCCATCAGCGGGTCATCGGCAGGCTCATTGACGTCCTGGCTCCAGGTATTGGTACCAACAATGATAAGATTGTCGGAATACTTGCGGATTTCAGGAATGACCGCCAAGGCATAGGGCTTGATCGAGGACCACGGCGTGAACTTGGGTTCGTTGAAGATCTCAAAGATCACGTTGTTGTAGCTGCCCCATTTCTGCGCCATACGGGCAAAGAAATCCTTGCCGGCTTGGGTGTTCTGATTCGCGCCATGTGAATGGTAGTCGATGATCACATAGAGGCCCCTGTCAATCGCGGCTTGCACCACATTATCGACATCACCGTAGCTGCCTAGAGGACTTCCATTGTCCGACACCGAGAAGGCAGCGCGGACAATTTCACACTTCATGTCATCCATCAAGCGATCCACCGTTCCGCGATTGTAGAACTTCCCAGCCCAGTGGCTCCAGTAGAAGCTCATACCGGTGGCGCGGAAAGGCTCGCCGGTAAAGGATCCGACAATTCGGTTACCAGAGACCTGCATTTCGCCATAGTAGCCAACGGGCGTTCCGTCACCAGCCCGAACACTCAGCGCCGCAATGTCGCTGGTGGTCGTGTAGTTGTTGGAATTATCCTTGATGACCACACGATAGCTCGCGCCGTGATCGGCAGCGACCGCAAGCACCGGGGTTGTATAGCTGCTGGCGATAGCCCCGGAAACCTGCGTGAAGGTGATGCTGCCGGGGTTGGCGCGATACCACTGGTAGCTGAGCGAACCGATTCCAGAGGCTTCCACCGTGAAGGTGGCAGTCTTGGTCGGCTTGGCGGTCTGCGCGGCCGGCTGCTTGGTGATATCCGGCCCGAGGCCCTTGACGGTGAGCAGAGCCACAGCGCTATCGCTGGAGATCTTGCTCGTGGCGTCGGTCACCTGCGCACGATATTTCGCCCCATTGTCTACGCCCTGGACGAGGACCGGGGTGGTGTAGCTGGCCGAGGTCGCTCCACTGATCGCAGTGAAGGTGGTGCTACCGGAGACAGCGCGGAACCATTGGTAGGTCAGGGTGCCCTGGCCCGTGGCGGCCACAGTGAAGGTGGCCGTCTGGCCCTCCCGCAGCGTCTGCGAGACAGGCTCGGTGCTGATCGAGGGACCAACATCGGCCGGGTCGCCAATGATCTGGAAATCAAAGAGCGAATAGCCCCACTCCGTGCCGCGAGCGGTGCCAGACATCCGAACATAGCGGGCGGTGGCGGTGACGTTGATGGTATCGGTGCCTCCGTCTCCCGTGGTGGTCGAATAGATGGGCGTCCAGAGGGTCCCGTTGGAGGAGGTCTGGATCTCATAGGCCTTACCGAAGGCGTTCTCCCAGATCAGAACCACTTGGCTGAACTGATAGGTGTTGCCCAGGTCGACCATGATCCACTGCGGATCGCTGGCTGCGCTCGACCAGCGGGTGGTCGCACTGGCGTCCACCGCGTTGGACGCTGTAAACGTAACCCCAGCGGCGGAATTGGCCTCAGTGCTGGAAGCCGTAGCGGTCTTGCCGAGGGCAAGGTTGCTAACGACCCCTTGGGTAACAGGAACCGTAACACTGGACCCGCTTCCGATCACGGTGATCACTGCAGTGCGAGCGGTGGTGCCGGGATTTACGCTGGCGGTGACGGTGATGGAACCATTGCCGCTGCCGGACGGGGTCACCGTGAGCCAAGTCTGGCTCGGGTTGGCAGTCCAAGCCCCAACCGAGGTGACGGTCAAGGTAGCGGAGCCGGCCAATTTAAGACTGCTCGGGCTGACGCTAAGGGACCC
>CAJCBL010000361.1 GCA_903960515.1 uncultured Verrucomicrobiota bacterium
ACTCTTCACGCTCAAAAAGCAGCCGGCCGCCGCGTAAATGCGGCCGAAAGCGCCCTGAAACGGCAATCAACAGGTAAATAGCAGCGACAACGCGCCCGATGCGAGGACGCAATCGGTTTCGGTTCCTCGGAAAACGGTTTAAGGCCAATAACCGTGAAAATATGGGTCGCACCGACGGCAGGGCTGATTTCTCAGTCCGACAGGCTCCTAGGTCGGAAAAGATCTTGAAGTTCTCGATTTGCATGGGGCGCTGGTATGTTATTCAACGCGATACTAGAGACTTACGAATTGGCAATCCCCGACTCGCCGCATTGATGTCAATCAGCCTGGATACCTTTCTTCACCGCTTGGCCGCCGTACGCGCCCGGATCGCACAAGCCTGCGCCGACGCCGGGCGCAACCCGGCCGAGGTGGCGTTGCTGCCGGTGACCAAGTACCACCCGGCCGAGGTGGTGGCACTGGTGGCCGCGGCGGGGCTGGCTGCGGTAGGTGAAAACCGGGTGCAGGAGGCGATCGCCAAGCAGGCGCAGGCCGGCGTAAAGGTGCGCTGGGAGCTGATCGGGCACCTCCAGTCCAACAAGGCCAGGCTGGCCGCACGCCACTTCGACCGCATCCAAAGTGTTGGGAGCATCAGGCTTCTCGATGCGCTCGATCGCGAGGCCGCGGCCGCCGGGCGTATCCTCCCCGTGCTGCTTCAGATCAACGCCGGCAACGACCCGGCCAAGTCCGGCGCCGAGCCCGGAGAGGCGCCCGCCCTGCTCGAACACGCACTCGGCAGGACCTCCCTGCGCATCGAGGGACTGATGACCATCGCCCCGCTTTCCGACGACCCGCTCGTGGCCCGCCGCACCTTCGCCAGCCTGCGGGAGATTCGCGACGCGCTCGCCGCCCGGTTCGGCCGCCCGCTGCCCGAGCTGTCCATGGGCATGACCGGCGACCTCGCCCAAGCCATTGCCGAGGGCAGCACCATGGTGCGCGTGGGCAGCGCCCTCTTCGGAGAGCGCACCGATCCGCTCCCCAACGGGTGATGGCGCCTCCTCCGCCGGGGAGGCTCGGAGCGAGCAATCCCGGACCCGGAAGGGCGGCCTGTAGCGCTGCTAGCCCTTTGGCTCCGGTGGCCTTTGGCCCGAAATGACGGGACTGAAGCTGCCTTCCCTCCAACTTCGCGCTCGTTCCCGCCCGAGTTAATCGCATCGTGCTCCCCACGGCATGCGCCCGGAAGACACCCTCACCCTCGACGACATCGCCACCTGGGCCGAGCCGGGCACGCACCTCGCCGTGCTCGGTCACCCCGTGAAGCATTCGCTGTCGCCACACATGCACAACGCCGCTCTGCGGGCGATGGCTGTGCGCGACGCGCGCTTCGCCTCCTGGCGGTATTGGAAATGCGATGTGCCGCCCGAGCGCCTCGGCGAAGCACTCGCCCTGCTCCGCCTCAAGGGCTTTGCCGGCCTCAACCTCACCGTGCCGCACAAGGTGCTCGCGCTCGATCTCATCGCCGCTGTCGATCCCGACGCCCGCGCTATCGGTGCCGTCAATACTCTGCGCCTTACGCCGGCCGGTTATGAGGGCTTCAATACCGACGGCTATGGCCTGGCCACCGGCATCGCGCAGGAACTCGGCGCGGCCCTCGCCGGAGCCGATGTGGTGCTGCTGGGCGCCGGCGGGGCCGCCCGTAGCGCCGCCGTCGAATGCCTGAGCCGGCACTGCCGCTCCCTGTGGTTGGGCAACCGCAGCCGCGCCTCGCTCGACTCGCTGCTCCAGCAGGTGCGCCCCTTGGCTGGCGAAGCCCTGGTGCGCGACTTCCTCCTCGCCTCGCCCCCGCCCGACCTGCCCGCCGGGGCCATTCTTATCAACGCCACCTCCTCCGGTCTTCATGACGACGAGCCCCCGCCCATCGACCTCGCTCGCTGGCCGCGCCCCGGCTGCGTATTCGACATGATCTACAACCCGCCGCGCCCGCCCTTGCTTCAGGCCGCAGCCGAGCTGGGCCTGCCTCATGCCAACGGCCTGGCCATGTTGATCCATCAAGGCGCTCGCGCCCTGGGCCTGTGGACCGGCGCCGCTGTACCCGCGGAGGAGATGCAGCGTGCCGCTGCCGCCGCGCTTCAGGACCGCTCCGGATAATCGGCCACCGCCCATGGTCCTCGGCTTTAGTGCATTCACACAGAACGCCCACGGATATAGCATGCACACAGGGAGCGCGAAATCGGAGGACTCGGGTTCCGGTAGCTACATATCGGGCGAGTTGTGCTTGGGCGAAACCCTTCAAGCGCGCGGTGTGCTCTCGCAATCCCCGGCCGCCCCGGAGTTTATTGCAGCAGGAGCGAGCTTGCTCGCGAGCATGAGCACAGATCGCGAGCAAGCTCGCTCCTACAAATGCAGGGGTGCGGCGGGATCCACCCGCCCCACCGATTCCTCGCGTCCCATTCAGAACCCGTTTTCCAGACGGCCCCCTATGGGGGCCACACCAACACCATGATCACCCTCGACGAACTCCGCCTCATCCACGACGGCTTCCCCTGGTTCTTCCCTGCTGCGGCCTTCGTGTTCGGCGCCTGCATCGGCAGCTTTCTCAACGTCTGCATCTATCGCATACCCGCCAACAAGTCCGTGGTCACCCCCGGCTCGCATTGTGGCTGCGGCCAGCCCATCCGGTGGCACGACAATATTCCGATTTTGAGCTGGCTGCTGCTGCGCGGGCGGGCCCGCTGCTGCGGCAGGCCTTTCAGCGTGCGGTATCCGGCTATCGAACTCCTCACCGCGTTGCTCTTCCTCACCTGCGCCCTGGAGTTCGGCCCGGGCAAGGCGTTTTGTGCAATGCTCTTCGTGGCGATGCTCGTCGCCTCCTCCTTTATAGACATCGACCACATGATCATCCCCGACCGGTTCTCTATCGGAGGGGCGGTGATCGGGGTGGTGCTGGCGCTGTCCGTACCCGCCTTGCACGGACGGATCGTCCCCCCAGGCATGGATCCCACCCTCGGCTTCATGCTCGCCAGCATAAATGCCGGCACCGATGCCGTCCTCGGGCTCTTCGTGGGCTCCGCACTCGTGCTCTGGATAGGGCTGCTAGCCGAGGTTGTCCTGAGAAAGGAAGCCATGGGCTTTGGCGATGTGAAGCTACTGGGCTGCATCGGCGCCTTTGTGGGCTGGAAGGGCGCAGTATTTTCGGTCTTTGGCGGGGCTATATTGGGCGTATTTGCCACCCTCATCTGGCTCGCCTTCCGCCGCCGCGAGCCGCTGGGGAGCGGGCCGACGATGCAGCCCGTCGCCCCACCGGCCGGCACCTGCGCGCCGACCTCGGTGGAAGCCGACGCACCTTCCGGCGAGGCGTCGCCCGGGCTCATGGGCATGCCCGTGCCCTTCGGCCCGATGCTCTCCGCCGCAGGCCTGATATATATGCTCTGGGCCCACCCTTGGGTTGACGCCTATTTTGCCAACATTGGCGAAGTCCTGCGCCAGCTCTGAGGGGTAGACGATGCAGACCTGAGTCGAGTGGCGAGAGATGGACCAACAGTGATCGGCTCAGAAGCAGGCGTGCTTCCAAGGGCTTGCTCGGTGACCAGGCCCTCGGCGCTCTGCCCTGGGCTCTCGACCGAATCGCCACGGCTCAAGGCCTCGAGCGAAAGGACTCGTCGGTGCCGAGTTCGACGATCTGGTTGCACTTCGGGCAGGCGAGAAAGCGATACCGCTTGTGAGGCTGCCCGTCGCCATGTGTGCGGACTTTCATCTTCCTTCCGCAGGCGGGGCACCGCGCCCACGCCGGGAAATCTCCGACAAGGCTCGCGGCGAAACACGTGCAGCCAAAAATGATCGCCCCGAGCGCGGTGGCGGAGCGCACGCTGCCCAGCATGAAGATCACCGCCAACGAAGCGCATCCGGCGAGGACCAACACCAGTTTCCCGATCACGATGCGCGCCGCATAGGCCTGCGCCACCTTCCGTTGTTCCGGCGATTGATGACGAAGGCTCTTGGAGTGGTTGCTCATGGTGGATTGTAGCCGTGGGGTACTGTGAAGAACTGCCAACTGCGCGGAGAAGCGGGGGAGTTTGCTCGGGGATGCCCGAGCGAACCGCAAGAGGGGCGAACGTGGGCGGGGCGTGTATCGCCAGCGCTGATCAACACACCGCGCAGGTGGTGCGATGTCGAGCCGATTGGCAGCCGGCGGCTGCGGGTTGAAGCCCGGAGATCACAGGCATGCGCCGGGGTACGGCCACGCCCGGACGGCCGTCAGGATCGGAGGACTAGGACGTGCCCCGTGTACATCCAGATAATCCGCAGGGGCGGACCTTGGGAGCGTACCGTAGCGACTGCCTGAGCACCGCTCTGCCGTAACCATGCACTCGTTCCGCTTCGCGCTCAGGCAGTGCACGAACTCCGGTGTCCGCCGTAGGAGCGTGCTTGCCACGCGATCTGCGCTTTGAATCGCGTGCAAGCACGCTCCTACGGCGGAATAGTTACGGCTCAGGCGCGACCTGAGGCGCTCCGCGTTTCAGGTGCACGGAAGCGAAGCGCTTCGGCTACGTGGGGTGCCATCGCCGTAGCTGGACGACGAAGTCGTTCAGTTCCCCTGCGCGTGAGCTTGGCGAACACTGAATCGCTTCGCGCTTCAGCTACACGGAGCGGCGGTTCGGTGGGCGCTTCGAGCTGGCCGCTTCGCGCTACTCCGCGCTGGGCACCTTGAGATAGCGCTTGAGCACGGCCTGCACACTGTCGGGGGTCAGCGGCTTGGGCACATGATCGTCCATTCCGGCGTCCAGGCACAGCTCGCGGTCGCTCGACATTGCGTTGGCCGTCATCGCCACGATGCGGATCTCGCGATCGAAGCCGGGCTCCTTCGCCGCTTGGGCGGCGCGGATACGGCGGGCGGCCTCCATGCCGTCGAGCACGGGCATCTGCACATCCATCAGGATGAGCTCGTAGGGGTGGCGGCGGAGTTCGTCGAGAGCCTCCTGGCCATTTGCCGCGACCACGGCGGAGTAGCCGGCGTTCTTGAGATATTGAAGGGCGACCTTCTGGTTTACCCGATTGTCCTCGGCCACTAGGATACGCGCACCGGTGACCCTGGCGTCAGCGGCGGCTTTGACCACAACCGGTGGGGCGCTCACCACCGCGGTCTGCGGGGCTCCGAGGGCGCGCAGGAGCAGTTCGCGCAGGCGGTTGGCTGGAATCGGTTTGAACTCGTACGAGGCCAACCCGAGTTCCTGCAACTGCTCGGCGGTCATCCGATCACCGGAGGAACTCACCAGCACCATCACCGGGCTGCCCAGGGACTTGTCGCTCTTGATGGTGCGGGCCAGATCCAGCCCGTCGGCACCGGGCATGTGGTGGTCGATGAGCACCAGATCGTAGGGCTTCGCGGCGTCCACGGCCTGGCAGAGCGCGAGCACGGCCGAGCCTGCGGAGTCGACGGTTTCGTGGGCCACATTCCAGTGATCCAGTACATAGTGGAAGTACTTGCGGTTGGTGGCGTGGTCATCGACTACGAGAACGCGGCGGTTCTCCAGAGAGGCTGCTGGCACGGCGGTGGCGGGCGCTCCGGTGGCGGGTGCGAACTCCGCGATGAACCAGAAGTTGGAGCCGCGTCCCAGTGCGCTGACGACGCCAATCTCGCCGCGCATCATTTCCACCAGGCGCCGGCTGATGGCCAAGCCCAGGCCGGTGCCGCCGAATTTGCGTGTCGTGGAGGCGTCGGCCTGCACGAAGCGTTGGAAGAGGTTGTTTTGCACCTCCGGCGGGATGCCGATGCCGGTGTCCTCGACCTCGAAGCGCAGTCGGCAGGGGTTGCCTGCCGGCTCGGCTGGGCCCACCCGCACGGTAACGTGGCCGGTATCGGTAAACTTGATGGCGTTGCCGATAAGGTTGAGGAGGATCTGCCGGATACGCACCGGGTCGCCGCGGAGGTGTTGGAGGGTGGCCGGCTCGATGTCGAGTTCGAGTTCGAGGCCCTTCTTTCGTGCGTTGGCGGCCTGTAGGTCCACGGCGCGCTCAAGCTGTTCGACCGGGTTGAAGTCGATGGCTTCCAGGCTGAGTTGACCGGCCTCGATCTTGGAGAAGTCGAGGATGTCGTTGAGGATGGTCATCAGGCTCTCGCCGCTGTGGATGAGGGTGTCCACAAAGTCGTGCTGGTCGGGGGCCAGTGGGGTGCCCAGCAGGAGGTGGCCCATGCCGATGACGCCATTCATCGGGGTGCGGATCTCGTGGCTCATGTTGGCCAGGAAGACACTCTTGGATTTGTCGGCCTCCTCGGCGTGGATTTTGGCGCGTTCGAGCTCGACGTTGGTCTTGCCGAGTTCGGCATTGGCACGGCCCAGCTGGGTGTTGGCGTGGCCCAACTCTGCGGTGCGCTTGTCGACGCGCAGCTCGAGCTCGGCGTTGAGCACCCGGTAGCGGTCCTCGCTGAGGGCCAGCGCGTCGGTTTTCTGCATTGTCTCCATTACCTGGTTGGCGAGCTCGGCGGTGCGCTCGGCGACGAGCACGGCGAGCTGTCGCTTTTCGCGGCGCTCGAGGTAGGAGAGGATCCACGCGGTGAAACCGATGGCGCCCAGGCCGGCTACGACATAGATGCCAAAGGCCAGAGAGGTGCGATACCACGGAGGGCGCACGGTAAAGGCGAGCCGGGTCTCCTCGCCTGTAAGGTGGCCTGTCTGGGGGCGCACGCGGAAGACATAGTGGCCCTCCTTGAGGCGGTTGAAAGAGGCAGAGCCGATGTTGCCGGTGGAGATCCAATTGTCGTGTTGCTCGCCGGCCTGCTCAAGCTGGACGCCAAAGGAGATCGCGGCGCCGAACGGGTTGGCGGGCGCCACAAAGTGGACGGAGATCGAGTTCTCCTCGAAGGGCAGATCGGGCAAGGTAGCGCCCGGCTTGGCAATGTAGCGGCCGGTTGCCGACAGGATCACCGAGGTGATCAACACTCTGGGCGAGGCCGCCGCGGGCGCCTGCACTGTGGGCTCGTAGCGCAAGAGATGCCCTCGCTCCAGCAGCCAGAGCACGCCATCGGCTTCGCAGGAGATGTCGTAGGCTCCGTAGCCGGGAATCATTGGCGTGGCCGGGGCCGTAGGGGGCAGGGCCGGATCGATCATGTGGACGGAGCCGTCCCGGGTAAACCATACCCGGCCCAGCGGATCCTTGAGCGGGCTCCCCCAGTAGCCCTGCAGCGCCGGATAGCGGAGGAAGATCTCCGGGTCATCGACAAAGCGGGCGGCGGCAACGTCGAAGCGCATGGTCTTGCCGGCCGCATAGTGACGGGCCACGCCGTCGAGCACAAAGGTGTTCACCCAGGCCTGGGGCAGCCCGCTCTCGGTATCTAGGATTTGGACCCGCGGGGGGGCCCCGGGCTCCAGCCGGACGCGGGCGACGCGCCCGCTGCCCAGCTCCAGCCAGACGGTACCTTCGCCATCTACTGTGCTGTTGTAGACGGTTCCCAACTTCGGTACCGGGATGCGGACGGCGTCCAAGCCCTCCGGGGTGGGGCGGAACCAGCCCACCTCGTCGCCCCCGGCGTAGAAGTAGCCCTGGTCGGTGGGCGGGGCGATGCCGATGCGGGCTCCCCAGATTCCGGCGACGACCTGGCGCCAGCCGCTGCCGATACGCTCGTAGACGCCTTCCCCGCGCGAGGCGAAGAGCCGGTCGGCGATCACCCCGAAATGCGCGATTCCGCCATCCACCGGAGAGTCTTCCTCGAAGCGCAGCAGGCGGCCTTCGGGGGTGTAGACCCCTCGGTAGGCGCGGCCGTGGCTGGTGATCCACAGCCGGCCCTGGTGGCGTATCGTCTGTGCGTAGGTGAGCCCGGTTGGGATCAGCTTGGTGAAATCAGAGAACGGGGACGGGAATGAGAGCCGGGCAACCCCCTCGTTGAGCAGGGCCCAGAGCACGCCATCGGAGGAGCGCAACAGTCGGCGCACCCTTGACAGACGGTGGTCGAGGGAGCGCTCCAGCACCTGCACTACGGTGCCCTTGCGATCGAAGACAACGATTCCGTAGGTGTCGACGGCCGCCGCAAAACGCCCGTCGCCCAGGGCGCACAGATCATTGACCTGCATGGTCTTGGGTATCTCGCCCATGCCGGGAAAGGGGCGCATGGTCGTGCCGTCGAACAACTGAAGGCCTTGGGCTGCAGTGGATACCAGCAGCACCCCAGGTTCAAACTCCACCGAGCTGATAATCCCCTTGGTCGTATCGGTCCCAGGCGGGGAGACGTCGATGGTGCGGCCGGCGGCGGGATCGGCGCGATAGATTTTCCCGTTTGTGGCATCGCTGACAAAGACCGTAGGGCCCAGGGAGAACACCCGCTCAATGCTGCCGAGGTGCCCGATAGTCTTGGGCTGATCGCCGGGCCGCCAGAGCACCAAGGCACCGCTGTCGCCATGCCAGTACCACGCATCGCCTGCGGTGAAGACGTTTCCGCCCGGGGCAATCCCACTGGGCCAAGCGGCCATGGCGAAAGACTGCCAGCGTGCATCGGCGGTGAAATCGATACGCGCCAGCTTGTTGTCGATGTTGGCGTAGATGATCCCGCCGGCATCGACAGCGACATTGCCGGTGATGTTGTCCTGGTCCTGGGTGAAGCGCCGGTAGGTCTCCCAGCGCACGCCGTCGCCGAGGGCGATCTCGCGTTGCGCTGCCACAAGGATGCGGCCGTCGGGCATGAAGCGCATGTCGACAGGTGGAGTGCTCAGGCCCATCGCCTCAGGCCCCATCACTACAAAGTCGGGCACGCCCGCCTCGGACTGCCCCGCCGGAGCCGCCGGAATACGTGCGAGGTCCGAAGCCTTGGCCGTGGGTATGGCTCCGAGCAGGGCGCTGCCAAGCACGGCGCTGCAGATCAGCGCCCTTAGGGCAGGGTGGGCAGGGGGCATTGGGCGCAAGCAACCCAGTCCTGGCGACAGCCAGTGTTTCCGCATAGACAAGGAGGGAGGACTTGTCCCATCGGTCGGCTGGCGGCGGATTTGAGCACTAACTCCGCTAGCAGCCTGTCGGACTTCGAGTTTTGTTCAAAATAGTTGCATATTTTGTTGACAGGCAACGTCATGCGGTATTTTAATAGGCCATGGCCGCCCGCTTCTTCAATCTCGACCGACAGACCCCGATGCTCCTGCCCTGC
>CAJCBL010000362.1 GCA_903960515.1 uncultured Verrucomicrobiota bacterium
AAAAAACCGTGTCGGGGTTTTTGGCCGCCGCCCACCGGGTCCGCGTCGGGTTTGCCGCCCGCAAGTCGCTGATCTTGCGTCCGGTTGCACGGCTCGCCGCTACGAACCCGCATCGGGTCCCCCATTTTGGCTATCCAGAGAGCCGATCGAGGAATTCGGCGGGGTAAATATCTACAGCTTTTGCCGAAATCATGCGACTGGCGCAATCGATCCGTTTGGGATTTATCTGGATACAGCAATGGGCGTTTCAGAGGCGCAGGCGCTGGCAAATGCTGGCCTAAATGGTGGCATAGCATGGGGCGCACCTGTTGCCGAAATCGGACTTGGTACAACTGTAGGTATCGGTGCCGTTGCACTTCCGGTAGGTTACTCCGCCGGAACAGGATGGGACCTGATTCCCGAGTTGTGGGGCGGACCTAGAATATCTGACGTCTATGCAGATTGGACGATTGCCCTGCTTGAGCAGCTTCCTACCGAGAAGAACCGGGAAACTCGACAGTGGCAGGAATTCGATGAACTTCCGCGACTCCATCAGGAGTATGCTAATCAGAATTACGGCACCGACCATGCGCTCGACGATTGCCTAGATAAATGCGAGAAGGATATCTGCCCGACCGATCCCGATCGCGAAGCGAAGCTGAAAGCCTACTACTGTGCATGCCAGAAAAAATATCCTCAAATCAAGCGTGAGAAGACACGTAAAGAGTCGATAGAAGAGTGGAAGAAGTTGAATCAGAAGCCATGGCCAATAGGAGCGAGGGCCCATCACGTGCTTCCATCAGCTGACGGAGGCTTGGATAGTGGGAGTAATATTTATCCGCTAGATCCAGACAACCATAAGATTTACCATATGGAAGAACATGACGATAGCCGCTGGGGTAAGCGCTCGCGTCGAGGGTGTGACCAATGAGCCTAGTTGTTGACATTGAGGAGTGCCTTCGCCGTTGCAAAACCAAGGCACATCAAACCACGCCAATTCCTTTGCCTATCGTAGAAGGCCTAGTTGCAAGGTATGGGCCATTGCCACCTTCAATTGCAGGTGTGTGTGAGAGAATTGGGAAGGTCGAAATGTTTTGGGGTAAAGGAGAGTTTTCGCAGTATAATCTTGCCGTATGCTATAAACTTCAAATGAGTCGTGTCGGCGAAAATGAGTTTTACCTCAACGTTGGGGCATGGATTTATGATGGGGCCGTATATTACCGATGGTGTTCGAGAAATCAGGAGTATCTTCCGGGCATTTGTGGGGCGAGAGGCTCGGGAATTGCCAAGAATTTCGACTCCATCGAGCACTGGTTTGCAGCGTGTGTAAAGAAGGCGCGAAAACAATACGACAAAACTGAATGGGAAGATCAATTAGGGATGAAAGGATTTAAGCCTTCAGGGGCTCCATAGAGGACAGGTAAAGAATAGGCCGCGCGGCAACAATAGCATCCAGCGGCAGGTCCGGCACCATCTCGGAACGGAGCCTGTGCTCGATGTTGGGCCCTGCATCCTGCTGCGCTCGCGCTTTGTCAAAACGGGTTCACCAGAATATCCGGCCCTTCTCCGTTAACACCGGCCCACCACTTGCGGAGGACTCAGAGGGGACAGGTATAGAATAGGCCGGAAGCGGCAGCAATAGCATCAGCGGCACGTCTCGCGCCAGCGCTACGCCGCGGACTCCTTGGTGCTGCTCATGAGCCCTGCTTCCTTCTTCGATTGCCCTCCGTCCGGTAAGCACCATTCCCGCCGGCGGCGGCCAGTGCGCGAGGAATTTCGCACCTTGCGCGGTAGAAAACCGCGCTCCTACGGCGCTCCGGGAACACCCGCCCGTCGGGTCGTCACTTCACAATGCTACGGGCCAAGTTTATAGGGGCACGTAGTGACTATGGACTTGACGGAGAATGAGGGACCGGCAGGGTAAGCGGTAAGCGCCAGAACTAACCTGTCCCTAATCCGACGAACCTGTCCCTAATCCGACCCCTCGTCGAATGCATGCGGTGCTCAGGCTTACCAAAATGAATAGATATACTATCGCTATCGTCTTGGTCGTGTTGGCCGTTCTCCCCATGTCGGGCGCTACAACAGTCCTCGACGATCAATGGGTGACAACGACGCTGATACGACTAATAGCGGACCCTGTCACTTTCCATAAAAAAAACGTGTTCACGAGGGGTTTCCTGTATCATGATGGTGATGGTTGGTACCTCTGCTACTCATCGGAGGCTTGGAAACTCGATCCGGGTGAAGGTGGAATACTGCTCTATCATCCTAACGGTGGGTTGTTCGTACCTCAAGACGCGCGCCTCGCATGCGGGACTCCTGTTGCAGTTTCGGGGCGCCTAGAGATCGCCGGTGGGATTCCTGCGCGTAATGGCCAAGCGCTCAGATTGTATTTAGTACTCTCCGCAGAGTACGCGGTTCGGCCGCTTTGCAGCGAAGGCCGATCCGAAGACGTCAGGGGCTCAGCGGGGACAGCTAAAGGCTCAGCGGGGACAGCTAAAGAATAGGCGAACGCGGCAGCAATAGTATCAGTGGCAGGTCTCGCGCCAGCGCTGCGTCGGGGACTCCTTGGCGCTGAGCATGAGCCCTGCTTCCTCCTTCGCTCGCGCTCCGTCCGGTAAGCACCATCCCCGCCGGCGGCGGCCAGTGCGAGAGGAATCGCGCCCCTTGCGCGGTAGGAATCCGCGCTCCTACGGCGCTCCGGGAACACCCGCCCGCCCGGTCGCGACTTCGCAATGCTACGGGCCAAGTTTATAGGGGCACGTAGTGACTATGGAC
>CAJCBL010000363.1 GCA_903960515.1 uncultured Verrucomicrobiota bacterium
ACACGGCTCTGAACACTCTTTCCCTACACGACGCTCTTCCGATCTCCAGTCCTCGCAGCGTAGCCCCGTAGGAGGGAGCCGGAGCCGGGAAAAGGATACCTGGCGAGATCCAGCGCGCCCCTACGCAAACCAGCGCGTAGAGCACGGCCAATACCGCGAGCACTCGCAGCAGCGAGCCGGCGCCCCGGCGCAAAGCGCCGGGCTTGGGTACGGGCGTTTCGATAGGGGCCATCAATCTTTCGTGTTCCGTTTTCTCCGCCAAGTAGGGCCGGTCTTCGACCGGCCACGGCCCAGTCGAAGACTGGACCTACCCCGGCCGGGCTCAGGTGTTGCCCAGAAACTCGCCCACCGCCTGTAGCAGATGGTCGTGGCGTATCTCCCGTTCGGTGGCGTCGGCGAGCAGCTTCATCTTCACTGCGCCGCGAGCGAGCTCGTCGCCGCCATAGATGATAGCCAGGCGCGCCTTGTGCTGGTCGGCCTGCTTGAACTGTTTGCCAAAGCCGGCGTCCTTGAGCGGATACTCCACCCGGTAGCCGGCGGCGCGCAGCGCGCGGATGTCGGCCAGCGCGGTCTTGCGCTCGGCCGGGCCACCGATGATGCAGAAGATGTCGGGCGCCTGCACCAGAGTGGGCAGGAGATTCTTCGACTTGAGCATCTCGCTGATGACGACGTCGCCGATGGCGAAACCGGCCGCGGGCAGGTCGGGACCGCCGAGTTTCTTGACGAGGTTGTTGTAGCGCCCGCCTCCGGCGATCGCGCGGAATTCCCCGCTGCGGTCGAAGGCTTCGAATACAAACCCGGTGTAGTAGGCCAGCCCGCGCACGACGCCGAGGTCCACCTCAATGAAAGCGCCCAGCCCCATCGCGGCGAGGCCGTCGAGCAGAGTGCGCCAATCGGCCAGACGGGCGGAGAGGGCTTCGGCAGCCGGGCCACCGGCGCCGGTCACGGGCGCGAGGCGCTGCTCAAGGGCGGCCAGGGAGTTGATCTTGGTGAAGGATACGATCTCGGCGCGCTTCTCGGCGGAGAGCGGCCCGTGTTTCTCCTCGAAGAACTTGAAGGCGTCGTCGCCCTGTTTCTCGAGCCGGTCGATCGTGCCCAGAACGTCGGGCACCTGCGCCTCGGTGTATCCGATGGCCTGCAGATAGAAGAACCAGAGGTTGCGATCGCTCAGGCGTATGAAGAAGTCGCGCTCAGTGAGCCCGGTGGCGGACACGCAGGCGATGAGCAGGGCGATGAGCTCCACCTCGGCCTCGGGGCCGGTCTCGCCCAGCAGATCGGCATTGAACTGGAAGAAGGCGCGCAGGCGGCCCTTCTGGGCCCGCTCGTAGCGGTAGTGCTCGCCGATGTTGAACCACTTGATCGGGCGCCTCAGCGCGCCGGCTCGCTCGCCCACCATGCGGCACAGCGTAGGAGTCATCTCCGGACGCAGGGAGACCTCGCGCCCTCCCTTGTCGGTGAAGCAGAATAGCTGTTGCTCGATCTCCTCGCCCGACTTCGCCTTGTAGAGTTCGAGCGGCTCGAGCACGGGCCCGTCGAACTCCTGGAAGTTGGAGGCCACGGCAGCCTGCCGCCAAAGCCTGAACAAGTGGTTACGCCGGGCGGTTTCCTCGGGATAGAACTCCCGGAACCCCGGCAGGGTCTGGAACTGGGCCATGTAGAGGCGAAGCGGGGCTCAGGCGACGGGCGGGGTAAGCGGGGCGGCCGGGGGCACGATGCCGCGCTTGTCCACCTTGCTCAGCTCGATCTTCTTGAGCTTGGCCTTCAAAATCTTGCCCGACTTGAACTTCACCACCGCGCGGGTGGGGATGATGACCTCGGTCTCGGGCTTGTTCGGGTTGCGGCCGATACGCGCCTTGCGTACCTGCACCTCCAGCACGCCGAAGTTGCGCAGCTCTACATTGCGGCCCGAGGCGAGCGCATCCTGGATGATATCCAGGGCCATCTGCACAGACTGCTGCACTTCCTTCTGGGGGAAGCCGGTCTTCTCGTAAATTTCCAGAACGATATCGCGCTTGGTGAGGTTGTTGGACATGGTGTGTTTCCTGTAAGGGAAAATTGGTCGGTTAGAAGCTGAGTTAAGCTATTGCTGGACGTCATTTTGCGTCAACCCGAAAGCCGGCCCCATCATCCCATGAGCGATCAAGGCCCCAAGAATCCGTTCGAGGAACTCGAACACAAGGTGCAGGAACTCCTCAACGACCCGCAGGTGCAGGCCTCCATGCGCTCCATGATGGCCGGCTCCCGCCCCCCGCCCCAGCCCTCCGCCGGCCCCCCGAAAGGCCCACCCTCCCCCGGCGCGGAATCCGCCGAAGCCCTTCGCCGTATCCGCGCCTTCAACCTGCGGCCGCGGGAGGTCCGCGACCACCTCGACCGCTTCGTCATCCGCCAGGACGAGGCCAAGAAGATCCTCTCGGTGGCCATCTGCGACCACTACAACCATGTGCGCCAGTGCCTGGACTCCCCCGACCTGCGCGAACGCGAGTACGCCAAGCAGAACATCGTAATCCTCGGGCCCACCGGCGTGGGCAAGACCTACCTGATGCGCTGCATCGCCAAGCTCATCGGCGTGCCCTTCGTGAAGGCCGACGCCACCAAGTTCTCCGAGACCGGCTACGTGGGTGGCGATGTGGACGATCTGGTGCGCGATCTCGTGAAAGCCGCCGAGGGCGACGTAGAGCTGGCCCAATACGGCATCATCTATCTCGACGAGGTCGACAAGATCGCCGCCGCCCAAAATTTCCTCGGCGGGCGCGATGTCTCCGGCCGCGGGGTACAGGTAAACCTGCTCAAGCTCATGGAGGAAACCGACGTGAGCCTGCACAGCCAGACCGACCTCCTCGGCCAGATGCAGGCGATGATGGAGATGCAGCGCGGAGGCAAACCCCGACCCGCCACAATCAATACCCGCCATATCCTCTTCATCGTGAGCGGCGCCTTCGACAAACTCTCCGACCAGGTGAAACGCCGCGTGCAAAGCACCTCCATCGGCTTCGGCGCCGCCCAAGCCTCGGGGCGCACCGAGAGCGACTACCTCGCCTTGGTCACCAGCCAGGATTTCATCGCCTACGGCTTCGAGCCCGAGTTTGTCGGGCGCCTGCCCGTGCGCATCGCCTGCCAACCCCTCACGGCCGACGACCTCGAGCAGATCCTGCTCACCTCAGAAGGCAGCATCCTGCAACAATACCGCGCCGACTTCGCCGGCTACGGCATCGACTTTGAAATCGGCCGCGCCGCCATCCGCGAGATCGCCCTGCGTGCCCAGGCAGAAAATACCGGTGCCC
Source organism: uncultured Verrucomicrobiota bacterium (assembly GCA_903960515.1). Lineage (GTDB taxonomy): Bacteria > Verrucomicrobiota > Verrucomicrobiia > Opitutales > Opitutaceae > CAJCBL01. Next base: position 3,282 of record CAJCBL010000363.1, read on the forward strand.
GCGGACTTATGACAGTGCTCGAGCGCATCTTCCGGGGCTTCAAGTTCGAGCTGCCCTCCACCGCCATCAAGACCTTCGCCATAGACCCGGCCGCGGTGGCCGATCCGGCCGCCTCGCTCCACCACCTGCTGCGCGAAAACGCCGAACGCCAACACGATGTACTGAGGGCGGAGATCACCGCCTTCGCCACCCGCTTCCGCCAGGAACACGGCTTCGACCTGCTCTTTGCCGACGACGCCGTGAGCGCGCTCATCGACGCCAGCCTGGCCGCCGACAAGACAATCCGCGCCCTGTGCGAGGAGAGGTTCCGGGATTTCCACCACGGCTTGAAACTGGTCGCCCGCAACACCGGCCGCACCCAGTTCCCCATCACCCGCGATGTAGTGGCGGCACCCGACAAGGTCCTCAGCGTCTGGGTGGTGGAGAGCTTCCGACTCGCCCGCGCCGCCGAGGGCCTTGCGTAGGGGTGGGAAAAATATCCGGGCGAAAGGGCATCACGTAAGCCCTTGCCACACCGTTGCATAGCGGGGCACCGGGCTGCGACTGCAGCCCCTCCCCAACTGCCACTGGAAAAAATACCCGTTCCGACTAGCCTAGGCGCCCCATCGCAGAATCGCCCCCGCCCGGTGAGCAAACTCGGCCGGCCCAGAGAGAAAGTTACGCCATGCCAAAGATGGACCACGCTACGCTAACCGCCAAAGAACTACACAGCCGCGCCGAAGCCTGCTGGCTGCAACGCCAGGTGCCAGACGCCCCCACTCGCTCCAACGCCGACAACCTCCAACTCATCCATGACCTGGAGGTCCACCAAATCGAACTGGAGTTGCAGGGTGCCGAACTGGAGCGCACCCGGGCCGAGATGGAAGTGGCTCTGGCAAAGATCACCGACCTCTTTGATTTCGCCCCGGTGGGCTACATGACCCTCGATCCCAACGCCGGTATCAGCGAAGCCAACTTGGCCGCTGCCAGCCTGCTGGGTTTTGAGCGGCCCCAGTTGGCCAATCGCTCTTTCCGCTCGTTCGTGGCCGCCAAGGATCTCCCGGTCTTCGCGGGGTTCCTCCAGCGGGTATTCACGGGCAATGGCCGGGAGCATTGCGAGGTGGCGCTGGTGGTGGACGGAAGAGCAGAATGCGAGGTGGAGATGGAGGCCGTAGCCTCCGAATCGGGACGCAACTGCAAGCTCGCCCTTAGCGACGTCACCGAGCGCAAACGCGCCGCCGAGGACCGGCTGATACTCAGCAAACTGGAATCCACCGGCATTCTGGCCGGCGGCATCGCCCACGATTTCAACAACCTGCTCACCTCCCTCGTGCTCAACCTCGATCTGGCCCAGACTCTGGGCCCGCCCGACGGGGAGATCGCTCGCTGCCTTGAGGAGGTGAAGAAGACCGCCTTCATGGCGCGCAGCCTCACCCAGCAACTGCTGACGTTTTCAAAGGGCGGCGCCCCCATCCTGAAAATCACACCACTCAAAGAGGTGATCCGGGAATCGGTGCGGCCGGCCTTAAGCGGATCGTCGGTGGGCTGCGATTTCGCCCTGGCCGAGGATCTGTGGCCGGTGAAGGCCGACCCCGGGCAGATCAGCCAGGTTTTGCGTAACCTGGTGATGAATGCCCGAGAGGCCCTGCCGGAGGGCGGAGTAGTCGGTATCCGCGCCGAAAACGTGGTGCGCCGCTCCCCCGGTATGCCCGCCCTGCCCCCCGGCGGCTACGTGCGGGTAAGCGTTATCGACCACGGCGTGGGTATCCCCCCCGAGAATCTCCCGCTGGTCTTCGACCCCTATTTCTCGACCAAGCAGCGGGGCACCTGCAAGGGCATGGGGCTCGGGCTCACGATCTGCCACACCATCATCAAAAAGCACGGGGGCGCGATGGCCGTGAGGTCCACCCCCGGCCAAGGGAGCACCTTCGAGATCTACCTGCCCGCCGCCACGGCAGCAGTCGCAGTGGATCCAGCCGCCCCGCCTACGGCCAGCCTCACTCGTCGCAGAATTCTGGTGATGGACGACGAGGAGAAGCTGCTGACGGTATTCGCAAAGACCCTCCGCAAGCTGGGCCACGAGGTGGAGATGGTGGAGAACGGGCAATCGGCCATAGCCGCCTTCACGGCTGCCGGAGCGGCGCAGCGGCCCTTCGACCTGGTGTTCCTGGACTTGACGATCCGCAACGGCCTAGGCGGCCGGGAGGTCATCCAGGCCCTGCGCCAGATCAATCCCGCCGTAAAGGCCATCGTGATGAGCGGCTATGCCGACGATCCCGCAGTGGAGAACCACCGCCGCTACGGTTTCGACGCCGCCATGGTGAAGCCCTTCGACCTAGGGCGTATTCAGGAGGTGCTCAAGGCGATGACGGGGCCGGTGTCAGGGCCGGCCTAGCGGCGTTGTGGTTTCGTGGCGCGAAATCCTCAAAACTAGCCAACAAGTCCTCGCCACCCCGGAGGGAAACCGCATCGTGGAGCCGCCCCGCCCCTTAGTGCGAGGGTTCTCCATGCCTGCCCTCCACCCGCTCATCCACCTGCTCGCTCGCGCACTTCCACTCGCGGCCTTGATCGTGATCGGATCGCCCGCACCGGCTCGGGCCGTGCCCGCTGCGGCGGCGCCCGGGGCGGCGGCAATCACCTCGATCATTCAGTATCAGGAACTCCCCACCGAGGCCAAGCAGCGACCCGCCACCTTCCGCTTCGAGTGCGATGTCACCTACTACGACTCCGAGTTGAACCTGCTCTGGGTGCAGGATGGCGAGTCGGCAGCCCAAATCGTCCCCGGGCCCCGGCCACTGCCCATCCAGCCCGGCCAGCGTATTCTCGTCACCGGCACCCATCCGCCCGGCAGCGACCTCTCTTTCGCCAACGCCTCCTTCCAGGTTGTCGCATTGGCCTCGCCGGCCCCGCTGGCCACCGAGAACCGCCTCGAGCAAACCAGCCTCCTCAACAACCGCCTGGTCACCGTCGAAGCCATCGTCGACCGCCTCGCACCGCCCAGCAACGGCCGCCAGCAGTACCTGCTTTCGGTGGAGGGGCGCCCCGCCTCTGCTTGGCTGCGCCTGGCCCCCGGCCAGAAGGCACCGGACCTCACCAACACCCGCGTGCGTTTCACCGGAGTGTACAACTCCAGCCGCGAGCCCAACGGCGGCCCCGCCAGCCTCTCGCTCATGGTCTCTTCCGCCGAGCGCCTGCTGGTGCTCAGCCCGCTCAAGACAGACCCCCGCTTCGAACTGCCGCGCACCCCGATCGACCGGCTCAACGACTGCCCCCCCAACACCTTGGTCCACCTCATGGGCGTCTCCAGCGGAGGCACCCCCGGACATTCGATACAGTTGCGCGACAGCTCCGGCCAGATCGAGCTCCTCACCGCCCAGACTCTCGCCGGAGCTGTAGGCACACCAGTAGAAGCCATCGGTTATCCGCGCGTCTCGGGTTCCAGTTGGCAACTGGCCAACGCCGTCTATCGCCCCATCGCACGCCCCGACAACCAGCTTGTCGCTCCGACCTCCATCCCACCACTACTCCTCGCCGCCCAGGTGAGCGCACTCCCCGCCTCCGACGCCACCGCAGCACATCCGGTGCGTCTCACTGGCGTGGTAACATGGTCCCACCCCGAGTCCCCCCTCCTCTATATCCAGGACTCCACCGGCGGCCTCTGCGTGCGCCGGCCCCCCAACGAGGCCATCCCCAGCCAACCGGGCCAGCGTATCGAGATACACGGCAGCACCGCGATGGGCCAGTTTGCCCCGACTGTGGAAGCCTCCGGAATCGTAGGCCTTGGAGCGGCACCACTGCCTTCGCCCAAAGCGGTCTCGCTCGACCACGCGCTGACGGGGGCGGAGGAAGCCGAAAGGCTGGAATTGAGCGGCTATGTGCGAGCGATTCGCCGCGAGGGCCAATGGGCCACCTTGGAACTCGCCACCGCCGCTGGCGACTTCACCGCAAAGGTCGCCACCAGCGAAGACCTCACCAGGGTCGCCGATTCTGTGGTACGCCTCACCGGAGTTTGCAGCGCCAGCGCCAACGAGCAGCGCCAGCTCCAATCCGTCACCCTCTGGCTGGCCGACCCCGCCGCGATCGAAATCACCGAAGCGGCCCCGGCGGACAATTTTGACCGCCCCCTGCGCGACATCGCCAGCCTCGGCCGCTACGGCTCGATCCAGACCTACGAACACCGCATCAAGGTCCGGGGCACCGTCACCCACCACACCCCTGGAGTGTCCATCCAGATTATCGAGGCAGGGGCGCCGCTGCTCGTGCTCAGCCGCGATCCCGCCCCGCTCAAACAGGGCGACCAGATCGAAGCGGTCGGTTTCCTCGGGCGCCATGGCCGGCGCCTGGCGTTGCGCGAGGCGTATGTCCGAAAGTCAGGTACAGCACCACTACCCTCACCGCTCACCATGGTCTCGGCCGACCAGCTCCGCCCCGCTTTCGTGGGCCGGCTCGTGCAGCTCGACGGCCAGCTCATCGCCACAGCCGCCGCCGGCCGCAAGCTGCGCCTCACCATCCAGTCTGAAAGCGGCCTCTTCGAGGCCTACCTGCGCACCGCTGCCCCCAACAACTCCGCCGCCCCCCCCTGGCCCACGGGAAGCACACTCTCGCTCACTGGGGTATACGATCTCCAATACGACGCCTACGGCCAACCCAACCTGGTACAGCTCCACCTCCAAGATGCTGCAAACGTAACGCTGCTGCAGCGCCCCCCGTGGCTGGACCGCGGGCGCATCCTCACCCTCGCCTCCGTGCTCGCCCTTGGCATTCTGCTGGTCTCCCTCTGGGGGGCTACACTGCGCCAGCGCGTGCGCCGCCAGACCGACCAGATCCGCCGCCAACTCGAGCGCGAGTCGCTCATGGAAGCCGAGCTGCAGCGCACCTCCAAGCTGGAATCCCTCGGCCTGCTGGCCGGCGGCATAGCACACGATTTCAACAACCTCCTCACTGTAGTGAAGGGCAACCTCTCGCTCGTAGGCCTCGACCCCGGGCTGCAGCCCGACTCTGCGGCATGCCTGCGCGATGCCGACAAGGCGATCAGCCGCTCGCGCGACCTCACGATGCAGCTGCTCACCTTTGCCAAGGGCGGCGATCCCGTCCGTACCGCCGTGGCCTTGGCCGACATTGTGCAGGAGACCACCCGCTTCGCTCTGCACGGATCCCCCGTGCGGGCCGAATTCGCCCTCGCCCCGGATCTCTGGCCAGCCCAGGTCGACAAGGGCCAGATCGGCCAGGTGGTGCAAAACATCGTGATCAACGCTGCCCAGGCACTACCCCAGGGCGGCCGCATCCATATCGCTCTCACCAACGAAACCGTGCCCGCTGGCGACCTCCTCCTGGCCGCCGGCCGCTACCTGCGGCTCACACTCTCCGACAACGGCCCCGGCATCGCCCCGGAGGCTCTGCCCCACATCTTCGACCCCTATTTCACAACCAAGAAAACCGGACACGGCATCGGTCTCGCCACGGTCCACTCCATTGTGAAAAAGCACCAGGGGCACATCACCGTAGCATCAACACTGGGCCAGGGCACCATCTTCAAAATCTGGTTGCCCGCCGCCGCCGCTGTAGCCGCTGTAGCCGCCCCGTCCACCGCTCAGCTTCCCACTGCCGGTCCCGCCGCAGCTCGGCCCCCGGCCACAACCCCAGCCCCCGCTGCGGCCCCAGCAGCTACTGCTGTCCCAGTTGCTGCTGCTGCCCCCGTAGCTTCCGCCGCCCTACCGCCCTCCAGCGCCGCTGCGCCTGCGGCGGTGCCTGCCCCGGCCATCCGGCAGCGCGGCCGCGCCCTGGTGCTCGACGACGAGGAATGCATCCGCCGTATGTCCAGCGCCATGCTCCAACGCCTCGGGCTCGAACCGGTGGCCGTGGCCGACGGCCACGACGCGCTGCGAGCCTACACTCAGGCGCGCCAAGAGGGTCGCCCCTTCGCCCTGGTGATCCTCGACCTCACCATCCCCGGAGGCCTCGGCGGCGAGGAGACCATGCGCGAACTGCTCAAGACCGACCCCGAGGTGCGCGCCATTGTCTCCAGCGGATACTCCAACAACCCGGTGCTCTCCGACCACCGCCGCTACGGCTTCAAGGGCAAGGTATCCAAACCCTACCAGTTCGCCGACCTCGGCCTTGTGGTGGACCAACTCCTGCCAAAGTCGAATTAGACCAACCGGGGCGTTCGTCGCGCCCCCGGCCTTGCCGCCTCCTGCTGCCGCCCCAGCCTTCCGCCCTCCTCGTTCCGCCCTCCTCCGTCCGCGTTCAGCCTCCAGCCCACGCCAGCCCCAGTCCATGAGCACGCAGCACGCGGCCCCCCGTTTCGACGTCTTCCTCTCCCACAACAGCAAGGACAAGGCGGGCGTGCGGGAACTTCGCGACCAACTCACCGCCCACGGCCTCTGCGTCTGGCACGATGAGGACGAACTGCGCACCGGCATCCCCTTGCAACAGTTTCTGGAGGCCGGTATCCACGCCTCGTACAGCGTGGTGGTCGTCGTCGGCCGCGATGGACTTGGACCTTGGGTCGACGAGGAGATGCGCGCCGCCCTCACCTTGGCGGCAAAAGACAGGCGCGCGATCATCCCCGTGCTGTTGCCCGGCTCCGCCCAACCCGAACTGCCATTGTTCCTGAGGAACCGCACTTGGGTGGACCTCGGCGCCGGCGTGGCCGACGAAGCCAACATCAGCCGGTTGATCTGGAGCATCACCGGCAGGAAAACCGGCTGCAGGCCGCGCGCCAAGCACTCGTGCGCCTCTCTGGCCTCGCCCGAATCCCCGCCCCTGCAACGCGAAGCCCCGGCGCCCTTCCCTCCCCTCGCCCTTGAGACCATCCTCCCCGGCAACTGGCAGATCCGTATCCAGACTCCTTTCGCCCAGGGCAACATGCAACTGGTGCTCACCACCGAGGGCAGTTTCCACGGCGAGTTGATCGGCCCGAGGGGCGCCAGTGTCGTGGAAGGCCAATGGCAGGCCATCAACCCCGCCCGGAAGATCGAGTTGCAGGGCCGCCAGTCGGCCGGCTTCCGTATCCTGCCCTACTACGCGTTGGTGGAGGTCACTTTCTTCGATGCCCAGCAAATCGTGGGCATCACAGCGGCCGGCGAACAGGTGACCTGGCACAAGCTCACCCCGGCTGCATAAACCGTAGCCTCCAGGTCGGGCACCCAAAGGAGCGCGACGTGAACCGATCACCGAGACTGCCAGGCTACGCAATCTCGCCGGGGGGCAGCGCCTGTAGTTTGGCTCTGGCCACGCCCCCCCCCCTCCGCCCGCCGCATCACGGCTCAGCCTTGGGGAGCCGCCGAATCCGTCTGCGCCTTCACCGCCGCTGGCGACTTCGGGGCAGCTGGCAATTTCGCTGCCGGTGGCGATGCCTTCGCCTTCGTCGCCGCTCGGGCGCCAGGCTGGGCGGGCGCCGCTTCGACCTTCTTCTTGGGTACGCCCACAAGCACGCCGAGCTGCTCCTGCACCTTCATGAAAAACTCCGGGGTGAGCTCGCCCACCGGCACCTCATAGAGCTGCTTGGTCTTGGTGTGCTCATAGATGCGACGGGCGCGGTCGGCAGTGAGCCCCTTGAGTCGCAGCAGCTTCTTGCGCTCCAGCATCAGCGTCAGGAACTGGATCAAAGGCGTATTGGCCTCAATGATTTCGGCGGACGGGTCGCACAGCGTGGTGAACAGGCTCTCGGCCCCGAGCTTTAGGGTGCGCTCGGGATTGTCGTCCCTCGAACGCGGCTTGAACACGTGCACCCAGCGGCAAATGGTGCGGTCGGGCAGCGCAAACTCCGCCTCGGCCGAGGCCAGCAGGTCCCAGCGGCCCACCTGCCCGTCCGCCCCGTACCCAAGGAAGCAGACCACCCGGTCGCCATCCTGGAAGGGTGCGGCGGTGACCGCGCACTGAGTGGCGCTGGGTTGCAGAATCAGATCCATGGAAAGTTGTTTACTTCGCCCCGGGTGCGAAGCTAGCTCAAATCCCTGTTTTGAGCACCGGACGCCTCATCGCCATCGGGGATATTCACGGTTGCGCCGTCGAATTCGCCGAACTCCTCGCCAAGCTGCAACTGCAGCCCGCCGACCGCTTGGTCCTGCTGGGCGACCTCATCAACCGAGGCCCTGCCCCCTGCCTGGTCCTCGACCTCGCCCGGGCCAACCGAGCCCTGTGCCTGCTGGGCAACCACGAGCTGCGACTGCTACGTTTCCACCGCAGCGGCGACGCCAGCCTGCTGCGCGACGACGACCGCGCCACCGCCGCCGCCCTACGCCCGGCCGACTGGGCGCTGCTCGCCGCGATGCCGCTCACCCATTTCGACGAAGCGCTCAACACCGTATTCGTTCACGGCGGCTTTCAGCCCGGCACGCCCTGGCAGCGCCAGCCCGCAGAGGTCGTCACCCGCATCCAAGTCATCGATCCACAAGGGCGGCCCTGCAAACGCACCGAGAGCCCCGGATCCCCCATCTGGGCCGACTTCTGGAGCGGCCCGCCCTTCGTGGTCTACGGGCACACCTCGCGCCCCACCGTGCACAAACTCAAGTGGTCGCTCTGCCTCGACACCGCCTGCGTCGCTGGCGGCCACCTCTCCGCCTACATCCTCCCCGAGCGCCGCCTGGTGCAGGTGAAGGCCCGCCGCCGCTATTGGCCTCAGCCGTGACCGCCAAGATGCAGGCCGCAGCGAGCACGAAGGGCGGAATACGAAAACAAGGGACAGGTTTGTACAGTCTCACCTGCCGGTCCGCCGTCGATCGGATGCGCGCGTCGATTGGAGGTGGGAAATACCTTTCCCTCCTCGCGGCACTCGGTGTCCTCTTGCAGTCCGCCGTGACCAACTTTCGAATCTAGCATGACCTCCGACTCCTCCTCCCCTCTCGCCCGCGCACTGCTGCTCGTGGTCGACCTACAGCAACCCTTCCTCGCCGCCGTGCCCGGCGCCGACGCCCTTCTGCGCCGCACCTCGCTGGCCATCGCCGCCGCCCGCGGCCTGGGCCTGCCGGTAGTGTTCACCGAACAAGTACCGGCAAAGCTCGGCTCCACCCGCCCCGAACTGCTCGCCCTCGCCGACCAGCCGCCAACCGTCTTCGCCAAGGACGGCTTCTCCGCCCTCGACTCCGAATCACTGTCGGCCCTGCTCGCCGAGGGCGAGATCGAGCACGTGCTCATCGCCGGCATCGAGACCCCCATCTGCATCTACCAGACCGCTCTGGACGCGCTCGGCTCGGAGCGCCAGGTCACGCTGCTCAGCGACTGTCTCGGCGGCCGCCGCCCCGACGACTGCGCCACCGCGCTGCGCTACCTTGAGCGCCTGGGTTGCCACACCTTGCCCACCGAGACTGTCTTCTACAGTATCCTCAAGACCACCAAGCATCCGTTCTTCCGTGACTTCACCAAGCTGGTGAAACAGTACGCCTGAGCGCCCGCCGGGCACAGTGCCGCCGCAGCCGACCTTCAGCCTTCAGCATTCCGCCTTCAGCCTTCCCTTTCCCATGCCCGACCTGCCCCTGCTCACCGTACAAGCCCTCCGCAGCCTCACCCGCGCCGGCAATCCCCCCTTCGGCGGCATCTACGTGCTGCGCAAGATCTCCCAGCGCACCGCCAAGAACGAAAACGTCTTTCTCGTCGTCGAGTTCGGCGACCGTACCGGTTCCTTCGGCACCACGATCTTTGGCGACAGCGCCGCCTTCGCCGCCGTGAAGTCCTTGGCTGAGGGCTCAGTGGTGCGCGTCGAGGGCAAGCTCGACTATTTCCAGGAACGCCTCTCCCCCAAGCTCCAGCGTATCGAGCCCGTAAATCCCGAGGAGATCGCCGCCAACCCCGCCCTTCTCGACTCCTTGGTCGAGTCCGCCCCCGAGGAAAGCAACGCCCTGTGGGCCGACTTCCAGTCCCACATCGCCGCACTCCAGCAGCCCGAACTGCGCGCCACCGTGCAGGCTGTATTCGAGGAGATCGGCGAAGTTTTCCGCACCTCCGCCGCAGCCGTGGCCATGCACCACGCCTACCGCAACGGCCTGCTCGAGCACACCACCCACATGGCCCGCGCCTGCCGCGCCCTGCTCCCGCTGTATCCCGAGGTCCACGCCGACCTCGCCCTCGCCGGCATCCTGCTGCACGACATCGGCAAGACCATCGAGTACGAATCCGGCCTTACCGTACGCAAGAGCCGCCGCGGCCTGCTCCAGGGCCATGTGGTGCTCGGCTACCAACTCGCCCGCAAACACGGCCTCAAGAACAAGCTGCCCGCCGACCTGCTGGAGCGCCTCGAGCACATCATCCTCAGCCACCAAGGCGAACTTGAGTGGGGTGCCGCCGTGATGGCCGCCACCCCCGAAGCCGTCTTCGTGTCGATGGTGGACAACCTCGACGCCAAGATGGGCATGGTCCAGCGAGCGCTGCGCAATGCCGGCGAGACCGACGAATTTTCCGAATACCTACCCGGACTGAAGGCGCCCGTGCTCGTTCGCCCGCCCCTCGCCTAGCCGCCAAAGGAGCCGCGTGGCGCCGAGCGGCTTCTACTCCTGCTCGCTGGCGGCGTCCTGCTCGTTCGCGTATCGCTAGTGCACTTTCGGGGTTGCCCGATGCGAGGAATTTTCGGATATCCTCCATCGGCAACTTCCAGCGTTCGTCGCTCCCGCCTGCGTACTCTCGCCAACTCGCATGCTCCCGATCTCATTCCATCCCGCCCTCAGCAGCCCTGCGTCTGCCCAAAGCGTGTCGGAGCGCATCGCCGCCGTGCGCTTCCCGCTGATCTGCGGGGTTGTGCTGCTCCACGGAACCTTCGAGAACGCGACGCTGAACGCCGCACACCCCGCCTCCGGCCACTGGTTGAACTGGTTGCTCCTCTGGGCCGGCGACCTGGTTCCGCGAGGGGCGGTCCCCCTGCTGACAGCGATTTCCGGATATCTCTTCTTCCACGATTTCGACGGACGCCGAAGCAGCCACCTGAGAAAACTGCGTGAGCGCACCCGCACCCTTGCCCTGCCCTATCTGCTCTGGAACCTCAGCACCCTCACGTTCTTCCTCGTAGGCCTCGCCCTGCCGGCAACCGCCGCATTCTTCGGCGGGCATGGTGCCGCCATCGCGCAGGACAGCGCAGGGGACCACATAGCCTGGCTTTTCGGAGCACACGGAAACCCGCCCGCCTTCCAGTTCTGGTTCATCCGCAACCTGATTGTCGCCGCTGTCCTGGCACCGCTGATCCACCGGGCGTTGGAAACTGCGGGGCTCGCCTTGTGCGTGGGGCTAACACTGCTGTGGCTGACCGGCTGGGATCCCATCGCCAACTGGCACATGCTCTACACTCTGGTCTTCTTCACCTGGGGGGCCTGGTTGCAACTCCGCCGCTTCGACCTCACCGCCGGGGATCGCTACTTGGGCCCGGTCCTGGCGCTTTTCATCCCCCTGACCATCGCGACCCTCTACATCTACGGAGGCAAGCCAGTAGAGCCCCACGGTGGCATTGTGAGTGTCGTGCGCCTGGTAGGCTGTGTCGCGATCTGGCTGCTGTGCGGCTGGTTCCAACACCGTGCGCCCACCTGCGTGCGCAAACTGGTGTCTTTTGCGCCCTACGCGTTCTTCCTTTTCGCCGCCCATGAGCCTCTCCTGCGTATCCTCGTGCGGGTGGCAAACTCGACAGTGCGTTCGGACTGGCTGCTGCGCTCCGGGGCACTCGGCCTGCTCGCCTCGGCGGCTGTGATCGGCGCCCTCACCCTTGCCGCCGCGCTGCTCCAGCGGCACGCCCGCCCAGTCTACTCACTGTTCGCAGGCCAGTCCCCGAACGCACGCCGCCCGCACGCTTGAGGCTTCGCGCCTCACGCCGGCGCCGTCGCCGCATGGAGAGGTCCCCAGCGAACAGCCTGCGCACGCGCGGCGAAGTCTGCCTGCCATAAGCAGTCCCCGCAGCGCGAAGGCGCACGGGGTTGCCGGGTAAACCCGGCCTCGGTTTGAGTAACGGATGATTTGGGACACGCTTGCGTAGAAATGCCCCGGGCCAAACAGAGCAATCCGCTCGGCCGGGGATCAAGCAAACCAAGACATCCGAGAACGTGGGGCTGGCACCCCAAACAGAAGGACACCTATGAATACCATCGACCAGGAACTGGAAGTCTATGTGAGCCCATCAGGATACGTTTGCATCGCCCGGCGCGACATGAACGAGGATTGCTCCGTGGCAATTCCCCCGGAGGAGGTCGGCCGGCTCATCGACTGGCTGAAAGAGAAGCAAACCGAGGCCCTCGCTCGCCGGAGTGTGGCACCCGTAAGCACCTACGGCGCCGATTAGGGCTCTATCCTTGGCTGGCCAATACCACGGCGGCTGGCCCCCCGTCACCTGCATCCGGCGTTGGGCTTCGTGGAATTCCCCCAAAATACCCCGGCGTCACCGCCGCTTGGCGCCATGAGGCCCCAGAAGCCTAGTCTTTCCGCCCCCTCTTTCGAGGGGGCGGAACTGTAATAGCGGAGGCCCAATCCCTCCCCTCGCCCTGCCCTGGTCCGGCCGCCCCGGATCACATCCCGGCCTACCCCTTCAGCTCCACGACCACCTGGATTTCCACGGTGCAGTTGCGCGGCAGGCCGGCCACCGCCACGGCGGCTCGGGCATGCTTGCCGGCCTCCCCAAAAAGCTTCACGAAGAGATCGGAGGCGCCGTTGACCACAGCCGGGCTATCCGGAAAACCGGACACGGCGTTCACATAGCCGCCTACATAAACAAAACGCGCCACCGCATCCAGACTACCGGCAGCCGCCTTGATGTTGGCCAGCGTGTTGAGCGCGCAGACTTTCGCCGCCTCATACCCGCTGGCCACCGTCTGCTCGCCGCCCACCTGGCCTACGTGGGTGAGTTGGCCGTCGATCGCGCAGATCGTGCCGGCCAGGTACAAAAGATTGCCTGTGCGCACGGAGGGCAGGTAGTTGCCGGCCGCTACAGGCGCGGCGGGCAGCTTGAGGCCGAGGTCGGAGAGAGTGGTTTCGATGCTCATAAGAGTATTGCACGGCGCAGCGCACCCCCGTCGGCCGGCGACCACGTGGGCCGGCACCAACGAGACCGCGGGCGACATAAGTATGCGCAAATGTCTGCCCGCCCCAGCCCGCTTTGCCCAGCCGCAAGTGCAGCGGCCGCTGCCGGCCGGCTCAACTGAAAGCGAAGTTTCCTCGCGCACCCCGCGCTACCGTGTTCGGACTCCGTGACGGCTTGATGCATGCCCGCGTCCAACCGTTTGCCTTCACGGTCGTGAGGGCAAACGGTCGGGCGCGGGCAACAGGAGTATCTCAAACCTTGCGACAATCCCGCTCACATGCGTAGTGAGGAAACCCGGTCAAAACCGCTGAAAGCAGGTCCATCGCCATCTAGCTTCGCTTCCAGCCGCAGCCGTAGCCACAGCCGCACCCGCTCCCCGCCCCCCGGCCCCGCCGCACAACACAGAACGGGCGCAGGTGTTGCCACCTGCGCCCGTGCAATACCGCCGAGGTCCGTCTACTGCGCGGTCAACCGCAACCGATAGAAGGCGCGCGCTTGGCCAGCGGGGAGTTGCACCCGCCAGACAACATCCTCCATCCCTCCACCGGCGGCCACCACAACCTCAGTACGGTCGCCCACCGGCACTACAGCCCAGCCGACCAGATCAAGCGAGCGCTCCAGTACGTAGCCCACCCCGGTAGCGCCGGTGCTGCGGCGGAACGTCAGGTCGAGCGCTCCACCGGAGGCCGGCTCGCAGCACAGGGCACACTGCACTCCCTCGCCGGCGGCACTCGGATCCGAGCCGAGAGCCCGCTCGAAGAGATTTATCGTGCCGTCCCCGTCAGGATCGGCGTTCCTGCCCCAAACCGTGGCCTCAAGCGCCGGATCGGCCAACTGCGCATCGGTGAAACGCGAATGCACCCACTGCTCGTAGGTGCTCGGAGCAGGTTCGTCGGTGTAGGTGATCACCAACCGAGGGCCAGGGCTGTACTCGGAGGCCTTGAGCCCGATCTGCGTGGCAGAGGCGTTGACCAGCAGGAGGCCGTTGTTCGGCACCGTGCCGGCCACCCATTCCTGCACGAGAGCAGTCACATTGACGGCCGGATAGTAGACATGGTCCCAATTCGCCGCGCCCTGCCCGTGCAGTATCCGCCCCACCAGCTCGGCTCGGTCACCGGCAACATTGGCCGCACCGGGCGTGGCCCAAGGCGTCCCCGTTGCCGCGAGGTTCCAAGTCGCCTGGGCCTCCGACCACGGCCGGGTCACCCGATAGAGATCCATGTACTGGTCGGCCTGATAGTTGGCCTGCGCCCATACATAGAACGCAACCTGCGCGCTCACGATGCGCCGACCCGCCATCGCAGCCGGAAGAGTGAAACGGATGAGGAAGCGGTCGGTGGTGCCGAGGTACGAGGTCGCGCCGTAGTTGGTGCTCGGTGCATTGGCGAAGAGGAAGGTGTCCTCAATGACCGCCGGGCCGGTGAGTGTAACCGTGTACTCCTGCGCGCTCGGATCTGAGGTGCGCGGTGCGATCGCGCTTGAGAGGTCCGAGATGTTGCCTGCGGCATCGCGCGCGGCGACCCGGTACGAATAGGTCGTGGAGGCGCTGAGCCCGGAGTCGGTGTAGCTCGCCTCCGTAGGTGTGCCAACGGGTGTGGCACCTCCGTTGCGATACACAAGGTAGCCGGTGACTCCAACATTGTCCCCGCTCACGTTCCACGAGAGCGCCACAGTCGCGGTGCTGACTGCACCCGAGGTAAGCCCGGTAGGCACGGACGGTTTCTCCAAATCGACGAACGGAGTGGGCACATTGATGGCGGTGCACTGGGCGGAGGCTATGCCCGCAGTGTCGACAGCGGCCACGCGATAGGCGTAGGTCGTGTCGGCGGCGAGCCCGGTGTCAGTGAAGCCGGTTCCGGCGGGCGAGCCCACGAGCGCGCCGTTGCGATACACTCGGTAACTGGCGACCGCGACGTTGTCGGTACTTGCCGTCCACGTCAGCGAGATGGAAGAGGACGAGGCGGCACTGCCGGCGAGAGCGGTCGGCACGGAGGGGGCGGTGGTGTCGGCCGGCGTGGTGACCGGGAGCGGCGACGAGGCGGCCGAGACGAGGCTAACACCGTTGACTGCGGCTACGGTGTAGCTGTACGTCGCGCCTGGGACAACGTTGGTGTCGGCATAGGTGAGCGTGGTCACCTGCCCGAGCAGAGTGGCACCACGATAAACACGGTATCCAGCGATTCCGGATTCGGCATCGGTGGCGGCATTCCATGCAAGATCGACCCGGCCGCTGGCCAGCGCAGTGGTGCGGAGACTGGCAGGCACCGAGGGCGCGGTGGTATCGGGATTGGGGCCGGCCCAACCGGCCAGACGCGCCCAAAGGTACCAGGCGGCGTAGGCTTTGCGGTTGGCGCTGAGCGGCAGGGAGTGCGCGGCGCCGCAGGCGTACCAGTCGACATTCACGGTATGTCTGGCCTGCCACTCGCTTGCCCAATTGTGGCCAACGCCGCCGCTGGTGTAGTTGCATCCGTCATCACAGTTGAGCGCCATGTAGTTGACGAGCCCGTCCGGGTCGTAGCTCTCGATGTCGGCGAAGTCGAAGAGCGTCTTGTTGTTCGTGCGGCAGTAGTCGCGAATCTGGTTGTTGCGCACGTTCACATTGCCCGCAGCCCCGCCGCCATTGAGGTGCCCGGTCATGTAGACAAAGCGCACGCCGGGGAAATCAGTCTCCAACTGGGTCATCAGGCTCAGGTAGGACTGGATGTCGGCCTGCGAGCCGTCGACCTGCCCGCACCAGCTCCACATGATCACGTTCACCTCCGGGTGAGCGGCGAGGTAGGTGCGGGTGGCCGTAGCCCAGGCAGTGCGATTGGGCGCACCGAGGTCGTCGGCTATTCCCACCCCGCCGAAATTGCCATAGTAGTCCCGGTAGTCCAGCGCTCCGGACGTGCCTCCATTGTTGAAAGTAAACAGATTATCCGGGAAGGCATCGCCCTGGTTCCGGTTCATGAACGCCACCAACCCGCCCATACCATCGGTGACCTGGCTGCCGTGGGAGGTGTGGCCGTAGGCGATGCGCAGGGTCTGTTTAGCCTGCACTATGGCCGCAGCCGGAATCTGGGTGATGGTGGTCTTGGTATGGTCGATTATCAGGCCCTGGCCGAAGGCCGAGACCGCGAGCAAACACAGCGCCGCCGCACCGTGCAGCGACCGCCTGAAGATACTCAACGAATGATGCATAATACGTATTTAGGGGGTTTCCGTGGGGCCGGAGTCGCCGCCGTATCTGGCCATTGGGACCAGATTCGGCGGGATTGGATCGTGGTGTATCCTCCACTTCAACTCCGCGCAAACCGCGTTTGCATCGATCCCGCGTTATCACGGGGTTTTGATCACATCGCTTTCGCGCCACTGCGCAGCGCCCGCACTGCCACAAATGCGCTCGAGCCGAGCATCAGCAGCGCCGCTCCCACCGGATGCAGCAGCCCTGCCGCGGCGAAGGCCATGCCTAGGGCGTTGTAGGCCGCGGCGAAACGCAGATTGCCGGCCACTCCCCTGCGTATCTGACGGGCAGTACGTATCGCGGCGGGCAAAAACCGCAGATCATCTCCAAGGAACACCGCCGGTGCGCTGGCCTGCGCCAGCCCCGAGCCCCCGTGCATCGCTATCGCTCCGTCGGCCGCGCTCATCGCAGCGGAGTCATTGATGCCGTCGCCAACAAACACCACCACCCGGCCGCTGCGGCGAAGCTCCTCCACCCGGGCGGTCTTCTCCGCCGGCATCAACCCGGCAAACACCGGCACCCCGTGCAACTCCGCCGCCGTCCACGAGGCATCGCCGGTAAGCACCTCGCCCGCCACTCCTAACACCCTCAACTCGGCCAGCGCCTCCGCCACTCCCGCCCGCCAGTCCTCACCGAACTCGATCCGGGCCGCACGCCGCCCGCCCACCTGAACGAGGATACAACCGTCTCCGATTTCCGAATCACTCCCCAGCCACCGCGCGGAGCCCACCCGCACCTCCCGCCCGTCCACGCGCCCCTCCACGCCGCAGCCGGGCACGATCCGGCGTCCCTCGGCGGGACCACTCGCGCTGGGTGTTGCCGCCGCCAGAGCACGGGCCACCGGATGATCCAGCCCGCGCTCGACCGCCGCCACAGCCTCCCTCAGCCAGGCCGCCTCGCCGGCGAACTCCGGCTCGATCATCCAGCCCGTCACCACAATCCGGGCCTCGGTGAGCGTACCCGTCTTATCGAAGCACACATGGTCGGCCCGCGCCAAGATATCGAGTACGTCGCCGGTGCGCGCCACCAGCCCCAGCCCGGCCAGCCGCACCAACCCCTGCCATACCGCCAGCGGCGTTGCCAGCCCCAGCGCACAGGGGCAGGCCACCAACAGCACCGCCATGCTGTTGAACAACCCCGCCACCCATCCCGATCGCCAGCACCAGAAGGCGAAGGTGCCCGCGCTCACCAGCACCACCAACGGCAAGAACGCAGCCGAGAGCCGGTCCGCCTGGCGCTGCAGCCCCGAGGGGGCGAGCCGCGCCGCAGCCACCGTCTCCAACACAGCATCAAGCCGGCGCCGCCCCGCCGGGGCGCGCACCTCAATCTCCAGCTCGCCGTCGATCACGTGGGTGCCAGCCCATACCGCCGCCCCGGGCTCGCAGAGCCGCGGGCGCCATTCCCCGGTCATCGCCGTCTCCTGCACAAAACTGCTACCCGAGCGCACCAGGCCGTCCACGCCTATGGCCCCGCCGGGGGCCGCACGCACGACATCGCCAACACTCAACTCCGCCACCGTGCACCTCGAGCCGTCGCGCCGTGTAGCCTGGTCGAAGCGCTCCCGGGTGTCGTCCACCGCCCTCAAGGCCTTCGCGCGAGACCGCGCCCCGAGAGTCTTTCCCGCCGAATACACCGCCAGCAGGATGGCCACCACCTCATAGTAGACCGCTCCGGAGTGGGTAAGCGTCGCCGTGAGCGAAGCGCCCAGAGCGCCCACCAAGGTGATCAGAAAGAGCATCTCGACAGAGACCCGGCGCGCACGCACCGCCCTCCACGCCTCCCCCACCATCGGAGGCAGCAGCAGCGCGCACACCGCCAACGCCGCAGCCAGCAACACCCCGTGCACCAGCCAATACGCCGCTCCCTCGGGCGGGGTAAGATTCACCGCAAGGCCGAACACCATGCTCTGGCCCGCCACCACCGCAGCCACCCCGATGCGCCACCACGCCCCAACCACGGCTGCCCAGTCCAGCTCCACTCCCGGCGCCGCCAACGTAGCAGTAACCGCCGCAGCCGCACGGCTTTTGCCCACGGTGGGGGATGCAGGCCGCGCGTTGTTCATGGCGTCGATGGGCGGCAGAGTTCCGCCAAGTTGCCACCGCAGCAAGCCCGTCGTTTCCTCGACGGCCCTCCGGCTGGCCCAAGCGCTCCGCTGGGGTATCCGCTCAAGCCTCGTGCGACACCCCGGCCGGCGCGAGCCAGCGCAACCAGTTCTCGGGATTGAAAAGCGGCAGCAGGCACATCAGCCCCACGCAGGTCAGGCCAAGCACGGCGTAACCAGTGGCATCATGCACAGTGCCCTCGATCGAATCGCTGCCATTGCGGTACGCCCAGGCGGTGAGAAAGAGGCTGCGCATAAGATTGGTGGCAAAGGCGAGCGCCAGCGCCGCCGAAACCAGCGCGACGCGCTTCCAGAGCTTGTCGAGAAACACCGCCGCCAGGAAGGACCCGGCGAACAGACACGCCGTCAGCGAGCGGATACCCGAGCAGGCGTCGGCCACGCCCACCTGGCCCACCGGCAGCACCAGCACGTTGCCCTCCTGCACCAGCGGGTAGCCGATGAGGTTGAAAACAAACGACACCACGGTGACGACCTTGCGCAGCAAAAAGAGGCTGAGCTGGTTCTCCACGGCGTCCACCAGCGGGGCCGACAGCATCCAGATCAAGGCGGGGAACAGAAATTGCGCAGCGGTCTGCAGCCGCGAATCCACCAACAGGGCACGCCAGCCGGCCGGCACCGGCCCCTCTCCCAGGCGGCCGTCGGGGAGGTTGAAGTAGACCAACCCGAGCAGCAGCCCGGCAAAGCCCGCCGCCAGCGCGAACGAGCCCGGTTGCGAGACTCCCGAGCCTGCTCGATACAGCGCCCCGAGCATGAAGAACAACATCCCCAGCGCCATGACCGCCCCGAACGCCACCGCCAGCGCCCGCCGCCACAGCGGCGAGATCGGCCGCTCCCCGACCCCGCGCAGCCCTGCGGCGATCAAGGGCCAGCGCTCGAAGATCACGTATGCAACAAACACGGGCACTAGCCAGCCGAAGGCGTAGTCGGGCTTCAGTTGCCACCAGTGCATCTGGTCGAATACGAGCACGGCCGCCAGCACGGCGGCCACGGCCATGGCGGCCAGGAACTCGGGCGGGGCTACGGCCCGCAGTCGGCGCAAAATGGGGGGCATGGCCGGCCAGCAGAATAGGCCGACCGCCGCCCGGCAAGGCCGAAGCGGAGGCCGATGCCGCGCGCCGCCGGAATGTCACCAGAGCGTAGCGGGTAATGAATCGTGGGAAGCGAGTGTCGAACCATCCCGAAATCCCCTGGAAGCGGCGAGAGGCCGCTGCTGCTGCTGCTGCATTTTCAGCCCTCCGGCTTAACCCTCCCGCCGTCTCCCTGCTCCCAGCCCCACCCAAAGCCGGGTTTTGACATGGCGGCCCCGCCGCCCGTACCCTGCCCTCCCCGAAATGCAGCACCTCCACGCATACTGGCGAATGGATTACATCGAAACGCCGAAGAATCCCGCCGGCCCCGATCCCTTCACCGCCCTCCCAGCCATGGCCGACGATGCCGCCGCCCGCATCATCCACCGCGGCCAGCTCCACTACATCGTACTCAACCGCTTTCCGTACAACGCCGGCCATCTGCTCGTAGTGCCATTCCGCGAGGTCTCCGATCTGCCCTCACTCACCCCGCCCGAGCGCGACGAACTGATGGCCTTGATCGTCTTCGCCCAGGAGGTGCTTCAGGCCGCCCTCAAGCCCGACGGCTTCAACATCGGCTTCAATCTCGGCGCCGCCGCCGGCGCTGGCATCCCCAAGCACCTGCACGCCCACATCGTCCCCCGCTGGACCGGCGACACCAACTTCATGCCCGTACTCGGCCAGACCCGCGTGCTCCCCCAGTCTCTGGACATCATGTACCAGCGCCTCCACTCCGTCGTCTCCGAGCTCCTCGCCCGCCGCGCCTGACCGGTCCCCGCCCGCCGATGATCACCCAGACCCTGCACTTCCCCACCGCCCGCCATCTCAACCAACTCTACTGCGGCCGGCCGGAGAACCTCGCCTTGGTCGAGAAACTGCTCGGTGCCAGCGTCACCACCCGCGAGGAATGGCTCAAGATCGAGGGCGAGGCGGCTGCCGTGGCCCGCACCGAGTCGTTTTTCAAGTTCATCGACGAGGGCCGCATCCAAGGCCTCTCCCTACGCCAGCCCGAGTTCCTCCGCCTGCTCGAAGGCTTCGCCAACGGCGACGAGGCCACCCTGCGCAAGCTCTTCGCCGAGCCGCTGGTGATCGCCACCAACCGCCGCAGCATCGTCCCTAAGACCATCGGCCAGAAACTCTACCTCCAGGCGATCCAGGCCAACCCCATCGTCTTCGGTATCGGACCTGCCGGCACAGGAAAAACCTACCTGGCGATGGCCTGCGCCATCTCGGCTCTGCTCAAAAACCAGGTCCAAAAGATCATCCTGGCGCGCCCCGCCGTCGAGGCCGGCGAGTCGCTGGGCTTCCTGCCCGGCGACCTGCGCGAGAAGATCCTGCCCTACCTGCGCCCCCTCTACGACGCCATGCACGACATGCTCGACCGCGAAGATGTAGCCAAACTCATGGAACGCGGCGCCATCGAGATCGCTCCCCTCGCCTACATGCGCGGCCGCACCCTCTCCAACTGCTTCGCCATCCTCGACGAGGCCCAGAACACCACTCCCGAGCAGATGATGATGTTCCTCACCCGCCTGGGCGACGAGTCGCGCATGGTCATCAATGGCGACATCACCCAGACCGACCTCCCCCGCTCCAAACAGTCCGGCCTTGCCCAGGCCCCGCGCGTGCTCGCCGGTATCCGCGGAATCGAGTTCCACCACTTCACCTCGGCCGACGTCGTGCGCCACCCCCTCGTGCAGCGCATCATCGAGGCCTACGAACGCCAGCAGGCCGGCGGGCCGGGCGCATGAACTCGGGTATCCACCCTGTGGCGGCCGTTGCGGTGCAGCCCCGCCACGCCCGCCCGCCCGCCTGCATCCCGCCCCCGCCCGCCGCACCACTCTCTACTCTAGGCTTCCTGCGCCAGCCTCCGGCCACCCCCGCCGCCCCCCGGCACCAGCCCCACCTGCTTTCCCTCCGTCTCCCATGAACTGGCTTGCCCGCTTCTCCCGCCCACCCACCGCCGCCGCCTCGCCGGCCTCGGGGGAGCCGTCCCCCCTACTAGTCTTTCTGGAGACCAACCGCCTGGTGGCCGCCTCCATCCTCGCAGCCACCGTGCTCGCCATCGTGGCCATCAGCTACCTGGGCGTATCCCCCGTGGCGTTGCCCCTGCAGGAGAACCAACTGGCGAGCGTGCGTATCGTGGCCGCAGGTACCTTCAGCTACACCAGCGTCCGCCACACCCAGCAGGCCCGCGAGCAGGCCAGCAACCGCACCCCTCCAGTCTTCCGCCTGGAGCTCTCGCCCTTCGAGCAGTTCGCCACCCACCTGCGCGAGTTTGCCGCCGAGCTCGACCGCTTCGAGCAGCAGTATCTGGTCGCCGAGCCCATCGCCCGCGCCGAGGCCCTGCGCGAACACACCTCGGCGCTCACCGTGCTTGTCGACGCCTTCAACGTCCGCGGTCCCTACCATGTGGCTACCGACGACATCGCCGCCATCCTGCGCCTCGGTCCGGCCCGCCTGCGTTTCTCCGCTCTGGAAAACGGCCTGGTCACCCTCCTGGAGCTCTACCGCGAAGGCATCTACGACAGCGACCGCGACCTCGTGGTCGCCGCCAACGGCTCGATGACCGCCTTCCAGATACGCACCGAGGATGGCGCCATCGTGCCGGCCCGCGTGCAATCGCGCGAGGAGGCCCTCACCTTCCTGCGCATCAACCTCGCCGCCGAAGGCCTGGGCCGCGAGGCCGCCAACGCCCTCTTCCACCTCTTCCGCAACGGCCTCACCGCCAACCTCGTATTCGACTCCACCGCCACCGGCCTGCAGCGCGACAGGGCCGCGGAGGCCCAGCGCGACGTCATCGTCACCGTGCAAAAGGGACAGGTCCTGGCCGAGCCGGGCATGCGCATCAGCTCCGAGCAGTACGAGTTGCTGGCCGCCCACCGCAGATTCCTCCTCGAACAGGGCGGCGTGCAGGTGAGCGGCCAACTCCAGCTCTTCGGCCGCATGCTGCTGGTGCTGGCCATGGTGCTCGCCTCCGTGCTCTTCATACGGCTGGAGGACCGCGCCTCGCTCACCAGCAACTCCCGCCTGGGCCTGCTCGCCCTCGTGGTGAGCATCAACCTCGGGCTGGTGCGCCTCATCTTCCAGTTGGGCGAACTCGAATTCTTCGTACACCACCCCGAGGTCGCCGCCGCCCTGCCCTACCTGGCCCCCACCGCCCTGGCACCGCTCATCGTGGCCGTGCTCCTGGGCACCGGCCCGGCGATCATGATGGCGCTGGTCGTCTCGCTGTTCACCGGAGTGATCTACGGCAACCGCCTCGACGTGCTCGTGGTCACCTTCTTCGCCTCCATGGTGGGCATCTTCGCCTGCCGCCGCGTGCGCCAACGCGGCCGGGTGATCCGCGCCGGCCTGCTCACCGGCCTCTGCGTGGCCATCTTCGCGCTGCTCCTGGGCGCAGCCGACAACATCGGCACCGACAACCGCAACGCAGTGCTCATCGTGCTGCGACAGATGGGCGTTGGCCTGGGCACCGGCGTGCTCACCGGCATGGCCGTAGTGGGTTTCCTGCCCGTGCTGGAGATGCTCTTCCGTCGCACCACCGACATCACCCTGCTCGAGCTCACCGACTACAACCACCCCCTGCTCAGCCGCCTCCAACTCGAAGCCCCCGGCACCTACCATCACAGCCTGATGGTCGCCAATCTCTCCGAGAACGCCGCCCAGGCCATCGGCGCCAACCCCCTGGTCTGCCGGGTGAGCGCGCTTTTCCACGACGTAGGCAAGATCGTCAACCCCGAGTACTTCACCGAGAACCAGCGCGACCGCACCAACCCCCACGACGACCTCAGCCCCGTGGCCAGCGCGAAGGTGATCCGCGAACACGTTGCCGAAGGCGTCGAGCTCGCCCTGCAGCACCGCCTGCCCCGCCTCGTGGTCGACGCCATCCGTCAGCACCACGGCACCACGCTCATCCAGTTTTTCTACCAGCGCGCCCGCAAGGAATCCCGAGCCCCCCTGCCCAACCAGACCGAGTCCACGCTTGAGATACCCGAGGCGCCCTTCCGCTACGAGGGGCCCAAGCCCCAAACCCGCGAGTGCGCGATCCTCTTCTTCGCCGATTGCATCGAGGCCGCCTCTCGCTCCCTGCGCACCGTCACCCCGCAGTCGCTGGCCGAGCTCATCAACCGCCTCTTCCAGGAGCGCATCGACGACGGGCAACTCGACGAATGCCCCATCACCCTCGCCGAGATCGCCAAGATCAAGACCAGCTTCGAATTCACGCAGCTCAACATGATGCATGCCCGCATCGCCTATCCCACCCCAGAGCCCGCGCCCACTCCCTCCGATTCTGCCGAACGCAGGAACTCTCCCAGCAGCCCCCCCACCTCCGATGCCCGCGACAAACAGACGCCCGGTAAAAATCTATAGCGGCCACGCCAAGTTGCGCTTCACCCGCCCTGCGGTCGCCGCCGTCATCCACGCGCTCGACGCCGCTGCCGCTCCCGCCACCGACTGCAATCGCGGCACTTGGCGCATGCCCGCCGGCGAGCTCTCCATCGCCTTCCTCACCGACGCCGCCCTGGCGCGCCTCCACGCCGATTTTCTCAACGACCCCACTCCCACCGATGTGATCACCTTCCCGGGCAACCCCGACCACGAAGTTGCCGGTGAAGTCTGCATCTCTGTAGATACCGCGCAGTCCTACGCTGCGAGTCACGAGCACAAGTTTGCCGAGGAACTCACGCTATATCTTGTCCACGGTTATCTTCATCTCGCCGGCTACGACGATCGCACGCCAGTCACCCGCAAGCAGATGAGAGGTGCCGAGCGCCAGGCCTTGGCCGCAGTGCGCGCCGCGCAGAAGATGCCCGCTCTCACCTTTGAGGGGTAGATATAGTCCGATTGCAACGCGGCCCTCGCGCCCGCACCGCTTTGCCTGCGGTAAGATCTTCGCTTGTCGACGTACCGTGTCGGTTACCGTTGGTGCGTCGCCCTTGCATTCTTCGCAGCGAAAAACGCTGGCACGTCGCAACGCCTCTGGTTCCCGTAGTGTCGGCCCTCGTGGCCGTACCGCTCCGATTTCGAGCAACCCACCGTCGCTACCCGCTACTCGCTACTTTCGGCCACGGAGCGCCGGAGGAGCGGTTGAAGTTGAGGGTTAAACTTAGAGTGCAGAAGGCGACCCCGGAGCGCCACTTACCAAGTGGCATGCCTACGATAGGGCAACCATTCAGTTCTCCGTTCCCTCCGTGACCTCTGAGGTAAATAACTAGTGTGTAGCGAGCATAGGCGGAGTCTCGCACTACCCGAACTCTGCGATTGTTGCGGTTAACAATGCCCGCCTTCAGCCCAAAATAGGGCTCTTCGCGATATGTTGTGGGTGGATTCCGTTGAAGAGACCGCAAAAGCATCTACCAGAGCAGCAACGGATGAAACGACCCCCTTTGGCACTAGGTTGGCGCAACGAGTACCCGGGGTGCTCAACGGCTTCACCGGCGAGCTACAAGCTCAAAGCTCCTACGCGCTTTCGCTAGGACAGATGGCTCGCCCCACACCGCCGAAACTGAGGTGCGGCCCCGAGCCGTGCTCTGGTATTCTATCTTTGACCACTCGCCCCTCGGCTCTCGTCGGCATGCAAGCGGCCCGGGCCGGAAGGCCACGAGGCGAAACATTGCCTTCGCCGCATCGCCAATCCCCGAATTCACCAAGTCGTTGGGCGCAAAAAAGGCCGGTCCAGGACCGGCCTTGCAACAAACCCTCGGCCCGCCGCTCAAGGTGCCGCAGGTGCCGGAACGGCCTCAGGACCAGGTGCCGGGGCGGAGGCCGAGGGCGGAGCAGCCTCAAGCGAGGCCGCCGGTACGGGGGCCGCCACTGGGGTTGGCGCAGGGGCGGCTTCCGGGCCGGCCTCGGCGGCAGTATCCACCAACGACTCCACATCCACCTTGCCCGCCTTCAAATCGTAGACGAACCGCTTGCCGCGGGGCGGATTGGGCAGCTTGTCGAGGTAGCGGCTGGCCACCAGTTCGTCCAAGGAGCGGGGAAGGCGCCCCTCAATCACCTCGAACTGCTTCACCGACTGGTTGAGGGTCATCAGACCGGTGGTCTGAGCCGCCGTCTTCTCGGCGTTCGAGAGATTCTTCCCGTATTCGGCAAGCGGACCGGTGGCGGTGGATTTCCCGTCCCCAGGGGGCGTCTTGGCTGGCGCGGGGGTGCCGGGTTTCTGCACCGCCGGGCTGCCGGCCGGGTGCCTCTTTTCGGGGTAGCCCTGCTCAGGGCAACCAGTCAAAAGCAACGCGGCCGCCACCGTCCCCAGAATCCAGCAACTCGTTTTCATGTCACGTCATGGTGCAAAGCCGCCGGCGCGGCGCAAGCCCGCGAAAACGCTGCCCGGGATTGTCATGCATTTCTAACCAGCAATGATGCCTCCGATGCCCTCATCCCCCACCTCCCGGCGACTGCAACGAGTCCTGGGCCTCGCCCGGCTCGATGCGCTCTCGATGATTGTCGTGGCCGCACCGGCGGCCCTCATTGCGCTCGGCGCCCGGGATACTATCGGCTTTGCGGTGGGCAGCGGTGTCGCGCTCTGCGGCGCGGCCGAATGGCATGGCCGGGCTCGCCTCTTGCGGAGACAGATTTCGGGCATCGCCTGGCTGTGCTCCGCGCAACTGCTCTGCCTGCTGTTGATTCTCTACTACGCGTGGAACCTCGGGCAACTCGCCGGGGCCGATCACATCCTCGCGCTGCTGCCCTCCTTCACCCGCGAACAGTTGGCGGATTCTTTCCCCGATCCGGAGTCGCTCACGGGGCTGCTTCTCGGTATCCAGCGCCTGATGGCCGGTGCGCTCGCCCTCGCCTCCCTGATCTACCAAGGGGCAATGGCCCTCTACTACCTGCGCTCTGCTCCGGCGGCGCGCGCGGTTTTCGCCGAACCCCCGGTTCTGGCCTCCGTGACCGAGCCCCACGGTGGCTAAGCCGCAGGTGAACTGAAAAAGCACGCCCTCCGCTGAATTTCCCGGGGCTCAGGGAGGCATCGCACACCAGCGGCAAAGATGGCAGCGGCCCAGGTGTACGCGGCTACGCCGGAAACGCGGCTCGGGCTTGTGCCGTTACGTGGGAGCAACCGCACTTCGCGGCCATCTTCGCTTGCCCACGGAAGAGCCGCAGCGTTGAGTGCCGCCCCATGCCCGAATTCGCACGCCCGGACGGCCGCCGCCACGATCAACTGCGCCCGATCACCTTCCAACCCGATATCGCTCCAAACGCCCACGGCTCTGTCCTGGTGTCGTTCGGCAACACCCGGGTGATTTGCGCCGCCATGATCGAGCCCAAGGTCCCCGCATGGATGCGCCAGCAGGGCGTCCCCGGCGGCTGGCTCTCCGCCGAATATTCGATGTTGCCCTACAGCACGCTGGACCGGAAACCCCGCGACATCGCCAAGGGCAAGCTCGACGGCCGCACTGTCGAAATCCAGCGCCTCATCGGCCGCTCGCTGCGCGCGGTCATCGACCTCAAAAAACTTCCCGACAAAACCCTCTGGGTCGACTGCGACGTGCTCCAGGCCGACGGCGGCACCCGCACCGCCTCGATCACTGGAGCCTATCTCGCTGCTCGCCTGGCCGTGGAGAAGATGGTCACCGAAAAGAAGATCGCCGAAAACCCCTTCACCGATTCGGTGGCGGCGGTGAGCGTGGGCCTCTTCGAGAACCGTGAGATCCTCGACCTGGCATATCTTGAAGACAAGGACGCCGAGGTGGACTTCAACATCGTCATGACCGGCCGTGGGAACTTCGTGGAGGTGCAGGGCACCGGCGAGGAGGCCACATTCACCCAGGAGCAACTCTCCAGCCTGCTCGAGCTCGCCAAGCGCGGGATGAAGGATGTTGCCGCCAAACAGACCGAGTTTCTCGTGAAACGCCTCCTCTCCAACGGCCTCGCCGGGCTCACCATCGGCACCCGCTGAGCAGTGCCCGGACGATTGCCCACGCTGGCGGCTCTGCATCCTTCTCCTCCGGCCGGGTGTAGTGCCGCCTGCAGAAAGGCGGAAGGTTGAAGCCGGAAGGCTGAGCCGCTCACGTCTCCCAGCTACGACCACAAGGTCCGCCACTACAGTCGGACTGTAATGTTACGGCCGAGCCAACAGATCGACCTCGGAGGGCTGGCACGCGATCGCGTACGAAGATCGCGTGCGGGAGGTGTCCCCGTCGGAGCCCGAACCGACGGCGAATCGAGAGAGCAATCACGCCCCAAGACCGGGCGTGCGTATCAGCCCTTGGGCTCCGACTTGGCACCGGACTTGCCTATCGCACCCGCAGCGGACACCGGGGGCAGCTTGCCCTCCTCGGCGGCCCGTACGAAACCCTCGGTCACAGACTTGAGCTGTTCCCAGCGAGCCCGGATACGCTCGGCCTCATCCGGGGTGATCTTGGAGTCAGCCACAGAAGTGGAGATCACGCCTAGCAGATCGGCGAACTCCTGCACAATGTTGTTGGTCGCCGGAATGAGTTCGTAGGGATGCGACGTGGGCTCCGGATTGCGGATAAAGAAACCGCCCGCCCGCTCGCACACCCACTGGGCCAGACTGACGTCTCCGGTCAGCTCGATGATGGAGTCGATGCGATCCAAGGGGTTGGCCGCCCCGCTGCCCTCCGCCGGCGGCTCGGCCCATTTGTACACGAGCGAAAGCGACAGGCCCAACTCGCCGGCGATCTGCTTCGCGCTGACGCGTTTCAGAAGCTGTTTGAATACTTCGTGCGAGTGCATCGCCGGCAGAATACAATGCCCACCGTATTTGGCAAGAACCGCGTCCCCTCCGCCCGGGGCCGAGGCGAAAGTGAAATGCTTGGGGCTACCGATCGGTATCCGTGAACATAAAACGGAGCCCCGCTACGCCCGCCATCAGGTTGGGGGGGATACCAACGGGCCCTTTGGCCCGAGCCCGACCGCTTGCCCCCACGGGCCGGCAGGGCAAGCGCTTGGGCTGGTACATGCCTGCCCCGCCGCCAACCGCCGAACAGCGCTCCCCGGTGTGGGCGAAATTCGCTCCCCGTGGCGCGCGCTCGCCGCAGGGCACCGCCGCGGCCGCGGGAGGCGCGGCCTTCGCACCTCCGCATCACTCTTGCGGCGACAAGCCCTGCTACGGCTTGCCAAGCCAGCCCAGGGATGGCGCCAGCCCCGGCGCGCGGCGCGTCTTCGCTTCCCCCAAACAGCTATTCCGCCGCCCTCGCTGCCCGCCGGAGCAACTCAGTTTCCGCCGCCCCCCCCCGGAAGCGCTTCTCTGGCAGCGCAGCGGAACCGCTTCAATACAGCTCGCCAGCGATCCTGCGCGAGTAGGCCCACTCCGCATTCCCGGCTCCGCGCTGGACTGCGCCCTCTGTGATCGAGCAGTATTCCGCCGGCAGTCTCCGCTCTTCCGCCTTCCGTCCCGCTCGCTACCGCTAGAACGGCTTCGCGAGGCGCGGCCCCTGACCACATCTGAGGTGCCCGCCCATGCAGCCGCGCCGAATATTTGTGCTGATTAGCGCCGCGCAACCGTTTCACTCGCCAAGCGATGTTCGAATCTCTCACCGAAAAACTGGGTACCGCGCTGCGCAACCTCCGCGGCGTGGGCAAACTCTCCGAGGAAAACATGGCCGAGGCGCTCAAGGAAGTGCGCACCGCCCTGCTCTCGGCCGACGTGCATTTCAAGGTCGCCCGCGAATTCGTCGAGCGCGTACAGACGCAGTGCGTGGGCCAGGATGTGCTCAAGACCGTGAGCCCCGGCCAGTTGGTGGTGAAGATCATCAACGACGAGCTCGTGAAGCTCCTGGGCGAAGGTTCTACCGCCCTCTCCGGCCAGCGCCCGCTCAAGATCATGCTGGTGGGCCTCCACGGCTCGGGCAAAACCACCACCACCGCCAAACTTGGCCGCTTGCTCGCCAAACAGGGCTACCGCCCGGCGGTCGTCGCCTGCGACGTCTACCGCCCCGCCGCCATCGACCAGCTCGAGATGTTGGCCAAGACCAACTCGCTGGGCTTCTTCAGCGACCGCGTATCCAAGGACGTGCCCGCCCTCGGTGCCGCCGGCCTGTCCGCGGCCCTCGCGGCCAACCACGACGCCATCCTTTTCGATACCGCCGGCCGCCTCCAGATCGACCACGACCTGGTCGAGGAGGTCAAGAAACTCCACGCCCGTATCCAGCCCGACGAGGTGCTGCTGGTGGCCGACGGCGCTCTCGGCCAGGAGGCGGTGAACGTGGCCCGCACCTTCCACGAGGCGCTCTCGCTCACCGGCCTGGTGCTGACCAAGCTCGATGGCGACGCCCGCGGCGGCGCCGCCCTCTCGATGAAGAGCATCACCGGCGTGCCGATCAAGTTCGTGGGTACCGGCGAGAAGAGCGAGGACTTCGAGATCTTCCACCCCGACCGCATGGCCTCGCGCATTCTCGGTATGGGCGACGTGGTGTCGCTCGTCGAGAAGGCCCAGGAGGTTATGGACCACAAGCAGGCCGAGCAGATGGCCGAGAAGCTGCGCAAGGCCGACTTCACCTTCGAGGACTTCCTGGCGCAGATGCAGCAGGTCAAGAAGCTCGGCTCGATGGACAAGGTGCTCTCCATGCTCCCCGGCATGAGCGGAGTGAAACTCGACGACGGCGCCGAGAAGCAGATGGCGCGCACCGAGGCGATCATACTTTCCATGACATTGCAGGAGCGCCGCAACCCCACCGTGCTCAACGGCAGCCGCCGCCTGCGCATCGCCAACGGCTCCGGCACCAAGGTGCTGGAGGTCAACCAGCTGGTGAAGCAGTTCCAACAGATGCAGAAAATGATGAAGATGATGCGCGGCGCCAAAGGGCAGAAGCTGATGCGCCAGATGGAAGCCTCGCAGGGCGCGGGCGGCCCCGGCGCTCTCCCCGGCCGGCGGTAACCGGGCTACCGATGCACAGCGGGCCGCCCGTTACCGGTCCGCTTTCAAGTTGGGGCCCCTTGCGTGCAAGCACGCACCGGCGACGCCGCCCGCGCTCGGCCGCGCCATCCATCCCCGGTAACCCACCGGAAAGCGCGCAACGCTCCAGCGCCGGCCATCGCCCCCAGCACCTCTTGCACCCGGACCCGATTCCCGGCGACCGCGCAGGCGGGGTGGAGGCCGCAGCGAGTGAATTTCGCTCCCGCCCCACCACGGTATTCACCGGTTGGGGCGGGCTTGAGTGGGCTAGCCACAGAGGCAGGCCGCCCCGGGTTTGCCACCAACCGGCCGAAGGCGCCGGTTCCTCCCCCGCCCTCCACCTACAGCACAGCGCGAATACCAAGCCATCGCCAGAACCCGTGCTTCGCGGTTACCTCCGGAGACCGGCGGCCGCGCGAAAAGGTTGCATGCCCGCAGGCCATCGGGGTTGAGTGACCGCCCGCCATGAGGCCCCCTCCCTCCAAATCCAGCAAGATCAGGTCCGCCAACTACGACCTGCCCGTTCCCCCATCCTTGCTGATCCGGCGCGGCAACTCCGGTATCCATGGGTCCGGGGTATATGCGCGCATTGCGATCCCCTCCACCCATGTGATCATCGAATACCGGGGCGAACGAATCACGAAGGCCGAGAGTGATCGCCGGGAAGAAGCGCGCCTCCAGCGCATCCGCCGGGGTCACGATTCCTGCACCTACATTTTCCATCTCAACGCGCGCCACGATCTCGATGCCCGGCGCGGCGGCAACATCAGCCGGTTCATCAACCATTCCTGCCAGCCCAACTGCCACTCCGAACTCAAGCGCGGACGCATCTGGATCGTAGCCATCAAGGACATCGAGCCCGGAGAGGAGATCACGTTTGACTACGGCTTTGCGTTTCGGGACCGGGCCGACAACCCCTGCCGCTGCGGCAGCGCGCAATGTGTAGGCTACATCGTGGCCGAGAACCAGCGCTGGAGACTGCGTCGCTTGAAGCGCGCCAGCACCTGATCGCCACCAGGCCGGGAGACAACACCCTATAGTGCAGATTAGACGATTGGTATTTGGGAAAACATGCAGACAAAAAGTCCCCACCCCCTCCCCCAAACCCGCTGCTGAAATAGCGGCATCCAAGTGAAGCCGCTTGCACTGTACGGCAAAGTATACCGCACGATAAAGCCCGACATAACCCCAACGCTTTATAGAGCACGTCCGGTGTCGTTGGAGTCGGCGAGCAGCGCGAAAGGACAGCAACGGACGGCCGCTTCGAGGCGGTTGAAAAGATCTATGGCTGGTGTGCCCACCACTTTTTCGCTCGCATCTGCGGTGAAGAGCAGCAGCATCGGCCGCATGCCCGCCAGCCACGGAAGGAGACTTTTTCAGATTACATCCCTGCCCTGCCCCACACCCGCCGTGCCCTCGACAGTTTCAAAAAACCCGGCGCCGAACCAGGCGCTACAGGGAACGCCGGGAAGAGCATCATTTCCTTCGGCCGAGTCCGCTCCCCGACGTCTCTGAGCTTATGTCGTTCGCCAAAAGATGCGCGTATTCTTCCTAGTTTTTGCCTTGGCTAGCTCCGTCGTTGCGGGGTCTCCTAAGGTTGCTGATTGGGAGGCGGTCGGTAAGTACTTCGCTCTAGGTTATGAGTCTCACCGGAGTCTGGAGCTACGCGAAGACAATACATTCCTGATGGTTCTATGTGCCCGAGGGAGCGATCTGTCCCAAATAAAGATAGAAGAGCGAGGCACTTGGAAGATCGAAGGAGATGTGATCACGCTCACACCCGAAGACGGAAAGCCGTACGGCCCAGATATCTGGTACGCTCGGCTCCTGCTGCGAAAGCGCGATGCCAAACGCGAGTTGCGTGTAGGTGTTACCGGGGCATGGGGTTATGACAAAATTGGCCTCGAAGAAGGAGATGGCGAACAAGTCACTACAGGGAACGCCGGGGAAGCATCGCTTCCTGCGGCGGAGTCGGAGCCCCGGCGCCCCTGACCTGCGGCGTTGGCCTAAGAAAAGTGCGTTTAGCCCGTCCCCAGCATATGAAAGCCCCGATCACACTGCTCGCTTTCCTGTTACCTGCGCTTGCTAGCGCCGCAGTAGTCGAGGGAGCCCACTTCCGCATGTCAGCTGATGCACTTGTTATCGACCGCATTGCCGTTCTTGGCAGCGATCACCTCAACAAGCGGTCTGATGCCTTGCGGACCTCATCCTTAGATTACTGGATTAGGCTTGGGACATGCCGGGTGTTTATCCGCGAGGGCAGCATCAGTCTCCTCGATCCAGAATCATTGGATGCCACGGTCGATTTTTTCGGAATGGTAGAAGAGAAGGGTGGCTATAAGATCTTCACGATGGTGTCCCACGACAAGACCGAGGCGGCGGCCTCGATCATGATCAGGCCAGTCCGTGGGACAGAGCACTCAAGCGAAGATCCTGGGGTATATTTTTCAGTCCGTGCCACCGAAGTCCGACTTTTGAGAGAGGGCTTCGAGAAGCTCGTATTGAAGGCTGAGCTCAAGATCGGAAATTCAGATTATAAGAAGATAGAAGAGTGCGATTTCGCTGCCGCACTCCTGCCGCTTGCAGCGTTTCTAAAAGAAAGGGCCAACCAGTCACCAGAGGCAACGGCGATAAAGAGTCCGCCTTCCAAGCAGAGTCCGTGACTCGCCGTGCCTCACCTATAGAGTCTCGGCAAAAGACAATGAAGCGTACCCTCCTTTGGATGACTCTCATCGCACTCGTCGGTTGCTCGACGATGCCCACGGGGGACGACTTTACGCTTTGGCCGCAAAAAGAAGAAGTCGCTGGAAGATATCGATTCCATCCATTCGGCTGGGATGACCTTGTGCTTCGCCCGGATGGTAGATTCATCGAGGAGCACTCGACCGACACTCTGGAGTCTTGGACAGTCAGTGGCGTTTGGAGATCGGACCGCAGTGGACTCATTCATCTTGAATACGAAGGTTCAGAACGAAGTGAAAGCTTCCGTTTCATAAGGTTGAATGCCGCGTTCGGACTGGTTCTTGACTCTCGGCTTGAGCAGTGGCTCAGACTTCCTGATCGCAAAGCCGAGAACCTTCCATTCGGAAAGAAAACAGAAGCGGCCGAACAAGTCACTACAGAGAACGCCGGGAGGTGAATCCTCTACTTCGGCCGAGTCCGATCCCCGGCGTCTCTGAACTATAAATCGTTCGGCGAAAACAGAATTCTCCCCATGAATAAATCCAATGAAATATCCCCGGCAATAGTACGACTGACCCTATACCTTTCTATAGGCGGAGCGTTGGGGCTAACATACGATAATCTATCCGTCGGATTCTCTGCCGGGATTATCTTCGGCCTATTTACCCCGGCGAAGTATTTCGACGCCTATTTGCTGGGTCCCGACCGCTCGTTTTTAGTTAGCCGTGTTGCAATAGCTGCCGGGGCTATCGGTTTCGTGAACTGCATATCGATATTCACGGTGACCTGCGTGACCGGATTCACAGCCGGGTTTTTACATGGCCTGTTTAGCTAAGGTCGCCCCTCTAATTTCCGTAAAACATTTCGGGTAATGTATGCCGAACCAGACCCTAGAGGGAACGCCGGGAAAGCGTCCCTTCCTCCGGAATTGTCTGGTGCCCGGCGTCCATCATCCGTATTCGTTCGGCATAAGCCATGCAAGACGACACGACCAGAATCCCGCCAGTCTTATCTCCGCCCGTTATCGCCGTTCGCAGAAGGCGCCGACGGAATATGTTGGGGCGCGGGATTGCCGCCGGCATTCTTTCCGCAGCCGGGGGTGCAGTGTTGTGGGCGGCGCTCGTGGGTGTTTTCCAGTTACGGCTTGGTTTCCTTGCAATCGGAGTCGGTTCTTTAGTTGGCATGTCCGTCCGAAAGTACGGCCGAGGACGAGATGAGCGCTTTGGCGTTGCTGCGATGTTTTGCGCGGCTTTCGGTTGTCTGTTGGGCGATATTTGGGGTGGGGCCATATCGCTTTCCATCGCCTACAATATCTCGGTGTTTCGTGTTCTAAGCCACCTTAATCTGGAGCTCGTTAGAGAAACACTATTCACCAATTGGACATTTATGGACCTTATCTTTTACATGATCGCGATGTGTTTCGCGTATAAGCTTTCAGTGATCGACGAATAGCCAGATAGAGTACCAAACCACACACTGCAGCGCAACGCCAACGGTGTCCGGGCGCGTGGGCTGCTATAGATTTTCAATGAGAGCGCCGTGGGGTAGTGATAGACGCAGCGCCACTAGTC
>CAJCBL010000364.1 GCA_903960515.1 uncultured Verrucomicrobiota bacterium
CATTCGTAGGAGCGTGCTTGCACGCGATTCAGAGCGCAGATCGCGTGCAAGCACGCTCCTACGGCGGACACCCGGGGTTTGCGCACTGCCTGAGCGCAAAGCGGTGCGATTGCATGGTTACGGCTGAGTAGGACGCGCGAGACGGTAGTGGGAGACTGGGGAGGTCGCGGCGGTGAGGGGGCGGCGGGGCTGTGCTTCGCCGGGGCCAACGCGGGCAGTGCCGCCAGTGGGGCAACAAAAAGCCCCGGAAGCTTTTGGGCTTCCGGGGCTAAAGTGGTGCGCCCGGAGGGAGTCGAACCCCCAACCTTCGGATTCGTAGTCAGATGCTCTATCCAGTTGAGCTACGGGCGCACGAAGGAGCGACGAAGAGAAAGGCCCTCGCGGCCGCTGACAAGCACGAATTTCCCAACCTTTGCACGAAGTCGGCCTCCTCCGTGCATTTCCCTATGAGCCGTTGAGCGCCGGGGGGGGCTCAGCGCGCGGCGAGGTGGCGCAGGCGGGCCGACCACACCGGCCAGCGGCCGACTCCGAGTGCGAGAGCGGCAAAGAGCAGTTCGCAGAAGGCCGCACGCAACCAGACGGACATGCCGGTCGAGGCCAGTCCGAAGCAGCCGGCCGCGAGCAGGCCGGCGAGTACACCGATGGATACGCGTGCCGGCCATGGTGCGCCCCAGAGCCGCAGTGCGCGCCTTACGGTGACGACCCCCACGAGGCCGGCCACCACGGCGGTGCCGGCGGCGATGGAGGCCAGTCTCAGGTCGCCCGCGCAAAGGAGGAAAATGGAGATGCCGGCCAGGCCGGCGAGCACCGTCCAAGTCGTACGGGCTGTCTCCCGGGTGATCTTCACGAGCACCAGGCTGTTGGCGAGGAAGAGGCGCGCAGCGGTGGCGGCGGCGAACCAGATGAAGAGGTTGCCGTGGCCGGCGTATTTCGGACCCAATGCCAGCACCGCCAGATCGGGGGCCGCCGGTGCCACGGCCAGCAGGGCTCCTGCCGAGAGCAGGCCGAGCTCAACCTGGCGGCTGGCGATGGCACGGGCGCGCCGCGCATCACCGCAGGTGTGGGCCGAGGAGAGCTCCTGGATGGCAACCAGGGTGGAGCTGCTGTTGACGAAGGCCGCAGCGCCGGCCAAGCGGTGTGCGCTGCCGTAGATTCCGATCTCAGGTGTGCTGCGAGTAACCACCACTCCGAGCAGGTCGATGGATTGCATCGTGCGCAGGACAGCGGAGAGGACGGCGAGGGGCGCGGACTCTCGCAGGATTTGGCGGAATCCCTTGGGCCAGGCGAGGTGCAGGCTTCCGGCCAGTACGGCCAAGGCTGCGACAGCCTGTATGCAGGAGGCCATGGCTGTGCCCGCCACCGCGCCGAGCGGCCCATGGCCGGCCTCCACCAGGGCGATGCAGGCGAGCAGCCGGGTGGTGGGATGCAGCAAGAACACTGCGGTGGCGGCGCGGTGGCGGCCTCGGCCGTTGAGGGCGGCTGTGGCCACGCTGCCCAGGCTGCCGGCAAAGACGTCGATGCCCGCCAGTCTTGCGGCGAGAGCGGCCTGTGGGTGCCCCAGTGAGGCGGTGATCGGACCGGCCCCGAGGGCCAGGCCAGCGGCGAGCAGCAAGCCGAGCCCGGAGGCGACGAGCAGGCCGATGGGTAGCGGGTCCGGCTGGCCCGCCCGGTGACGCGCGAGGGCGGTGACCAAGGGAGCATGCACGGGCGTTGTCGCCGCCAACTGGAGCCATCCGGAATAGGCGAGCACGGCCGTGAAGCAGCCGAAGTCGACGGGGCCCAGGCGGCGTGCGAGGTAGACGATGAGAATGAAACCGCTGCCCAGTGCCGCCGCGCGTGAAGACGCGAGAAGGGCCGAGTCTGCGTAGAAGCGGCGCGACGAGGCGGGCTTGACTGTAGTGCTCATCGAGCGAGCAAGCCGTCGGGCGGAGGCGGGAGCTTGCGGCCATCCAACCAGGGTGAGAGATCGCGGTCGACGAAGGCCCCGAGGGCGAGGATGTCTTCGCGATAGCTGGCAGTGAGCTCGGCGCGCAGTTGCGGATCGAGTTTGGGCGGATGGCGGAGTTTTCGGGCCAAGGCGCAGACCAGATGTGGCGGCAGGTGCGTCTCCAAGAAACGCCGTAGGTCGCGGGCATGATGGAAGGCGAAGTCGACGACCCGGTTGCGGGCCACACCGCTGGTGTTGAAACGCAGGGAGGTGTCGGGGGTGAAGGAGTCGTCCACTCCGATGTGGCGGCAGGCAGCGCGCACGGTGCCAACCGGATCGCGGTCGAGATCGTCGTTGAATAGCACGGCCAGCCGGGGACGCGGATAATGGGCGAGCCAGTTTTGCAGGCTGGGCAGGTAGCAACTCCGCTGCCGATAGCCGTAGACGAATCTGGGGATGGTGGGTGGGCGGGCAGGTGCCTCCTTGAGGGCCCGGCGCAAATTGAGGTCCGGCTCGCGGCCTACGCGGTAGTTGTGGTGCACATGCGAGATCGCCCGGTCTGCGGGCTGGCGGAGGATGACGAGCAGGCGGGCGCCGGGCAGAAGCGCGGCGGCGCGCGCCGGCGCCTCCGGGGAATCGAGCGAGGAGGTGGATGCCTCCCCTATCGCCCGTTGGCCGCGCCAGTGTGCGAAGTTGGCCCGGTAGGACGCGAGGTCGCGGCAGATCGAGGCGTAGGGGACAGGCGTGGAATCGGGTGGTAGGATGGTGTCGCCGGCGGCGAGGTAGTGGGGCTCCTTGTCGCGGGAGAAGCAGATATCGGGGTGCTGTGCGAGGTACTTGAATAGTGATGTCGTCCCTGCCTTCATGGCTCCGAGCAGCAGGAAGGTGGGCAGGGGGGCACCCGTTGCGGGGGTGGTTGTCATGGGCGGCGCAAGACGGAGGACATGGCTTCGCAGCCGAAGCCGGCGAGGTTGGCCAGTTGCCAGAGACCGAGGCAGAGGATGATGCGGGCGCGGAGCGCAGGCGGGTAGGGGGCCAGGCGACCTTGCAGCAGGAGTGGCAGATGCCGGTGGAAACCGACTTCGCCGAGGTACTTGGCCTCGCGGAGCCGGCGGCGGGCGCGGTGGTAGCGCCAAGCCCCGCGACCGTAATTGAAGTGTTGGCGCAAGAAGGCGGGCAGCGGCAGGTCGTGGTGGTGGTCGAGAGCGGCGGCGGCGGCGTGGAGGATCGGCAGGCCGGCCGTGCGCCACCGGGCGCAGAGGTCGCGGTCCTCGGAGGCCCGACGGAAGTCCGGATCGAAGCCGCCGAGGGAGAGGAAGGACTCGCGTGTGCAGGCGAAATTGTTGCTGGGAAAGAAGAAGGCGTGCTGGCCCGGGTTGAAATGGGCGTGCACGAGCTCCAGCACCAACTGGCTGGTGCAGGAGCCGGCGCGCTCGCCGATTGCGTTGAAGGTGCGGCCCCCGACCAGCGCTTCCGTGTGGGCGTGCAGCACCGAGGCCAAGGCTTGCAGCCAGCCCGGCTGGGGCCGGCAATCGTCGTCGGTAAAGGCAAGACACCGGCCGCGGGCGAAGCGCGCGCCGTGGTTGCGGGCCGCACCGGGGCCGGCGTTGGCCTGCCGCAGCACCTGTAGCGTAAAGCCCGGAGGCAGAGTGTGCGGGGGCGGGCAGGCCGGAGGAGAGCTGCCGTCGTCAACCAGAAGGATCTCGCAGCCCTCAGGCGCATCCAAGCGCAGCAGGGCCGCCACACAGGCGTCCAGCGCCAGCGGGCGGTTGAAAGTGGGTACGATGACGGTGAAAAGCGGCGACGTCATGCGGCTGGAGCGCCGACGTCCGCCGGCCCACGCCGGTAGAAGTAGCGGTGGCGCTTGAAGTCGATGTCGCTGATATAGTCCATCGACCGGCCGGCACCGGCGAGGTAGCCAAGGGCCTCGCCGAGGGCGTCGACCAGCAGGAAGGCGAACAGCGCGGGGACCAGCCCCAGCCAAGCGGTGGGGCGAACGCGCCGGGCGTTGGCGGCCACCCGGGCGGTGCGGCGCAGGGCGATCAGTGGGAAGGCCAGCGCCCAGGCGATGCGCAGGGGCCACGACCAAGCGGCGGAGCGGTTGGCTGCGAAGAGGCGGCCTCCGACCAGGCGCAGGCGCAGGGATGGCAGCAGGCGTTCGAAGTTTTGGTGACGGGTGATGGCGCGAGGCTCCAGCCAGAGCGAGCGGCCTTCACGCAGGAACTGCCAGTGCAGCACGCTCTCGGCCTCGAGTTGCTGGGCGAGGGAGCTGCCCAGGGCCAGCAGGAGGTCGCGGCGGTAGGCGCTGTTGTGCCCGGGCAGGTGGGGGAGCGGGCCGCCTGGGTGGGGCGCGAGCCAATCGCCGTATTCGATGAGCAGGTTCAGCCAGCTGCCAAGGTGGCGCGGGTTGCCGTTCTCCACTGCGGGACCGACGACATCGCAACCCGTCTCCAGCCGGCTGATGAGTTGCTGGGCCCATTCGTGCCGCGGCAGGGAATGGTCCTCGGTGAGCACGACCCATGGCGCGGTGGTCGCCCGGATCGCGGCGGCGCGGGCGGCGCAAGTGGTGGTGAACGGATCCTGCGGCACAAAGCGCCAGCCGGCGAAGGGAGCCATGAGCTCGGCGGTGATCTCGGTATGCACGGCGGAGGGTCCCGCGAAGACGATTTCGAGCCTGCGGGCCGCCGTCTGGCTGGCGAGGGCGGCGAGCAAAGCCCGTATCGTGGCCAGGCGGTCGGGCACCAGCACGATGGCGGCGAGGAGTTCCGGGGCTGCGTTCATGGGGTGGAAAGCTGGACACGCCGGCCGGTGCGCTCCGAGTCCTCTGCGGCCGCAATCGCTTCCAGGCAGGCGATGCCGTCGGCCAGGGTGGGCGAGGCGCTGGTGCCCTGGGCGATGAGATCGAAGAACGCATCGAGTGCGCGGGCGCGGGATTCGTCGCCGCCAGGGGCGCGGCTGCGGCGCCACCAGCGCAGGGGATGTGCCAGGGAGCACAACGCGGCGAGCGTGCCGCGCAGCGGGCCGCCTGCTACGGTGCCGGAGTATTCGGCAGTCAGTGACTGCCAGCGGCAGGCGCTGAGGCGGCCGTGGGAGCCGAGCAGCTCGATGCGGGCCTGCTGGGCTGTGCCGAAGGAGGCGAAGATCTGGGCGATGCCTCCGCGGCGGAAGCGCAACTCAAGGCTGGCGGTGTCGGCCGCAGTGGAGTGCGACTGGATGGTGGCCTGCACCGATTCGATGTCGTCGGCGAAGAGCCAGCGGGCGAGATCGATCTCGTGGGCGGCGAGGTCGCGCAGCGCGCCGCCGCCCCGGGATGGGTCGGTGCGCCAGCCCCCGGCGGCCGGGCCGGTGAAGATGCTTTGGAGGGCCACAGGGCGGCCGATGCGGCCGGAGCGCAGCGCGGCGGCGAGGTCGGAGTGGGCGGGCAGGAAACGGTAGTTGAAACCCAGTGCCACACGGCGGTCGCGGGCTCGGGCGAGAGTGGCGAGCTCGAGCAGTTCGGTGGCTGCGAGCGCGCCGGGCTTCTCAAGGTAGACGTGGAGCCCTTGGGCGAGTGCGAGTGCGGCGAGTGAGGGTTGCTCGGCGGGCGGGGCGGCGATGAGCACCGCGTCGAGAGGTCCGGCGGCGAGCAACGCCGAGATGTCAGGGAAAGTAGGTACGCAGCCGCAGGCGGCTCGTGCGGCGGGAGAGGGGTCGGCCACGGCGGAGAGGCGGGCCCGGCGGCTGGCGCGCAGGGCGGGCAGCAGGCAGTTGCGGGCGTGGGCGCCGCCCCCTACAAGGCCGATACGGAGGGTCATTGCTGCGGGGGCAAGCCGGAGGGCGGCACCGGTTTGGAGGAGTGGGCGACCACCTGCTCCTCGTAGTTTGAGCGCTCCAGATTGACCTCCCATGGGTCGCCCCCGAGGCCGAGCAGCCGGCGGGCACCGGCCAGCCCGCTGAGCATGGAGTGGTCCATGTTGTTGTACCGGTGGAGACCGTTGCGGCCGATGGTCTCCAGATTGGTGAATCCGCGAACAAAGGAGTGCAGGGTGTCGACGTGGTGTCGGTAGTGTTCGTCGTAGACGGGGTAGGCCTTGCGCTGGCGGATGACAAAGGCGTGGCGCACCTCGTCGGCGCGGCAGAAGCCGAGGGTGGCTGCCTCGCGGGCCGCGAGGTGGCCGAGTTCGGCGTTGCCCAGCGACCAGAGCGGATCGCCTACGTTGCAGAAGTATTCCATTCCCAGCGTGGTGGTGCGGGAATCGGCCAGGAGGGCGGCGGACCAGTTCTTGAAGTTCTGCACACGGCCTACCTGCACCTCCGGAGAGTGGATATAGATCCAGTTGTCGGGAAAGATGTGCTCGCGGGCGATCTCCAGGGTGACGATGAGGAAGTCGCGGTACTTGAGGGCCCGGGCGGACGCGAGGGCGGGTCCGGGTGAGGGGGTGAGATGTTCCACCAAGGCGGAGAGGGGCTGGCTGCTGAGCACTGCGCCGGTGCGGATGGTGCGTTGGCCGTGCGGGGTTTTCACCACTACCGACTCGATGCGCCCGTCCCGGGTGAGGATACGGCCCGCCTCGGCGCGGAGGACGACCTGTCCCCCGTTTTTGGCGATGCGATCGGCGGCGGCCTCCCACATTTGGCCGGGGCCGAGATTGGGATAGGCGAAAGTGCGGGTGAGGGTGCGCACCTTCGTGGCGCGGCGCAGGCTGCCCAGTACGGCTGAGGTGAGGCTCAGTCCGGGGATGCGCTGGGCGGCCCAGTCGGCCCGGATCTCCGAGCACGGGATACCCCAGACCTTTTCGGTGTAGGTCTGGAAGAAGGCGCGGTAGAGACGCCGGCCGAAGCGGTTGGAGACCCAGTCGGCGAAAGAGACCTCGGGGCGGATGGGGCGCAGGCGGGCGCCGAGGTAGCTGGCCAGGATGGCGATGCTTTCGCGCAGGCCGAGGTGGCGCAGGGTGGGCAGCAGCTCCAGTGGATAGGGGAGAAAGCCCGAGCGGTAGTGGATGCGCGAGAGCCGGCGCACGGTGCGCATGTCGTGGGGCAGCAGGTCGTGCCAAAGCGCGGTGACGGCGGGATCTTTCGAGTAGTAGCGGTGGCCGCCGATGTCGACGCGATTGCCCTGGTGGTTTTCGGTGCGGGCGATGCCGCCTACGGTATCGCCGGCCTCGATCACCAGGGGGCGATAGCCGTGGCGGCAAAGCTCCAGTGCGGCGGTGAGGCCGGCGGGGCCGGCGCCGATCACCAGGAAGTCGGTGTGCTCGGGGAGGGTCATTGCGAAGCCGCAGCGGCGGCCGGACGGGAGACTCGGCACCGGGCGAAGGCGCGGCGCAGGGTGTGGGCGACCAATGCCCGGGAAAGGGCAAGGCCGGCGTTGAGATGATACATCAGGATCAGAGCGGAACTGACGGTGGCAAAGGCGGGACCGCTGTGGCGGGCGAGGAAGCTTAGGAAGTCGAACTGGCAACCCAGTGAGGCGGCCCAGCAGGCGAGCCCGACGAGAGCCCAGGGCGGCCACAGCGGGGCCAGCAGCAAGCATGGAAGGCCCAATACAGCGGTGAGCACACCGATACGGTGGCGCCAGCCAAGGTTGAGCTGGCGCGGGAGGGTGCGGCGCTCAAGAAGCAGTCGGCACCAGGGCAGGGCGCGAAGGCGGTGGTCGGTGACGAGCAGAGAGCGCAGGGTCCAGCGCTTGAGATGCTTCACGCGCAGTGAGGGATCGAGCAGTACGAGGTATCCGTGCTCGGCTAGACGCATGCCGAGCTCGATGTCCTCGATGGACGGTTCGGCGAAGATGCGGTTGAAGCCACCGAGGGCATTAAACACCTCGCGGCGGACGGCTCCGCAGCCGGCCCAGAAGGTGGCCGAGGGGCCGGGGTTGGATGTGTGGACGAAGTGGTGTTGCAGGTTCTTGAACTGCGAAACCAGTTGGGGCGCCTCCGGGCTGTCGTCGTAGCTGCCGTAAATGGCTGCGGACTCCGGGTGGCGGGCGAAGGCGTGGAGGATACTGGAAGGGAGGCCGGGGGCGGGGAGGGTGTCGTCGTCGAGAAAGAGCAGGATGTCGCCGCGGGCATGGGCCGCGCCAAGGTTGCGGGCGGCGGCGGGCCCAAGCCGGGCACCGGTGCAGAGGAAACGTACTGAGGGACCGGCGGGCGGGAGGCAGGAGGGGAGGGCAGACGCGTCTACCACGACGATGATCTCGGGACCCCCAGGTTCGCCCAGCAGCGTGCGCAACAGCCGCCCGAGGTGGCGCTCGGGAGCGGCGCTCGGGACTATGATGGACAGGAACGGGGGAGGGACTGGGTTCGGCATCCAGACGCGGGTTTGAAGCCGAGGATCTAGCGAGTCTCCAGCGATTGGGACAAGGAAAAGCCCGGGAACCTGCGCGGTGCATAGCGCCCGGCGGGGTGGGGGCCGCGGGGAATCACGGTTTGGCGCGGTGGAAGGGGGCTGCGAGAAGGCCAAGCCGGACGGGGATGGCGTTCGTGCTCCACAGTCCAAGGGCAGGCGATGTTCGCCGATCAACTACGCCAAGGACGAGCAAGGGTCAGGGTTGGCTGGGCGGGGTGAGCAGGTAGAGGGCGTGGATGCCCGGCGACGCCAGGCGTTGCATCTGCCAAACCGGCGGTTTCGGGAAAGGTGGGCCGAAGGTGGAAGTCAGGTCGTTGGATCCGACCAAGAGGACCGGGGTGGGGTCGGCGAAGAAGGCGGCCGGTTCGATCCAGTGGCCGAAGTGCTCGAACTTGGCGTTGAAAACGTTGTACGAAATGGCCGCTGGATACAGCCGGCGCAGCAGTCCGGCGAAGTGCTCGTGAGAGAAGCTGTTGCCGAAGCGCAAGGCATAGGGCACGGACAAGCCTCTATAGAAGTCGACGAGGCGAGCCTCGGGATGGAGGCTGCACAGGCGCTCGGTTTCGATCCGTTGCCGCTGGGCTTCCTTCATGCGGGTTTCCACGTTGAGCAGCGATCGGGGGCCGACGATCGCAGTAGCGATCAAGATCGCCAC
The DNA here is from genome assembly GCA_903960515.1 of uncultured Verrucomicrobiota bacterium. GTDB lineage: Bacteria > Verrucomicrobiota > Verrucomicrobiia > Opitutales > Opitutaceae > CAJCBL01. The sequence goes on from CAJCBL010000364.1 coordinate 8,907, forward strand.
CGCGACCGCCTGGCCAAGCCTGCGTGCGGTGGGCGAGGGAAGTGAGGCCAGGCCGAAAAGGGCGAGATAGGCGATGGATGGGCCCACCATCGCGACGGGCAGAATGTAGCGTGCGGCTGGATGCTTCGCCCCGGCCAAGAGCACCCCGGCGCAGCCAAGGGTCAATAATCCAAGCATCCTCCTGGCCTGGGACTGGGCTGCGATTGTGGCCGGGCGGCGGAAGTACAGAGCCAGTAAGCCCAGGCAGGAGACCAGGGCGAGCCCCAGGTTCATCGGCTCGTGGTCCCAAAGGTTGGCGAGGTTCAACCGATACGCGGCCCACTCGGGCAGGCCGGAAGGGCCTCCACCGTAGTGGCCCGTATGGGTGGCCACCTGGGTAAGCCACCCGAGGGTACGAGCGAGTTCGGGCAGGATGAACAGTGCCCACCCGCAGATTGTGAGGGCGGCGAGGGCAGCGGTACACAAGCGCGCTTTCCATGATCCGGGAACGAACAAGAGTGCCGCGGCCAGCGGGACCCAAGTGACCTTGGTCATCACGGCGGTGCCGATGAATAGCCCGAGCGGGACGATGAGCCTCCGGCCCGCCGAGGCCTTCCGCTCGGTGACGATGGTGGCGAGTATCCCCAGCCAGCCCGACAAGCACAGGAAGAAGAGCTCTGGGGTGAACCATCCGAGGGCGATGCAGGTCTGGCGGAAGGCGAGGGGCAGTGACTGGCAGGCGAGGGCTACCAGCAGGGAGCCGCTAGTGCGCCAGTACACCCAGCCGGCGGCCAACCACATCAGCGCGGCCAATACCGTGGCGGATTGCACGAGGATGCGTAGGTGGGTTTCGGGGGCGGCGAGCACCACATACGCGCGTTGCTCCGCCGACAAGGTGGGATGGCTCAGGCGCAGCCCGGCGGCACCGAAGGCCTGCACGGGGGTGCCGGGGTGGTCGGTGTGGCCGGGACTCCGCCCTTCGGCGAGCATCAACGAGTTGAGGAGATATACATAGCTTGGATCGAAATCATAACTACCCCACGCCGGGCCGCGGCACGCCAGCATGCGTTCGCTTGCCACCCACAGGAGAGCGGGGGCAACGGCGAGGGCGAGCAGTCCGAGGACCAGGCGCCAGCCGCGTGGGCGTGTCGGTGCAGGAGTTTCAGGGTGCATGTGGCCAAGGTGGAGTTGGGGGCAAAAGCCGTGTGCTTGAAGGTCGGTTGATCCAGCCGATACGGGCGGCGCCTGGACTGAAGTACGCGACCATGGATGGTGCATGCGTTGTCGAGGGTGGATGCCCGGATGGGGGAGGCGATCCGGCGTTTTGGTGAATACCGCTATGGGTACTTGGTCTGTTTGCTCCAGAGTATTTGGAGGCGGTTGCCGACAGAATTGACCTGTCCCTATCATGCTTCCCGGGGTGTTGGGCTGGGGCTCGGTAAGGCCAACATGACTGAATCGAAGCTCGCTGGGGGCTTGGTTTCGGCCATCCCCATGCTCGGGGTCCGACAGAATCGACCTGTCCCTATTGGGCTTCTCGCGTAGTGGAACGGCTTACGTTCCCTGCGGAAGCGAAGCGGTCTCGGCTCTCGGCGGAAGCGAAGCGCTTCCGCTGCAGAGCGAGCTCGGACGATGGGGCGGGCTGAGTCCGCGTGGCGGAACGGCTTGAGTTCACATCCGATGCGAAGCGATCTCGGCTTGTCGCGGAATCGAAGGGCGCAAGCGAAGCGCTTCCGCTACGAGGGCATGCCACTCATACTCCGGTTTTCAGCAACTGCCGCAGGTAGGCGCCGTAGGAGGATTTGCCCAGCACGGCCACTTGGCGCTCGAGTCCTGCGCGGTCGATCCAGCCGGCCCGATAGGCGATCTCCTCCAGGCAGGCGATCTTGAGGCCCTGGCGGTCCTCGATCACGCGCACGAAGTCGCCGGCGTCCAGCAGCGAGGCGTGTGTGCCGGTATCCAGCCAGGCAGTGCCGCGACCGAGGATTTCGACATGTAGCGTGCCGGCTTCGAGGTAGAGGCGGTTGAGGTCGGTGATCTCCAGTTCGCCGCGTGGCGAGGGCTTCAGATCTCTCGCGAGGCCAACGACCGTCTGGTCATAGAAGTAGAGTCCGGGGACGGCGTAGTTGGACTTCGGCTGTCTGGGTTTCTCCTCGATGGAGAGCACGCGGCCACCGGGGCCGAATTCCACCACTCCGTACGCCTCGGGTTCGGCGACATGGTAGCCAAAGATGGTGGCCCCGCTCGGCCGGGCGGAGGCGGCCTGCAGGGAGCCGGCGAGGTCGTGGCCGTAGAAGAGGTTGTCGCCCAACACGAGCACCGAGGGGTGGTCGCCGATGAAGTCCGCGCCGATGTGGAAGGCCTGGGCGAGGCCCTCGGGGCGGGGCTGGGCGGCGTATTCAAGACGCAGGCCAAACTGGGAGCCGTCGCCAAATAGGCGCTCGAAGAGCGGCAGGTCCTGCGGGGTGGAGATGATCAGGATTTCGCGTACCCCGGCCAGCATGAGCACCGACAGCGGGTAGTAGATCATCGGCTTGTCGTAGACGGGCATGAGCTGCTTGCTCACGGCGATGGTCAGCGGGAAGAGGCGCGTGCCGGAGCCGCCGGCCAGGATGATGCCGCGGCGAGGGGACGCGGAGGAGGCCGGCGCCGAGGCGGAGAGGGTTGAGGTTGAAGGTTTAGGTTGAAGGGCGGCAGAGCTCATGGAAAGGCAGGGACGGGGGCGTTGAGGTCGAAGGTTGAGGTTGAGGACCGGCGGGCGGAGCTCATGGCTATTTGAGGCTGTCGGTGAGGCCTTTGATCATGCGGGAAATTCGGCGGAGCTCGTCGAGCAGCTCGGCGAAATCGGTCGATGGAATGTATCCGATGCGTTCGGCAATGTAGAGGCGGGATCGGGTTTCACCTGCGGATCCCTTGGCGTAACTCAGAAACTGACGAAATTCGGACGGTCCAATTCGTTCGGCGCCTTTGGCGATATTGTCAGCGACGCTGTTCGCCGAGCGGGTGATCTGGTCCTTGAAGCCCCAATCTTTGCACGCGGTAAGGAGAACGTAGATATCGATGATCAGGGCATGCGCACGGCGCCAGACCGCCAGCTTCTCGAACGTATCGTTGTCCCGTGGGATGAGTTTCATCTTCAACTTCCAACTTCAACTCTTCGAGGTGCCCAACCTGCCGCGGGCGTACCGGTTGGTGGTGATCTCGTTGCACCAGTCACGGTGCGCCAGATACCAGTCGACGGTCTTGGCCAGGCCGGTCTCGAAGGATTCCAGCGGCGCCCAGCCCAGCTCGCGCTGGAGCTTGGTGCAGTCGATGGCGTAGCGGCGGTCGTGTCCCGGACGATCGGCGACGTAGGTAATCTGGGCGGCGTAGGTCTGACCGTCGGCGCGGGGCGACTTTGCGTCGAGCAGGGCGCAGATGCGGCGCACGACCTCAAGGTTGGGGCGCTCGTTGAGGCCTCCGATGTTGTAGGTTTCGCCGGTGCGGCCGCGCTGGAGCACCTGCCAGATGGCGGCGGCGTGGTCCTCCACATACAACCAGTCGCGGATCTGCTGGCCGTCGCCGTAGACGGGCAGCGGTTTGCCGTCGAGGGCGTTGAGGATGACCAGCGGGATGAGCTTCTCGGGGAAGTGGAACGGCCCGTAGTTGTTGGAGCAGTTGGTGGTGAGCGTGGGCAGTCCGAAGGTGTGCTGGTAGGCGCGCACGAGGTGGTCGCTGGCGGCCTTGGAGGCGGCGTAGGGGGAATTCGGGGCGAAGGGCGTCTCCTCGGTGAAGGCCGGATCGGTGGCGGAGAGGGTGCCGTAGACCTCGTCGGTGGATACGTGGAGGAAGCGGAAGGCGCCCTTCCTGGGCTCGGGCAGCCCGGCCCAGTATTGGCGGGCGTTGTTGAGCAGTCGCAGGGTGCCCACGACGTTGGTCTGGATGAAGGGCTCGGGCGAGTCGATGGAGCGGTCCACGTGCGACTCGGCGGCGAAGTTGACCACGGCGTCGATCTGGTGCTCGACCAGGAGGCGGGCTACGAGCGCGGCGTCGCCAATATCTCCGGCCACAAAGACGTAGCGCGGGTCATGGGCCAGGTCGGCGAGATTGGCGGGGTTGCCGGCGTAGGTGAGCAGGTCGAGATTGACCAGTTTCGCGAGCGCAACTGGAGGAGTTGAAGGTGAAAGTTGAAGTTTAAGAGCGGATGCCGGAGAGGCTTCGACTTCAACTTTCGACTTAAACTGGCCAGCTTCCAGCAGGCGCTGGCGGATGAAATTGCTGCCGATAAAGCCGCAGCCGCCGGTAACGAGAAGGTTCATGCGGAAAGGGAGTGAGGGAATAAGGGAATGAGGGAGTGAGGGAAAAAGAGAGGAAGGGAGGAATGGAGGAAGCTTCAGGGGCGAGAACGGAGTGTTCGGATAGAGGCGCTGAGGATGGCTACAATCTCTTCGCAAAGGTGAACGCGTTCGGTGATGAGCTCGGAGGGGAGCCAATGCTTGAAGCGCATCTCGTAACGTCCGCGCGTTTCGGTGGCCGAGCCGCGGGCGATGACCAGAAAGCGGCAATAGTCGGCCCGACTGCCTCGGCCGTAACCCTCTTCGATGTTGGAGGGGATCGAGTCGGCGCTGGCGATCTGCTGGGAAACTAGGCGGGTGCAGAGCGGGTTGCTGGATAGTAACGCCATGTCGGAGACGACGAGGTCAAAGAGCTGGTTGGCTTTCTGATAGGCGGTGAACTGGTGGAGTTTGTCGTCGGTGCTCAAGGGATTCTCCCCCTCATTTCTTTGTTACACTATTCCCTAAATACTTTCTTCCCTCATTTAACTCCCTCACTCCCTCAATACCTCATTCCCTTTCGGCAACCATCTTGAGTCCCTCATGCCAGTCGGGCAGACGCAGACCGAAAACCGTCTCCAGTTTCGCGCACGACATCACCGAAAACGCGGGACGTTTGGTGGGCGTGGGGTACTCCGAGGAGGCGATAGGCTCGACCTCCCGGCACTTCTTCTCCTCGGCAGGCATCAGGTCGATGATCGCGCTGGCGAAGCCGTGCCAGCTCGTCTGCCCGCTGCTGCACAGGTGATACACGCCCCTGTACTGCGCCGCGGAGTCGCGCGAGCCGCCGCGGGCGAGGGCGAGAGCGGTTGTTTCCGCGATCAGGCGCGAGGAGGTCGGACAGCCAATCTGGTCGGCCACTACGCGCAGCTTTTCGCGCTCCCGGGCCAGCCGCTGCATGGTAAGCATGAAGTTGCCACCGCGAGATCCATAGACCCAGCACAGCCGGAAGATGAGGTGGTTGCAGTCCACCTGCTGGATGGCGTGGTCGCCGGCCAGCTTGGTGCGGCCGTAGGCCCCGAGCGGGCCGGGGGCGTCGGTCTCTACATAGGGAGTGGGCTTGGAGCCGTCGAAAACGTAGTCGGTGGAATAGTGCACCAGCAGGGCGCCCAGGCGCTTGGCCTCCTCGGCCATTACCCCGGGGGCTTGCGCATTGATCTGCATCGCCAGCGCGGTGTCGGTCTCGGCCTTGTCGACCGCGGTGTAGGCGGCGGCGTTGACGATGATGTCCGGGGCGGTGTCGCGAATCCAGTTACGCACGGAGGCCGGCTGGGTGAAGTCGACTTCAGGGTAGTCTACGACAACGAGCTGGCCCAGCGGGGCGAGGGTGCGGCGCAGTTCCCAGCCTACTTGGCCAACGCGGCCGAATAAAAGAATCTTGGGGACAGACATGGGGAAGTGGGCCAGGGGCGCGTACGCTGCGGTGGTGTGGTGGAGCCGGCGCTCAGAAGAGCAGGTCGGCCGGGAGGTCCTGGAGCAACGGCGCCGCCGCGTCGCGGGTGGAGAGAATCGGGTCGGTCACAGGCCACTGGATGCCCAAGGCCGGGTCGTTCCAGCGGAAGCCGCGCTCGTGCTCCTTGGAGTAGGCGGCCGTGCACTTGTAGTGGAAGAGTGCCGTGTCGCTGGTCACCACGAAGCCGTGGGCGAAACCCGGCGGCACGAAGAACTGGCGCTTGTTGTCGGCGGAGAGAGTGACCCCGTGCCAGCGCCCAAAGGTAGGCGAGGCGCGCCGCAGATCCACGGCCACATCCCAGACCTCGCCCTGCCACACCGACACCAGTTTGCCCTGGGCGGTGGGATTCTGGAAGTGGAGCCCACGCAGGGTGCCGCGGCGTGAGAAGGAAAAGTTGTCCTGCACGAAGTCGAAATCGATGCCCGCCTCGCGGTAGCGCTGGCGGTTCCACGATTCGGCAAAGAAGCCGCGGTGGTCGCCGAATACATCCGGCTCGATTACCAACAGGTCCGCGAGATCGCACTTGATGACGTTCATCTCCGCCCAACAGACCCGGAATGGAACGCGGTTTCCAGCCATTAAAGCGGACGGGGCGTTTGCGCGCAGAAGCGATTGCGGTGCTGGCGCCGCGGGTCCGGGTGGAGCTGTAGGTATCGCTCGGTTTCGGGTGAGCCGCGTGCTTACATGCGCCTGGGGGAGTGCGGCCGGAGGGCCGGGCCAGCGCGCGGGGGGCTGAACGGCTCGGCCCGGTCGTGATGAATCAAAACGTGAGAGTATTTTGCGCTTACCCCGCCGACCACCCGGCAACCGCCGTCGGCGGAGAGCGCTTGCACGTGAATCCGGGCTCTGATTCGAGAGCAAGCACGCTTCGGGCAAACCCCAGCGGGTGTTACGGCGCACTGGGTGGGCCTTCGATCCTGCACCGGCGGCCATGCCTGGTATTGGCGGGAATGAACCGCACATTCGCAGCCTTTCCTTGCCTGCTGGCGTGAGGTTCGATTTATCCGGCCCTCGTGAAACCACGCAAAGTTGCCATTCTCACCGCGGGCGGCCTCGCCCCTTGTCTCAGCTCCGCCATCGGCGGCCTCATCGAGCGCTACACCGAGATCGCGCCGGAGATCGAAATCATCGCCTATCGCAGCGGCTACAAGGGCCTGCTGCTGGGCGATAGCTACAAGGTCACCCCCGAGGTGCGCGCCAACGCCCACGTGCTGCACCGCTTCGGCGGCAGCCCCATCGGCAACAGCCGCGTGAAGCTCACCAATGTGAAGGACTGCGTGAAACGCGGTCTCGTGAAAGAAGGCGAGGACCCGCAGAAGGTCGCCGCCGATCAGCTAATCAAGGACGGCGTGGACATCCTCCACACCATCGGTGGTGACGACACCAACACCGCTGCGGCCGACCTCGCCGCCTTCCTCGCGAAGAACAACTACGCGCTCACCGTCATCGGCCTGCCCAAGACCATCGACAACGATGTGTTCCCCATCCGCCAGTCGCTGGGCGCCTGGACCGCCGCCGAGCAGGGCGCGCGCTATTTCCAGAACGTGGTGGCCGAGCAGGGTGCGAATCCGCGCATGCTCATCGTGCACGAGGTGATGGGCCGCAGCTGCGGCTGGCTCACCGGCGCCACCGCGCAGGCTTATCGCAAGATTCTCAACACTCAGGAGTTCGTCCCCGGACTGGGCCTGACCAAGGGCAGCCTCGACGTGCACGCCGTCTTCATCCCCGAGATGCAGATCGACCTCGCCGCCGAAGGGAAGCGCCTGAAGGCCGTCATGGATGCCGGCGACAACGTGAACATCTTCATCTCCGAGGGCGCTGGCGTGGAGGAGATCGTAGCCGAGATGCAGGCCAAGGGCCTGGAGGTGCCGCGCGACGCCTTCGGTCACGTGAAACTGGATGCCGTGAACCCCGGCAAGTGGTTCGCCGAGCAGTTCGCCAAGGTGCTGGGCGCCGAGAAGACGCTCGTGCAAAAGAGCGGCTATTTCGCCCGTGCCGCCGCCGCCAATACCGACGATCTGCGCCTGATCAAGAGCTGCACCGATCTTGCCGTAGAGTGCGCGTTCCGCCGCGAGGGTGGTGTGATCGGCCACGATGAGGACCGCGGCAACGTGCTGCGCGCGATCGAGTTCCCCCGTATCAAGGGTGGTAAGCCGTTCGACATCGACACCCCGTGGTTTGGCGAGCTGCTCGCCTCCATCGGCCAGACGAAGGGCCCCAAGGCCCACGTTAAGCACTGAGCCGGCGCGCAGGCGCCGGTCAGTGAGTCGAAGTTGGAAGTTTAGGAGAGGCGCCGTTCCCGCGAGGGGCGGCGCCTTTTTTATGTCGGGGGATGCCGGGGGCGAAAGGAAGGCGGGAAGGCTGAAACCGGAAAGCGGAGACCGGAGCGGATAGCGGAGAAACGGTTGAGGTTGAACGGGGTAGCCTAGAGGCGAAGGGGAGGCTGACCAACGAAGGGCGACCGCAATCGCAAAGCGGCAATCAAAACTCGAAAATGCCGTGCGCCGCACCCGCGAGCCACAGGCTCGCCTCCTTCATGCGTCTTCACTCTGAGGATCGAGCTTCTGCACTTCGCATTCAGCATTCTGCGTTCGGCCTTCGGTCCGCCGCCGCAGCCGTAACCATGCAGTCGTACCGCTTGCACTCTGGTCGTGCACGAACTCCGGTGTCTGCCGTAGGAGCGTGCTTGCACGCGATTCAGAGCGCAGATCGCGTGCAAGCACGCTCCTACGAATGAATGGTCGCGCTTCAGGCCGCCGCCACCGGC
>CAJCBL010000365.1 GCA_903960515.1 uncultured Verrucomicrobiota bacterium
TCCAGCCGAAGACTGGACCTACCTCGGACTAGCGAGTAGCGAGCATAGGCGGGGCATCGACTATTCCCGATCTCTACGCTCTTTGCGTTCTCTATGACTAATATCTTCCGCATTCCGCCTTCAGGTTTCCGCCTTCAGCCATTTCTCCCCTCCGTGTCCTCTGTGGTGAAATTCGGGTTGGTCTTTGTGTTCTATGCGTTCCTTGCGGAAATATATCGGATGATCCAGTCGAAGACTGGACCTACCTCTGTGCGTAAGTAGCGAGTAGCGAGAATTGGCGGAGCATCGACTATACCCGATCTCTATGCTCTTTGCGTTCTCTGTGGTTGGGCGATTCCATATCGAAGCGGTGCGTCGTGCTTGCGTTCTTCGCTGCGAAGAATGCGAGGGCGACGACCCTACGGGAAGCAGCGTGCCAGAATATAGCACGGGCGAAGACATCGTCTAAATGAACGGTCACGGCTTTGCGATGACTCGGGGAAGTCCTGGGCTTGGTCAAGCAGAGTCGTGAGCCGGCTTCGCGTCACACAACTCTCGGAGTTGAACCCCGGTATTTGTGACGCCGAACTTCTCCAGCGACTGCGCCCATCTCGCCGAGCATAGGCACGTGCTCTCTGAGTCTTCGAGTACTGCGCCTGAAGCCGAGATCTTTGGTGATCACGTTCGCTGGCTCGAAGCCATATTTTGAGCATCTCCGAGGTCGCACAGGCAGCCAGGCTCTGGGCGGGTTGTGTACAGCGTTGCACCACCCCGGGGAGGGGATTTACAGACGAGGCGTTCTCGACAGGGCGCTTTGGCTTGTGCGACTCTCGCCCTGTGTGAAAAAACCAACGCACGACGAACGACAGCGGATGTGTGTGCGCAAGCGCCGGTACCCTTCCCAAGGGGAGGCGCTCACCGCCGCGTTGATCGCAGGCGTGGAGCGGCGACGGACCGCCTACCGATGCCCGATCTGCAAGCACTGGCATTTGTCCTCCGCGTAACCCCTAGCGTAGCTCGTTCGGGGAGGCTCGGAGCGCTTCGGGGATCCGAGCTTCGACATCGCGCCGGCCATCGCCACCCTGCAACTGATCCCCAGAGCCCTCATCGCTGCCCGCCCGGCTTCGCCCTTCCATGACGCCTTTCACCCAGCCTCCCGAGTACGCCCGCATAAAACAGGTGCATAGTTTCCATGAACTGGTTACGACCCCCTTTGCCGATGGCGTCAACGCCCTCTGCTGGGGCCGCACGCTGCCCGGTGACTTCGGAGAAATTGTCGACCATCTGGTGACCAGCGAGGGGATCACCACAATCGATGAAGAACTCCTCAATTCGATGTCCGTGAGTGAGGCTGGCAAGGGCGCCATCGGGATTCTCGTGGACGACCTGCGGCTGCTCCGGGACCACGGGCTGTTGCCCTCGCTTGATCTCATCCGCGGCTATCCCCGCGACGAGCATCCGGCGGTGGTGCGCACCGACGTCTATTCCTTCCATGCCGACAGCGCCACGGAGCGGGCCGACACGTATCTTTGCACCTATCACGGGCCGGCGAGCGAGGGTGTGCGCAACGAGGAGGCGCAGCGGCGCGTGGACATTCCCGCAACCCGAGCCGAGCTGCTCAAGCTCTACGGCGGGGCGGATGACTCCGGCTTCGCCGAGTTTCTCAATGAGCACTGTTACGATCTCCATTACGCGCCGCTGCCGTCGGCCCGGCCCTTCTCCTTCGGTCTCGGCAATCTCTGGCGTATCGCCATCGAGTACCCCGGCAGCCCTGTGCCTCCGTGTATCCACCGGGCACCTGAGACGGTCCCGGGCCAGCCGCCGCGGCTGCTGTTGATCAGCTGAACCAGCCGACGCTGCCTGGAAGGAATCCGCGGGGCGCGATCCGCCGACCCGTTTGGCTGTGACGCCGCGTTTGTCTTTGTGCATGCCAAACGCTCCGCCGCGGGGCTGTTGTACCTGCCCCTTCCTTTGCTCCCGTACCTCCGCTTGATCTCGGTCCCTTTCCGTGAGCGCAGGCTTCGCCGCTCTCATGAGTTTCACGAAACGCTTGATCCCACTCGCAGCCTGCGCCTTGGCCCGGGAGAGTTCGAATACGAGGTCCACGACTTCCCGCTGGGGCTGGCGGGGGGCATCCGGGCGATCGGGACGCCGAGGCTGTTCACCCGCTGGATACCGTTGGTCGCCAAGCTGGCCGTACCACCGCTTGCTTGGGCCCCGGCGCATTCCATTTGGCTTCGGGCATCCCCAATAGCTCGCCTATTCGGTGATTTGGTGACCCGAGAGCCAGGCGGTGAGGCACTCGTCGCTGTCGAGGGCGGGGGCGTTCTGCAGTTCAGGGTCGAGCAGGTCGCGGTAGCTCTTCTCCGCGAAGCGGCGGCAATGCAGCAGCACGGTGGCGTGCTGGCCGGGGGCGCGGACGAGACGCCCCAGGGCCTGGTTAACTTTTTGCATACCGGGCACCTGGTAGACTTGGCGGAAGGCGGCGTCGCGCGACTTCGAGCGGCCGAGCGCGAGCTTGGCGCGCTGCACCGCGTTGACCTCGGGCAAGGCGGGGCCGACGACCATGGCGTGGGTGATGCGCCCGCCGAGCAAATCGATTCCCTCGGTGTAGCCGGTGCCGAGCACCAGGAAGAGAGCGTCGCTGGTCGAGAGCGAGGTTTCGATGAACTCGGCCTGTGCGGCCAGATCCACGCCGCGGGGCTGTTGGGCGATGCGTAGGTGGTGTGCGCTCACACAGAGTTCGGCCACGGACTCCGCGTAGGCGTAGCTCGGAAAGAAGACGGCGATGGGGACGGTCGCCGGCTGAAGGCCGGGAGCTGAAGACTCCAGGGCGGATGAGGAAACCAGTGACGCGCCAATGGGGCCGGTCCGCCCGGGATTGGCGGCGGCCACGAGCTGGGCGACTGTGGCCGCGGTGGTGTCGAAATGATGGGTGCGGCGTTCCCAACGGGTGTCGACGCGGGTGTCGACCGCCACCCGGTATGCACCGCGGCGCCACGGAGTATCGGCGCGCAGAAACGGTGGCAGCACCGGTGCCTTCTCCTCTTCAACGCTGAGCAGCGCCGCGGCTGTGGTGAGCCCGCGCAGCGTTTTGCGGGCCGAGCGGGGAAGCTTGCCGAGGTGGGCGGTGGGATCGGGCGCGGGGGGGGATGGGCAGAGGCCGGTGAACGAAGTGGGCGCTGCGGTGGCGTTTTGCCCCGCGGCGGAAGCGGGGGCGCGTGAGGGCTCATTGGCTACGGGGCGGTCCAGGCCGCAGGCGGCGGCGAAGGCGTCGGGCGGGTTGAGCGTGGCGGAGGTGAGAATGGCGTGGCGGAAACGGTGCAAGGTCTCCGCGATGGCGTTGGCGGCATCCAGGCAGGTGACACGCAGCTCGCCGCGGGAGGGGCTCCACAGGAGTTTCGGGAGTTCGGCGGCGTCGAGGAATTCGTCGAGGGAGGGGAGTTGCCAGAGGAGTTCGGAGACGCGTGGGCCGAGGGCCACGAAGTCGAGCGCGGTGGCGGGCACCAGTTCTGCCAGGCGGCCTGCGGCGGAGCGCAGGCCGATCTCGGTGGCGCCGTCGAGGGCCTCGCAGGGGGCGAGGGAGTCGAGTGCGCGAGCCCAGGCTTCCCAGGCGTGGAGAAAGCCGGCGGGGGCGCGGGCGCTGCGGAGAGCGTCCCATGTGGCCCAGGCGTCGGAGGCGCGCAAGGCGTGCGAGTAGGAGTCGGCTACGCGGGCGGGGAGGTTGTGGGCCTCGTCGACGATGAGCAGGGTGGAGGCGGGATCGAAGCCGGGTTGCTCGAAGAAGAGGCTGCGGTTGGCCGGGGCGAATACGTAGTTGTAGTCGCCCACCCAGACGTCGTTGAAGGGCAGGGCGGCGCGGGTGATCTCGTAGGGACAGAGGCAGGCGGCTCGGCCGGCGGCGCGCAGCGACTCGAGGTCGCGAGGCTGGCCGTCGAGCAGGTAGAAGCGGGCCAGGCCGGAGCCGGGCCAGCGCTCATCGGCGTGGGCGAGGTAGGGGCAGGCGTCGGGCAGGCAGTGGTAGACGGAGTTGACGCAGTGCTCGGCCTTGGAGCGCACCTGCCAGTAGGGCAGGCGGGCGGCGGGGGAAGCCGGAAGAAGGCTGAATGCGGAAGGCTGAAGGCTGGTGGCTGAACTCGGACGGCGGGGGGCGGAAGGCGGATGGGGGAAGGCTGAAGGCTGAAGGCTGGAGGCTGAAGGAGGTGGGGTGGCGGCGGAAGGCGGAAGGCTGAGGGCTGAAGGCGAAATCGGCGGGAGTGCGCTGCCTGGGTCGGGGGGGGCGGGGGCGAGCATCGTCTCCAGTTGGTGGATCACCTGGAGTTGGCCGGTGGATTTGCCGGTGAGATACACCAGCCGGTCGTAGTGGCCCTCCTTCAGCGCAGTGAGGGCGAACTCGAGCAGGCAGCCGGTCTTGCCAAAGCCGGTGGGCGCTTCGAAGCAAAGGATGGAGGAGGCGGCAGCCGGGAAGGCTGGAGGTGGAAGGCTGAAGGCTGAAGGTAGAGCGCTCGGGGGAGGGGCGAAGCGTAGATCGTTGGCGGCTACGGCCAAGATGCCGGTTGCATCAGCATTCTGGAGAGCCGGCGGGGATTCGCCGCCAACTGGGGGGGCGGCTGAGGCGTTGGGAATCTCGGCGCGGTTCGGTATTCCAGCACCGAGGCCGAGGGCGGCGCGCAGATCGCGTTGCAGGTGCTCTTGGCCGGGGCGCAACTGTGCGAAGGCAGTGCGTACGGGCAGGCTGCGGCGGCGTTCGCAGGCGCGGCGACGGGCGTCGAGGAAGCCGACGATTTCGTCGAGTTGGCCATGGAGAATGGCCGCGCTGGAGGCGGGGGCCGAGACGGCCTGCACAAACCCGGAGCCGGCCTCGATGAATACGAGTTCGCCACGCGCCGGCTGGGTTTGGGGAGCGAGGGAGTGGAGGACGAGGTAGGCAGCGAGCTGGACAAAGTACTCCGGATACTCGGCCTCGAGTTCGTTGGTGGGTGCCGGGAGGGGGCGGCTGACCGTTTTGAGTTCGCGCAACACCACTCCGCCCGCAGGCGAGGGGATGAACTGGTCGATGCGGCCCGAGAGCCGGAAGATCCAGCCGCGCCAAGGGTAGTCGCCCACAATGGGCACCTCGAAGCGAGCGCCGGGCTCCTCGGCGCTGCGGTTGCGCAGTTCGCTGTGCCAGTGCTGGCCGAGTTGGGCCCGCCAGCGCCCGCCGGCGCCGCCGCGGGAACAACGGGGGCCGAGGGCGAACGTCGCCATCTCGCCCACGCCGAGCGTGACGAGGCGGGTGGCGAGATCGAAGTGCATGGCGCGATGTAGGAGAGAAACTCCCGTTGGCGGAAGGGGGAAATGGGAGGCGCGGTGGGCAGCTGGAGCCGCGCTGTGGATAGAGTGCAGAATGCGGGACGGGGAGAAGCAGCGGTGATCCTGCACTTGGCCGCGCCGGCAGCGCTGCATCCTTCCCCACCGGAGACGGTGTAGTGTGAACGCGATTGAGGGAGCTGCCTGCCTGCACGCTGCTTGGCCGTACCAGCCCGATTGCGGGGGCGGACCTTGCGTCCCCCAACCGTGTCGACGTGAGCGGTTGCGGCGGGCCAGACGAAGAAGGGTGAGGCTGAGGGCGGAATCCGGAAGGCGGAGACCGGAGGGCTGCTCGCTACGGGCTACGCGTGACCCGCTACTCGCTCCCCGCCACTGGATACCCACTACTCGCTACCGCTACCCCTATCGCCACTCGCTACTCGCTACTTCTCTTCGAGTTCTGCGTTCAGCCTTCGGCGCTCTGCGTTGGCGGTGGTGGGGCGACTCTTCGGAGTCGCGGTATTGTTCCTCGGCGCGCTGCCTACGCTGGCCAGTTCCCGTCTGCACGGGCGTTCTCCCCTTGCGGGGATGGGGGGCGCGGGCAAAGGTCTCCGGCGATGTCGGACAAGACCACGTTGGCCCGCCTGCGCACCTCCTTTTTCACCGGGCTCATGCTGCTCGCCCCGTTGGCGGTGACATTGATCGTCTTTGAGTGGCTGGTTTCGCAGGTAGGGGGATCGTTTCGCGACTATTTCTTCTTCTGGGTGCCGGCGGAGTGGCTGGGTAGCCCGCGGGTGGGGCTGCTGTGGGACATGTTGGCTACGGCGATGGTGCTGCTGTTTGTGACGGCGCTTGGCATCGTGTCGCATTGGGTGCTGGGGCGCTATTTCGGCGGTGTGGCCGAGCGCCTCATACAGGGGATCCCGGGCATCGGTGCGCTCTACAACACCGTGAAACAGATTGTGGAGACCTTCGGTGGGGAGAACCGTGCGGCGTTTTCGAAGGTGGTGCTGGTTCAGTTTCCCCGGGCCGGCTGCTACTCGATCGGTTTCCTGACCAACAACTCCGGTGGTGAGGCCGCCAGGCGCACGGGACTGGACCTGGTGTCGGTCTTCGTGCCGACCACTCCGAATCCAACTTCCGGTTTCCTGCTGCTGTTGCCTCGGGCGGAGGTGCAGGAGCTGGAGATGAGCGTGCGCGACGGCATGAAGTTCATCATATCCGGCGGCTCGGTGCTGCCGCCCTCCGCAGGAGCGGCGCCCTTGGCGGTGGCCAATCCCGCTGAGCAGGGAGCGCAGGCGGTCTGAGGCCATGCAAACCGGCCCGAAATCTCCAGCCATCGCGCTACGCCCGAAGAGCTGTTGCAGCTGAACACCCGCTCCACTGTGGCCGGACTCTCGTTACAGTTCGCAGGCTTCGTGCTTCAGAAACCGCCGCCGGACGAGCGTTACCAGCAGGTGCTGGTGTTCAGTGCGGAGCAGGGGCACCTGCGCTGTTTCCAGCGGCTGTCGTCGCGCCAGTCGGCGGTGGCGTTGGATCTCTTCGACGAGGTGGAGGCCATGGCCACCAGCTCGAACCAGGGGCGCACGTGGTTTTTCAGTGAGGTGCGGGTGAGGCGGCGTTTCGCGGGCATCGGGCTGAGCTTCGCGGCGCTGAGCGAGGCCTCGGCCTTCGTTACCCTGTTGGCGCGCAACCCCACCCATGAGGACAGCCGCGCGGCGGCCTATGCTCTGCTGGGCACTGCGCTGCAGGCGTGGAGCGAGGGCGCGCATCCGGAAATCGTGACACTCAAGGTGCTGTATAGCTTTGCGCGCGCGGAGGGCTATCCGGTGAAGGAGGATTGGGCTGCGGGGCTGCGCGGCAGCGACTCCGAGAATGCGCGGCGCTTCCTCAACGAGCCGCTGGCGGCGCTGGCCGGGAGCGATCCGGATTCGGTGGCGCGGCTGCTGGAGAATCTGAGGCGTTACCTGAAAGGGCACACCGACATAGTGATGGGACCGTAGAAGGCAGACGGCAGAGGTGCCTCAGCGCCAAACCTCCAGTGCTCGGCTCAGCAGCAGGGGTGCTTCCCGTGTCTTGCTCGGTGATCAGGCACTCGGCTATGGGCCCTCGTCGGGGAATGGTCGCGTCGTAGCTGCCCCGCGACGCAATTGTTGGCTGGGCGCAGGCGTGGCGGTTGGCGAGGCTGCGCAGCTTGATGCGGCGCGTTTGTAGATGGGCTGCGTTGTCTTTTCCCTCGGTCTCGGGGCTTGCCTGCGGCTCGGGTTCACTCCACCAATTCCGCCCCACCCCAAACCCTACCGCACTCTACCATGTCGCAATCCTCCGCTTCCCATCCCACCGGCACCAAAGGCTGGGTCGGCTACCGCCCTGAACTCAAGGTGCTCGACTGCACCGTGCGCGACGGCGGGCTGATGAACGACCACAACTTCCCCCTCGAATTTGTGCAGGCCATCTACCAGGCCGACGTCGCCGCCGGTATCGATTACTTCGAGGTCGGATACAAGGGCGCCCGCCGCCTCTATCCGAGCACCCAGTACGGCGTGTGGAAATGCTGCTCCGAGGACGACATCCGCCGCGTCGTGGGTGAGAAGAAGGGCGCCACCAAGATCTCGGTCATGGCCGATGCCGAGCGCACCGACTACCACACCGACATCCTCCCGCGCGACAAGAGCGTCGTGGACATGTATCGCGTGGCCACCTACATCCACCAGATCCCCGCCGCCCTGGAGATCGTCAAGGACGCAGCCGACAAGGGCTACGAGACCTGCCTCAACATCATGGCCGTCTCCACCGTGCCCGAGAGCGAGCTCGACAGCGCCCTGGAGGTGATCGTGCAGTCGCCGGTAAACGCCCTCTATGTGGTCGACAGCTTCGGCACCCTCTACAGCGAGCAGATCCGCAACTTCGTGCACCGTTTCCAGAAGTTCACCGTGCCCACCGGCAAGGAGATCGGTATCCACACCCACAACAACCTCCAGCTCGCCTTCGCCAATACCATCGAGGCGATCGTGCTCGGGGCCAACTATGTGGACGCCAGCATCGGCGGGCTGGGCCGCGGGGCGGGCAACTGCCCGATGGAGCTCGCGCTGAGCTTCCTGCACAACCCCAAGTTCCAGATGCGCCCCATCCTCGACGCGCTGCAGAACCATGTGGAGCCCAGGCGCGAGGCGCTGCGCTGGGGTTTCGCGATCCCGTACATGCTCACCGGTTACCTCAACCAGCACCCGAAGGCGGCGATGGCGTTCATGGAAGGCGACGACTTCCGCGACATCGTGAAGTTCTACGACCAGGCGCTGGACGCCTGAGCCGGCAGACGGACACCTTCAATGTAGGCAGTTTTCCTGGGCGCACCGCGAGAGCGGTGCGCCCGTTTATTTGGGGGCGATGCGGGCGTGCTCCGCTGGCGGTGGCGCCGTGGCCATGGTTTCCCCTCACTGCGGCATTGCCGGCGCCTGCCGCCTGGGCTCAGGCTGGCGACCCCTTCAACCGACTCACTCCGTGCAACTCCGACTCAAACGCCTCACCCTCACCGCCAAGCTGCCCGTGCGCTCCAGCGAGCACGCGAGCTGTTTCGATATCTATGCCGACATGGACGGCACCATCGCCCCCGGCGAGCGGTTGCTGGTGAAGACGGGCTTTTCCGTGGCCGTAGAGCCCGGATACGAGGTGCAGGTGCGCAGCCGCAGCGGGCTGGCCCTCAAGCACGGGGTGCTGGTGCTCAACTCCCCCGGCACAGTCGATGCCGACTACCGCGGCGAGGTGGGCGTGATCCTGATGAACCTAGGCAGGGAGCACTTCGGCTTCCGCCAGGGCGAGCGTATCGCACAGATGGGTGTGTATCCGGTGGTTATGTGCCCGATAGCGGAGGTAGATGTGCTCGACGAGACGGCTCGCGGCGCCGGCGGCTTCGGCAGCACCGGGCGCTAGCGCTTCGGCGTGGGGGCCTCGGTCGTGACGATGCAGTCCGATTGTAGGGTCGGAGCTTGTGTCCGGACCGGTGCGACTACAGACGGTGCGTCGTGCCAACGTTTTTCGCCGCGAAGATTGCGGGGGCTACGAGCCTACACCACCGCTGGAGAACAGAGTGATAATGCCATCGGACTGTCTCGTCACGGCTCAGCCGGTGGTGCCGCAGTGGTGTTGTTGGCGGCGGGTTGCCATTCCGCGAGTGCTGCGGCCGCCAAGGAGCAGAGGATTCCCCGGAGGTCGGTGGCCAGCCGGTGGCCCGCGCCTGGTGCGGTGAGTTCCTTGATTTTGTAGACCGGGCTGGCGTCGATCCAACGGGTGAACGGGCGCTGGGCGATGATCAGGCCGTCGTTGGACGGCGGATTCCCTGCGGTCGAGGTGAACACCCGCTCGATGACCAACTCTCCCGAATCGGGGCGGCGCCAGGCGAGGTGTGCGGTGAGATCGAGGCTGAAGCGGCCGCGCGGATCACTGAGTTCTCGTAGTTCGGCCCTTGCGACCGATACCTCGCAGCGCAGCGCGGGCGCCGGGTTTGCGCTGGGCGCGGGCGGCGGGTGCCGGTTGGTGAGTTCGCGGGCGAGGAAGGTGTCGGGATCGATTGCGCACAGGTCTTCGGTGAAATCCCGGGTCGTAGCCTCCATCGCGTGGGCCTGCTCCGCACCTCCGAGGCTCCCCAGAGCGGCTCCGATGGGGATGTAGGCGAGGTAGAGCAGCAGGATGGCTGCCCCTCCTTGGCCGCCGCCACTGCCGCTGATGAGTGGGGACTTCGTTTTGCCTTCGGGGGTGGCCGCCCACTCGGATACTCCGGTGAAGCGGCCCATTCGACGGCCCACCCAGCCGGGCTGGGCCAGGGTCGCGGTGGAGGATACGGGGGTGTAGGTGATCGCTGATGATGCCCAATCCTGCGGTGCTCCTGGCAGGCCAAATTGGATTTTGGCCGTCGCCACTTTGGTGTCCGTGCCGAGGGTTTCGCGGGCGGCGCGGCGCGCTCCGTCCTCATCGGCGGTGCACTCGAAGCCCTCCAGCGACCAACGCTGCATGCCACGTGCGATCAGGGCGGGCCGGCCGAGCAGGCGGTAACGCCAGCGGAGCGACCCGAGATTGAGCACCTGCGAGTCGGGGCGCACTTCGAACCACAGGGTTGTCGTTAGAAACTTGCCACAGGTGCCCCCGGGTTGGCCCCACATATTCTCCACAATGCCAGGGCCGAGATTGTCGGGGGTTGCCACGATTTTGCCCGCCGGCTGATGGTTGATGATGGAGAGCGAGTAGGTCCCCGGCGGCAGCCACCAGGCGCACCAGCCGTCCTTTGAGAGGGAGGCGCTGGGGGAGGGCAGCGACCAGCTCACGCTGGGTCTTTCGTCGCGGGAGATACAGGCCAAGGCAGTGATGGCGCCGCGATGGGTTGGGCCCTCGCCGGTGTCGCAGCGCAGGCGCAGCAGCACGAGGCATTTTTGTGCGGTCTTCACCGCCGTGAGGTCGGTGGCGGTCGCTGGCTCGATACGGGGGCTCAGGCATCCGGCAACAGCCAGGGCCAAGGCGGGCACCAGTGCTCGCACGAGGGGGGCGAGGAAGCGGAGAACCAGCGGGGCGATGCCCCCGGGCAAACGCTCGATGGTCGAGGTAGTATTCATCATTTTGGCGATGGGGGCCCGCAAAGGGCATCGCGGCCAACGAGCCGGGGGGGCGGTATCCGGCGTGGAGGCGATCGGGTGCAGTCTATGGCGGGAGCCTCCCCCGACAACCGCCAAGCGGCGGCCGGCCCTTTGTGGTTGGCGCTGCGCGGAGAATGTATGCTACATGTGAAGGCCTGTTTCCCAGGTTCTGGATTCAATGCGGCAGAGGCCGGGCTGCTCCTGTGCTTGGCTGTGGGGTGCATTGTTCGGGGCGGGGATTTTGTCGCGCTTTGCCATTGGCCCGTGGAGACAAGGCCCGGATGCTATCGTTCGCGGCCGCGGA
>CAJCBL010000366.1 GCA_903960515.1 uncultured Verrucomicrobiota bacterium
CGGCCGCGGACGGGAACGGCAGCGCTCAAGCGCCTCCTCTCGCTCGGAGGACCAACCGCCCCGGATGCTATCGTTCGCGCCCGCGAACGATAGCATCCGGCGCGTATCAACTTCTAGCTTCCGTAATGAACGAACCTGCAACCAATATTTTTTCCTTTCCGCTGCTGCCGTTCCCGGTTGCGGTCATCCCCGATGGCCGAGCCTCACGCGTTCTCCCGCTCGATCGAGAACCTGATCGCCGACTTCCGCGGCGTTCCGGGAGACGAGTCGCGCTCGAAAAAGCGCAACGATCAACCGCTGGGCGCTGCCATCGACAAGCTCCTCCGCAAGTACCACATCGGCGACGACGCCCCCGACCACACCATCCGAAAGCACTGGGCGGAGATCGTCGGCCACGCCAACGCCGCCTACAGCCACCCGGTGAAGATCGACGGCAAGACGGGCAAACTTCTCGTCATGGTCTCCCACGCAGTGGTGCGCGACGAACTCCGCCTTCTGGAGACGATTCTCTTGCAGCGGGTGCGCCAACTCCACGACTGCGACAAGGTCACCGGCCTCACCATCCGGGCGGGCGGTTGAGCGATCTCTTCCCGGAACAGCCACGTTCACCACGAAAACCATACCGCAACGCCGGGCTGGCGATTCAAAGCGTAGCGCAGCGCTTTCGAACTTCGCGATGCTCAAGCCCTCCAACGCTGCGTGACGATCTACCTCCGCCGACTTCGTCACCAGTCAACCGCTGCGGCAGATTTGCCAATCCCAACTCACGACCAAATCGGAACGCGGCGTTCTTGAGCAACCCCGGCAGGCCTCGCCGTCGAGGGTAACTGCACGAGAGGATCGTAGACGAGGGACTGGCATTCGAGGGCTTCGACCGGAGGGCCCCGAGACATCCGCCTTCGCGCAGGTGGCGAAACCGGAGAGCTACGCCTGCGCCCCGAGAAATACCGCTTGCCCAACGGCAGTTGAGGCAAACCGGGCGCCTCGGACTCACGTGAAGGCCCCCCGAACACCACGCCGATGCGTGCGCGAACATCCAGAAGCGCCTCTCCGGGAAAGGCGCATCGCAGGTTCTGCGCAACGGCGAAAGCTCCGCTCGGCCATTGATCGTAGCGGAACGGCCTCCGTTCCCTGCGGAAACGAAGCGCTTCCTCTACGACAAATTCTGGGGGGGCCGGTTAGCCCTCGCGCAAACTGAGAGCCCCCGTCGCCGGCCACACCGCCCGAAAAAACCGCTTGCCCACCAGCCAACCGCTGAGGATAAATCAGATCTGCGTTAGTGGCGGTCCATCGGTTTTGGACCGTCACCTCGACAGGTTCCGGCGCCTCAAGGCGTTGGAACCCAAACGGTGCGACCGGCCTTCCACAGCGGGTTGCACGCCTCTACCGAGGCCTCAAACAGTCGTGGATCAAAACTACACAACCATGTCAGAAGTCGCTGTTAAACAAGACGTCATCACCAAGTTCCGGACCCACGAGAAGGATACCGGCTCACCCGAGGTTCAGATCGCGCTGCTCACCGCACGCATCGTCCACCTCACCGATCACTTGCGTACCCACCGCAAGGATTTCCACAGCCGCCGTGGTCTTCTCGCGATGACCAGCCGCCGCCGCAAGCTCCTCGATTACTTGAAGAGCGAGAGCGTCGAGCGCTACAACGCAGTGCTCATCGCTCTCAGCCTGCGCCGCTAATCCCACCCAATTGACCCGTCGGCGGCGATACCCGGACAGATCGCCGCCGACGCCTTTCCTAGGAACCGAATCGAGCTGGGACATTTCCGCCCGCCCTTCGCCCCACAGCGCCAACCCCGCGTGGAGGGCGGACGGAAATCTCTCAGGTTCTTGATCCGGCAGGTCGGAGTACTCGGAAGCTCCCCACACCATTCCGAATCCAAGAACCATGAATCAGAAATACTCCGTTAAAGTTGCCGAGCTCGGTATCACGATCTCGACCGGCTCCCTCGCCCAGCTCGCCTCCGGCGCCGTCACCATTAGCCTCGGCGAGACCGAGGTCTTCGTATCCGCCCAGGTCGCTGCCACCATCAAACCCGGACAGGACTGGTTTCCGCTGACCGTCGACTACCGCGAGAAGTTTTCCGCGGCCGGTCGTTTCCCCGGCGGCTACTTCAAGCGCGAAGGTCGCCCCTCCGAAAAGGAGATCCTCACCTCCCGCCTCTGCGACCGCCCCTGCCGCCCGCTCTTCCCCGAGGGTTTCCTCAATGAAGTCCAGGTCATCGGCCTGCTCCTGGCCACCGATCTGCAGAACGACCCGGACATCCTGATGGTCAACGGCGCCTCCGCCGCCCTCTCCATCTCCGACATTCCGTGGGCCGGCCCGATCGCCTGCGTGCGCGTGGGCCTGGTCGACGGCAAGTTCATCGCCAACCCCACCATCGAGCAGATGGGCGGCTCGTCGCTGGATCTCATCTACGTAGGCAATGAGCAGGACATGCTCATGATCGAAGGCAGCGCCGACCAACTCCCCGAAGAGGAGTTCATCAAGGCCCTCGAGTTCGGCCAGGCAGCCATCCAGCCGATCATCAAGGCGATCAAGGAACTCGTCGCCCTGTGCGGCAAGGCCAAGGTCACCCCGACCCTCGTCATCGCCAAGCCCGAGGCCGTGGCCATCATCAAGCGCGTAGCCGGCGACAAGGTACAGCCGGCGATCTTCGGCAAGGAAAAGGCCGAGCGCGCCGCCAACGTCAAGAAGCTCAAGGACGAGGCCAAGGCCGCCCTCATCGCCGAACTCGGCGAGAAGGGTTTCAGCGACGCCGACCTCTCCATCGTATTCGAAGAGCTCCAGGCCCACGCCTACCGCTCCTCCGTGCTCGCCGAAGGCAAGCGCGCCGACGGCCGCGATGCCACCAGCCTGCGCCCGATCTCCTGCGAAGTGGGCGTGCTGCCCCGTGTCCACGGTTCCGCCATCTTCAAGCGTGGCGATACCCAGGGCCT
Organism: uncultured Verrucomicrobiota bacterium; assembly: GCA_903960515.1. Taxonomy (GTDB): domain Bacteria; phylum Verrucomicrobiota; class Verrucomicrobiia; order Opitutales; family Opitutaceae; genus CAJCBL01. The sequence continues at coordinate 2,953 of CAJCBL010000366.1, forward strand.
GGTGATCACCACCCTCGCCCCCGCGGGCGATGCCCAGGATCTCGACGGGCTCACCGGCGGAGCGAAGTCCAAGAGCTTCATCCTCCACTACAACTTCCCGCCGTTCTCGGTGGGTGAGACCGGCCGCACCGGCTCGCCCGGTCGCCGCGAAATCGGCCACGGAGCCCTCGCCGAGCGCTCGATCCTCCCGGTGGTGCCTTCCGAGGACGCCTTCCCCTACGCCATCCGCCTGTCCTCCGAGATCATGGCCTCCAACGGCTCGACCTCGATGGCCTCGATCTGCGGTGGTTGCTTGGCCCTCATGGACGCCGGCGTGCCCATCGTCGCCCCCGTAGCCGGCATCTCCTGCGGCCTGATCTCCGAGCGCGACGCCTCCGGCGCGATCGGTCGCCACGCAGTCATCACCGACATCCTCGGTGAGGAAGATCATTTCGGTGACATGGACTTCAAGGTCGCCGGCACCACCACCGGCATCACCGGCTTCCAGCTCGACCTCAAGATCAACGGCCTGCCCTTCGAGATCGCCAAGAAGGCGATCTTCCAGGCCCGCGAAGCCCGTCTCCAGATCCTCACCGCGATGCTCGGCTCCCTGCCGGCCCCGCGCAAGGACCTCAGCCCCTTCGCCCCCCGCATCCAGACCATCCAGATCGACGCCGAGAAGATCGGCCTGCTCATCGGGCCCGGCGGCAAGACCATCCGCCGCATCGTCGAGACCACCGGCGCGCAGATCGACATCGCCGAGGACGACTCCGGCAAGATCCTCATCTACTCCAACAATGTGGATTCGCTCAACCGCGCCATCCAGGAGATCGACGCCCTCTGCGGCGGCGGCGCCCAGATCGAGATGGGCAAGATCTACAGCGGCACCGTCACCGGCATCAAGGAGTTCGGCTGCTTCGTAGAATGCATGAGCGGCAAGGAAGGACTTTGCCACATCTCCGAACTGGCCGACTTCCGCGTGCGCCGCACCGAAGACGTCGTCAAGATGGGCGACCAGATCTGGGTGAAGTGTGTCGGCATCGACGAGCGCAGCGGCAAGGTGCGCCTCAGCCGCAAGGCCGCCATGCAGGAGCGCGAGAAGGCCGCCGCCTCGGCTCCCGCCGCCGGCGAGCAGCCCGCCGCGCAGCCCCAGGCCTGAGACCTCGCGCAGTAAATAGTTTCCAAAGCCGGAGCCCTTCGCGGGGCCCCGGCTTTTTTGTCGTCGCAGTCCTCCGGAAATGGGCTGGGGCGCACGGATAGCCCCCTCGCCCCGTCCACTCCACCCGTTCTCCGCATCCAGCGGTTGAATTCTAGCGTTTCGACACCGCCCCCGAGCTGCGTCGCTGCAGGCCGCGGCTCAGCAAAGCTTCGTTTGGCTACACCGGTGGCTCTGGATGGCTAGCCAACGGGGCGGTGTAGGGCCGCTTGCAGAATGGAGGAAGCCGTCCCCCGGATACCGGAGCGTGTCCGTCGGCGAGCGAGGACCTTGCAACGAAACTTCAGTATTTGAGCCTTCAGCGTTTCCCTTAGCCATGACGATGCAGACCAGAGTCGAGAGCCGAGTGGCCAGAGCCGAACCGCCAGTGATCGGCTCAGAAGCAGGCGTGATTCCGAGGGCTTGCTCGGTGATCAGGCTCTCTGAGCTCTGCTCTGGACTCTCGACCGAATGGTCACGGCTTAGCCGTGACGATGCAGTCATGCCGCTTTTCGCTCTGGCGGTGCGCAAACTCCGGTGCCCGCCAGCAGGGGCGTGCTTGCACGCGATCGGCGCTCGGACTCGCGTGTAAGCACTCTCCTGCCAATGAATGGTTACCGCTTAGGGGCGGACGCTACGCCCGCCCCTACAAGTCAATTACGCGAGCTCGGCTCAGTGCTTGCCGCCGCAACCGCAGCCGCCCTGCCCGTGCTCGTGGCCGCCGTGCTGGTGCCCGCCGCCGCCGCAGCAACCTTCGCCACCTTCGTGCTTGTGCCCGTGCTCGTGACCGTGGCCACCGCAACCTTCGCCTTCGTGCTTATGGCCATGGCCTTCGTGGTGATGATGCTCGCCGTGGGCGTGGACATGCCCGTGGCCGATCTCATCCTCGCGGGCGGCGCGAGTGCCGAGCACTTCGACGTCGAAGATCAGATCCTGCCCGGCGAGCGGATGATTGCCGTCGAGGAGCACCTCGTCGCCCTCGATGGCCGAGACTGTCACGATAGAGGCATGGCGGTCGCCGTCGGTCTGGAACATGTCGCCGATGTTGATCTTCTCCACCGGCAGCTTGCTGCGCGGCACGCGGCTCACCAGCGAGTCGTCGCGATTTCCATACGCCTTCTCGGCGGCAACCATGATCACCCGCTTGGTACCTACCGCCAGTCCGGTGAGCGCCTCTTCCAGACCGTCGATGATCTGCCCCACGCCCTCGAGATACTGGATTGGCTCGCCGCCGATGGAGGAGTCGAGGAGCTCTCCCTGATGGTTGCGCAGCGTGTAGTGGAAGGAGACGACGGAGCGGGACATGCGTTGTGACCGGGGCGCCCCGCGGAGCCGGGCGACATGCCCGGGTTTCCAGAGGCCGCACCTGCGGATGGGGCGAAAGTCAGCGCCCCCGCCGAGCAGGCGCAAGCCCGATGTAGCCGGCTCACACACTCAATCAGAGGGCTGCGCCCCGCGCAGCCCCGCCAGAGTCCCGCCTACTTCGAGGGTGCCGCTGCGGGCTCGGCCCGACGCAAGACCACCGAAGAGTTGTCCGCCTTGGCCACATCGCCCAAGAACTTGCGCAGCGCGGCGTATTCGGCCACTGGCACTGTCCGGTCCTCCAAGGCGAGCAGTCGGGAGGCGACCACCGCTCCATCCACCACTTCGCAGCGACTCTCATAATGCCCATACGGGCTGGTGAGCTCGCTGCGCTCCGGCAACTCATCGACAACAAAGCCGACAGGGAGTCGCAACGTCACCTTGTCGCGAACAAGCAACGACTCGATGGCGACGGCCAGTTTGCGCTCCTTGGATGGAAAGGCGGGCACCGAATCTCGGTTAAGCACGTCCAGTCGCACGACGGCAAGCCCGCCGGGCATCATCTGGGCGAACCGCGGGGCAGTGAAGCGGCAATGAAAGCGGCACTCGCCTGTCAGCGGGTCGTCGCTGGTGGTGAGCTCGTCAAGCGTCGCACCTCGAACCGTGGTGTTTATTCGCTGGGTGATCATCGTGCGCAGGTCCTTGGCCGAGTTCAGGCGAATCAGACCGCGAAAGATCGCCCCCATACGGCCGGGCCCCCCATCGGAGCATTCGCCGGTAACACTTCCGTCGACCCCAAGCTGAAGATCGACCCATCGATCAGCGAGATGATGAGTCATACGAGGCAGCACCGGCAAGGTGGTGAGCGCGTCGCTTCCGGGCGCAATCACATGCACTTTCGATCCCTGCAAGACCCACGGCAGGTCGCCCAGCAGTACATCGTCGTCGGTGGCATCGAAAAACAGCACCCGCCCCACAGGCGGCACATTCACAACTGCCGGCAGTGCGATGGACTCGTCGACCTTGATGGCCACGATCGCGTGGTTGAATTGACAGGGGCTCGGACAAGCATCAGCGACTCCGCGACCGCCTCCGGCCAAGGCGCTCACCATGCAGGAGTCGATACCCACCTCGCGCAACATCGCCCGCATCAGGTTGGCCTTGTCCTTGCAATCGCCCCAGCCCTTGGCGTGCACCTCTGTCGCTTTGCGCGGCCGGTAACCGAAACCCTTACTCAGTCCCGAATACACTCCGACGTAGCGAAGGTGCTGCACATAAAGACTGATCGCCCGCATCCGACTCAACATATCGGAGCACCCCGCAGTGACCTTGCGAACAGTGGCCGCAAGAGCGGGGTCGGAATCACACTGCCCGTCCTGAAACTGCATGGTCCACGTAGCCAGTTCCGCCCAATTTCGGAACCCCGGCGGCACTTTCCCTAGCAGCCTGTCGGACTTCGAGTTTTGTTCAAAATAGTTGCATATTTTGTTGACAGGCAACGTCATGCGGTATTTTAATAGGCCATGGCCGCCCGCTTCTTCAATCTCGACCGACAGACCCCGATGCTCCTGCCCTGC
>CAJCBL010000367.1 GCA_903960515.1 uncultured Verrucomicrobiota bacterium
ACGCTCGAGGCTTTCGGCGCTTTGAGAACTACCGCGCCCGCATCCTGTTTTTCTGCGGCAAACTCGACCTGCTGCCGGACATTTCCTTCGCCGCTACCCACAACAAACCGTGAAGTCCCCAGTAGATGCCCCTCCAGGTACTCGGCCGATTGATCGGAGTGGGCTTCCGAGAGCAGATATCCATATTATCAAAGAAGGCGTTCAAGCTGGCCCTAAAGACTGGACGGGGATTGCGCCAAATAAACATGTCATCACTACCGGTCCAGATGGTGAAGCCATTGATCATGGGCCCATCGAAAGCTACCTTCCAGGAGGAAATTGAAATGGAAACAGATGCGAAAATCAGTGCGCCTTACAGCTCCGCCATGTCACTGCGAATTTGGCATCCAAGAGTTCTTAGTGATGAGATCACTAGGACGCTCGGGCTAACGCCCTCGTTGCACAAAGACGTCGGTGCCCTGCGGACGACTCCTGCCGGACAAGCGCTTGATGGCGTCTATGCTCAGACGTATTGGCTCTATAAATTTGGCATGCCAAAGGGCACTGAAGTGGAAGAGTGTATCTCTAATGCGATTGATGCACTAAGTTCAAAACGCGCGTACATGAAACACCTCATCTCAACCGGTGGACGGTGTGAGTTGTTCATCGGGGTGTTTTTGGAGGCAAATGCTGGAATAGAAATAGGCGGTGATCTCGTGCAGCGAGTTGCTGATGCCGGATTGGGATTGAGCTTCGACGTGTATCTGCCCGGTGATTGAGGGTCGGGATGAAGCAATCGATCTTTGTACATTGCACCCGCAATCGCGCTCGAAACCAAGAGGTCCTCTTAATTGGCAACTTCTGCATTGAACGAGTTATGGAAGTGCGGGAGGGCATGAGAGTCAGGTAAGGTTGGGGGTGTGTGGTGGGACGAAAGGGGAGACATGCTTGCGTTGATTGGTTAGATGTTTGGTTTGGTAGTAGTAGTGGATGGGGTGCGACATTTGCCAGAGGATCTTCACCCTGCGCCGCCCAAGACAGCGCATGCGTGAATTTAGCCTTTGGCTTGTGGATCGGATGGAATACCGGTCAGATGTTACCGATTTCTCTGTGATCGTAGATTTTGCCAAATTGGCGTCGTAGGGATTTTCCGGGCCTGCCCGGACTGGCGTCGTGTTTTGTCACCAAATTGCTGCGCTCGGATCGTACGGTTACGATGCGGTTGAGCGACGGGGTTTGAGAGCTGGCGGTTTTGCGACCCGAGCGTGGCTATTCGGCCCGGCTGCGTTTCCGTCGTAGGAGTTCCTCTCTCGCATTTGCTGCAAATGCTGGCGAGGCGCATCGCGGTCCGTGTTGTCAGCCAATGGGTGCGAGGCATGGGCCGCGATGGGACTGACGCCGTAAACGTGTTTCCAAGCGCCTATCCTACGATGAGTGCGCGGTTATTCGCCGTGGCCGATCTCCCGTCGTAAGCGTTCCGACCGATGGCGTCGTAGGGTTTGGGGCCGCGCTGCCGTCGTAGCCTTACGACGGCAGCGGCCCAGCGGGTTGGAGGTCAGGTGCCGATGATCGTCACGCCGGTGGCGGATTGAGTTCGCGCATAGCCTCCTGGAAGGTGCGGCCGAGGACCTGGACGAGCAGATCGATGGCGTTGCCGGCCAGGCCGCGCTCGGGCCAGCGCCAGTACGAGTCTTTCACGATGAGGCCGGGGAAGTAGGCTAGGCGGAAGTTGCCGGCACCGGTTTCGATGAGCTGGAGCCTGCGGCGTTCGAGCAGCGGGGCCAGCGGTGCGACGCGTGCGGCGCGGATATGCTCGCGCGTCCACCGAGCGGTTACAACGCTGTCAGGCGAGCGGCTGGTCACTGTCTTTCCTCCAATGGGGGTGGATGAGCACGCGGTTGACCTGCTTCAGGCAGGGACTCTAGAGGGTACAGTCATCTGAGGGCTCATGCCCGCGAGAGCGGCGAGCTTGCGGCTCAACGTGAGGCCCCGGGCGGCAGCGAGGGCCGAACACAGCGGTGCGCAAGCACCACAGGCGGTTGCGGGTGCCGCTGCGGCGCTCCTGCTCCGTTCTTGCTTGGGGCGCTCGTTGCTTTCGGAGACGGCGTATCTCTCGTTTCCGCAGCCGCCTCGACTCGTTGTCCAAGCGCGACCACTCGGGTCGCGCGCAGCCCCGGAGCGCGACCCCGGCGGCCCATTTCCCGCCGACTCCTCCCTCCATTCCCGCCCCGCGCCGCCACTGCGCATCCGCACCTACGCGACGCCCGCAGCCGCCCGAACCTGTGTCGAGGATGGGCCGCGGGCTTTGCCCGCTTTTCATCCGTGCCGGACAAAGCGGAGCGGCTGCGGACATAGGGCGGCCGGCAAACCCGCCCACCGGTGGCACAAGCCGCATCTCTCGCGCCCTTCGCCGCATACCCCAAACAACCGGAATCGATCCGCAGCTCGCTGCGCTCGGTATACTCTTTTCGAACGACTGCCGGCAGCTGGTTTCCCCAATTCTACCCGCTCTAAAGTCATCCTCGCAAAGCGTAACCAGACTCTGAATCCCCTGCTCGGGCTCGGTGACACATCCATTCCGGTCATCATCCTGATGTTTCATGCTGCCCGAGGAATACTGGTTTTGGCGTCTTCGGCCCTGGTGTGGGGTGCCATCGGAGTCCGCCCGCATACCGCGTATTCGGTAGGCGTGGAAAGCTGCGAGATCACTGGTGATCTATTCGTTTATGGACGGGCGGCCCGCCGTTGCGGGCCGCCGTGAAAACACCAAACGCCGGTGCGTATGGCCGGCATATTACACATGCAAACCACAACATCCGAACTCCCGCTGAATGCATCGCTGCCCGAGGCGCGGCCCTCCTGCCCGGACCCCACAATGGA
>CAJCBL010000368.1 GCA_903960515.1 uncultured Verrucomicrobiota bacterium
GCTCCGTTTTGGCTTGGGGCGCTCGTTGCAGTCGGAGACGGCGTAGCTCTAGTTCCGCAGCCGCCTCGACTCGTCGTCCAAGCCCGACCACTCGGGTCGCGCGCAGCCCCGGAGCGCGCCCCCGGCGGCCCATTTCCCGCCGACTCCTCCCTCCATTCCCGCCCCGCGCCGCCACTGCGCATCCGCACCTTTGCGACGCCCGCAACCGCCCGAACCTGTGTCGAGGGTAGGCGGCGCGACATAGTCACACTTGCTTTCGATGATCGAGGTAGCCCAAGCCGGGCCGCCCTTCGAATGCGGCATCATGCCCGACGAGGCGATGCCCGGAAAGCGCCGCCAGTGCAGCCTGCCTCGCATCATTCTCACCCATACTTCGGGGCGCCCGCGATTGCAGCGCGTGGGCGGGGCTTCTTCTGCGAAAAGCCCAGTCCTTTGCCGGCCATCCTCCGGGAGAGCGCGAGCAAGTCCGCTCCAGTCACGATCCGTTGCGAGAACTCACGCTCGATCACATCGGTGAACGATTCCCCGTCCTGCTTGCACTTCACGAGCGCACGATAGGCGGTTTCGCTGATGGTATTGGTCTTCGTTGCCATGTCCGCTGACGGTGCATTGCTCGGTACCCTGTAAAGCGGACCGCCCCGCCTCCGCACTCGTCGACCACTCACCTGTTGCGACGTCGCTCTAACGCCGCCCATTACCCGTCTACCCGAGACCAGATCGTTATGCCGGCAGGGCACATGCAACACGGCGTTGTGTACTCCTTGTTTACGTAGTGGCTAATCGATTGCCACCGTAATCCCCGGCCAAGCCGCGAGTGTGCCGCCGTCCAACGTCGCTAGCTTCGCGCCGTGCGATGCAGCGGTCTGCACCAGGTAGAAATCCATGATCTGGCGATGCCCTTTCGCCTTGCTCAGAAATCCATCCTCGGGGATGCCGCCGTTGACGATCTCGCCGGCACTCGCACCGCGAAATTCCGCCCGGACCACCCGCAGCGCGTCCTTGGCGCTCAACTCGTAGCCCTTCATCACCGCGGGATTCATCAAGAGGCGCACGCAGCCGAGGAACGTCTCCACCGTCACGCCCCAACCGTCGCGACGGTTCTTCTCCAACCAGGCCCGGGCCGACGCATGATGGACGTGCGCCGTATTGATCGCGGCGAACATCACGTCGTTGTCGGCGAGCCACTTCATCAGGCTTCCTCCAACGCGTTTGCCACCTCTTCGGAGGTGATGACAATCCCGGCCGGCATCCGCACTAGGCCCCGACCTGCCTTGACCACGAGCTGCGCCTTACCGGCGGGCTTGCTTCTGCCGTAGGCGACCAGCACCGCGTCGGAGATCAGACGCACCATCGGCGCCTTGGCGCGGCCGCCACGCCGGGCGGATTCACGGCGCAGCACCGCGGCCACGTTGTCAGGCAAGTCAATTGTCGTCCTCATGGAGGCACATTTATGCATTGGATTGGGTGGGGCAAGGTTGAACACTCGTCTGGGCCTGCGCTCGTCTACTGCTGCCAATTGTCGCTCTGTCCGCTTCCTCGGGGTTAAGCCCGGGGTGCGCATGTGATAGCGCACGCCCTTGGCTTCCACCCACGTCGAAGGGTATCCATCGAAGCTGAACGCGGAAATCCACCGCCAAGGGAGCTCCGTTCTGTCATCAAGAAACGCATTCGCCAACAAAAGCCCATTACGCATCTCAACCCACAACCCGATCGACGCCGGGATCTCCGTGGGTGGTTCTTCGGGCTGTGCCTACGACACCACCTGGGGCTCAGAGGGGACAGCCAACGGTTCACTCCGTATTGGACGGTTCGGCATCGGGTCGGCCCCGCGCCTCTTGGGCTCCACCAACGCCCCGACGGCTTTCAGCGAGGTACTGCGGCAAAAGGGCCAACTGCCTCTGTCCACAGTGTTGCGCCGCCGGGTACGCTAACCGATTCGGCGGTGCTCGGTTCTCAGGCCTTCGTCTATCGGCATCTGGCCGCATATCGGCGGCCGCTACGGCGCGGGTGAGCGCAGCGTTCCTCCACCGCTCCAGACCGTCACCGATTGGGGCGGCCTCACCGTGCTGCGCGTCCTGCGCCAAAGTCCCTTTGGGTAGCTTTCTGAGACAAATGACTCGAATAGGGACGGTCCGATGCGGTGATACCGACAATGGAACCGGGCACTCGCTTGATCTGGTCGAGTTGCATCCCGCTCCTGCGGCGGGAGCGGCGACCTTGCGGCCCAACGGAGGCCCTGGGCACGGGCGGCAGCCAGGGCAGAACCCAACGTTGAGCAAGCACCGCGGGCGGCAGGGGGCGCCCCGGCGGCGCTCCTGCTCCGTTCTGGCTTGGGGCGCTCATTGCAGTCGGAGACGGCGTAACTCTCGTTTCCGCAGCCGCCTCGACTCGTCGCCCAAGCCCGACCACTCGGGTCGCGCACAGTCCCGGAACGCGAACCCGGCGGCCCATTTCCCGCCGACTCCTCCCTGCACTCCCGCCCCGCGCCGCCACTGCGCATCCGCACCTTTGCGACGCCCGCAGCCGCCCGAGCCTGTGCCGAGGGTACAGCCCTCGTTCGAACCATCAGCGGACTCGATGAATTCGAGCTCATCGGCTTACCTCGTCGTGCAGCCATGACGCCTCGCTCCAAGCCACCTGCCCGCATCCGGGCAAAAAAAAGGGCAACCCTTTCGGATCACCCAACCGCAATTGCGGGAAGTTGATTGGGGGGGAATCACTTTTCCCCCTCTCCTCAAGTCATTTCTTATGCCCGAACCACTCGCAGTCCCTCCGATATCCCCAAAGAAGCGCTGCACCATCTACATCGATGCGTTCAACTGGTACTATGGCATTTTTGTAAACCGGCCCGAGTGAAAGTGGCTCAACATCCAGTCCTTTTTCGAAGCCCTGCGCGTGGACGATGATGTCGTCGGTATCCGCTTTTTTACGGCTATCGTTCAACCCAACGTCCACGTTAGCCCGAAACGTGACCGGCAGAAACGCTACCTCACGGCCCTAAAAAGCCTGCCGAAAGTCGAAGTCATCCTCGGCAAATGTCAGGAGCGCACCGTCACCTGCCAAGCCGGTGCCTGTCCTCGCCATTTGGAGTACCGCGTAGGCGAAGAAAAGAAGACCGACGTCAACATCGCTGTCCGCCTCATCGACGACGCCCTCAATCAGCGTTCCGATTCCATGGTCATCGTCTCTGCCGACTCCGACCTGGAGCCCGCCGTCGAATGGGTTCGCAAGAACTACCCTTCCCTCAAAATCTCGGTCTACATTCCCGCTCTACCCGAAGAACTCAACCTGCGCCGTATCGACAACTACCAGCGGATGCAGGTTGCCTGCCGTCTTCTTCCCTTGTCCGACATTCATCGGCACATTCTTCCCGATACCGTTGCGCTGCCCGACGGCTCCATGGTTCAACGTCCGGTAGCCCAGCCCTGATCGCCCCCGGGATGTTCACCTTGCGATGTCTCAATGAGCACCATTGAGGCATCGCATTAGCCTTCAGAACGCTGCTGCCGTAGGACGCCGGTCGGACGCTTACGCGAATTTGGACGCAACCCGAACCCGAACCGAAGCACCGCGTGCGGTTGCGGGCACACGGCGACTGGATATCCCGACCACCGGTGGCCCAAGCCTCATCTCTCGTTCCCTTCGCCGCATACGCCGGACGACCGCAATCGATCCGTGGCTCGCTGCGCTCGTCATCCTCTTTTGGAGCAACTGCGGGCCGCTAGTTTCCCCATTGGGCTTGCTTCGAGGTCATCATCGACCGGCGTACCAAAACTTTGAATCGCGATGTCGACCTCGGTTACTTCTCCTCTACTGCGCTCAGCATTTGCGGTGTTCCAGTGTGGCGCGGGTCTTCTCCAATTCGGCCGAGAGGGTCTTCTCGTCTGGCAGCGCGGTGAGGTATTCGCGGACCAATAGCTTGTTTGGCAAGGCGTCTGTGGCGTAGCGCACCAGCGCCTCGCCCTTGCCCGAGCAGAGGATGACGCCCACGGGCGGGTTCTCGCCGGGCTGAACCCAATGCTCGCGCGCGTAATTGAGGTACAGATTCATCTGCCCGGAATCGGCGTGGGTGAAGCGGCCGAGCTTGAGATCGAAAATCACGAGACAGCGCAGGCGGCGGTGAAAGAAGAGCAGGTCGACCCGGAACCATTCGTCGTCGATGCGCAGCCGACGCTGGCGCCCGACAAACGCGAAGTCATTGCCCAGTTCGAGGAGAAACGTCTCCAAATGGCGGATAAGGGCGTCCTCTAGATCGGATTCGGAGTATTCATCGCGTAGGCCGAGGAATTCGAGAACGAGAGGATGCCTAATTTCCTCCTCGGCGCTGACCGTATCGCCCGGCTCGGGCTTGGCGCCCTTGGTGAGCATGGCGGCCTTGTTGCGGGAGAGGGCAGTGCGCTCGTAGAACTGGGTGTCCATCTGCCGCTGGAGTTGGCGCACGGACCAACCGCCCCTCAGCGCTTCGGTGTGGTAGAAGGCAAAGGCTTCGGGCGAGCGGGAACGACTGATCAAAAGAACGTAGTGCGACCACGGCAGCGGGAAAGCACGGGCAAGGTCAGCGAGAGCTACGGGCGCATCGAGCGATTTGCCAGCTAGAGTCCGTCGTTTATCAGGCGTTACAGATTGTGCAGATGGTGTCTGCACAATTCCATCGCTGATCGCTTGTTCTTCAGAGAGTGCAGATGCCGTCTGCATTTTCCCGTCCGCAGTCACGGACGCCGAGCTTGGGATCGGCGAGGGACGAGGAAACGCTTGGTAGAAGGCCCGCATCAAAAACACGTTTCGACGACTAAATCCTCGGCCAAGACGGACGGAAATATCTTGGGCCACTCGCTCGACTACTGCCTCCCCATAGTTGGCCCGATCCCGTCCACCCTGCTCGAACTCCACGATCCGACGTCCGATCTCCCAATACGTTGCCGTCATGAATGCGTTAACCGCGCGCACACTGGCCCGGCGCGAAGCTTCGAGCAATTCACCGATGCCGCCAACCAAGTCAGAGTAGTCTCCGGCTGTCGCGGCTGCGATGGGTTTCTTCCTCTCGACGGGTTTCTTCATGGGCGGCGCGACTTTGCGCTGCCCGGTTGGTGGTTCAAGCTGTTCCGGGCTTTGCGACCGGCGCCAATGCCGCGCATACCGCGTATTCGGTAGGCGTGGAAAGCTGCGAGATCGCTGGTGATCCATTTGTTTATGGACGGGCGATCCGCCGTTGCGGGCCGCCGTGAAAACACCAAACGCCGGTGCGTATGGCCGGCATATTACACATGCAAACCACAACATCCGAACTCCCGCTGAATGCATCGCTGCCCGAGGCGCGGCCCTCCTGCCCGGACCCCACAATGGA
>CAJCBL010000369.1 GCA_903960515.1 uncultured Verrucomicrobiota bacterium
CGCTCCCGCAGTATCCGCGCCGAGAGTCTCCGCTACGATGCGCGACTACCCGATGAATCGGCGCAGGACTTCCGTCGTTTGCCGCCACCGCCAGCTCGGATAATGGCAGCCTCAACCACGTACGCAGTCGAGTTCCCCAGTTTCCGATGTCGTTTCGATAGCGCGATGTGTTCACGAAGCTCGTCCATGTTGCCGGACTCGCCATCTCTCGCGATAAGCAGCGCAGTCTCTTCGTCGATCTGCCGATGCCGCTTGGAAATCCTGTTGATCACGCTCGACGGTACTCCCTTGATTTCGAAAGCTCTCGGGTTGTTTTCGATCTCGTACCCCAGGCCACACAGCCCCTTTGCCAACTCGTAGCAGTACAGGTTTCCCGCGAACTTCTAAGCCCGGTACAGGCCGACCACTTGCAACGCCTTGCACCGGTGCTCGACCGCGTCGAAAGTCGCATTGAAGACTACGCAGTGCGTGTGCAAATGCGGATCGAGCTCCCGGCTCGTATCATGCCGGAAACAAGCCGCCACCGTGTTAGCAGTCACTCGCTGACTTCGCTGCCCACCAATCCGGATTCGCGCTTCAGCGAACGCTTCGAGTTCGCTCATCGCCACCCGCACCGCCTGATTGTGCAACTCGATGACACGAGAGTCTTGGTACATCGCGACCACCGACACGCTCTTTGGCGGACTAATCGTACACTCGTAGAAGATGCGCCGATTCGACTCAACGGCTTCCCCATTTGCTCGCGTTGAATTCAACCTCGCAGTCCGTCGCTCACCTGACTGCGGATCGAGCCCGCCGCACAAATCCAGAAACTCCTTTCCCGGACCCTACCTTCAAGCCCGAGCATCGCGGCACCTCGGCCGATCCACTCGCCCGAAATCGTGTGCCCTTCTGCGTAGTAGTCGCCCACACAGAGGTGCTAGCGGTAATAGTCCCGAGCATTCTTGAGGTTCAACTGTACCTTCTGTATCAGCATCGCACATGCGGTTTTCAGCCGACTTCCGACCATCACTTATGAAACGAACCTTCGTTTCGATTGGAGGGAACGCCTTACTCCTTACCACGCGGCAAGGTTTAGAAATCGCGTAAGTAGCGCTCGCCTCTACCCCAAGGCTTGGGGCAACCGAGGGGCGCTCAGTGAGCACTGAAATGGCGGCAGGGGCCGCGCCGGCAGCCGCCGTTCTGCCGACTCATCACGCAGGCTCGCAGGCCCGCGCAGCCCCGGGCCGGTGAGCCCTCGTGAAAGCCGGCGGCAGCTTGCTGCACTCGCTCCAAGACTCGCGTACGTCGCTGCTGGCGACCGTCCACCTGCGCAGGCCGACCCGCGGCCTGCTGCGGCTCCCGGCCGCCCTTGCTCCTGCCGTCCCGAGACTCGTCGCGGGCCGGATTGGCACAGTCGTGACAGCAATGACGAGTTTCCGGTGAGGACGCCGCTCGAGCTACCGCCTTGCCGGGACCGGGTCACTGGTGCCCCAATTTCAGCCTACTCAGCGCCGCGATCAGGACGCGCCAGGCACTCCCAACTTCAGGCCGGTTCGAGGGGCCCGAGCCGCCGACCTGCGGGGACTAATTCGGGTAGCAGTTACGGGCTGCGGCGGTAGGTGCGACCGCGCGAGGCTCCCCGCGCAATCCGACAAAGTGCCCGTGCCTTCCTTGCCCGCTGAAAGTTGGCCACGCCGCAGCCGAAACCCGATTATGGCCCCTCCGGCGTTGGCAAGGACACTACGCCTTCGGCGTTCCTCCTTGCCAACCCCTCCCGGGGCGGTTCGAGACCGTC
>CAJCBL010000370.1 GCA_903960515.1 uncultured Verrucomicrobiota bacterium
CCGATACCTGCGCCATAGCCGACGTGGATCGGGGAAAAGTCCTCTGCATCGACGTGCCGCAGGACTTCACCACGGAGCGCCAATACGTGTTCACGGTCGTCAAACTGCTGCTCTACCGCCACGCCCTGCGACGCTACGCGCTGCCGCCCTGGCAGAAGTCCGCGCTCAACCAGCTCATCTTCGTGGGCGACGAGTTCCAGAACGCGATCACGGCGAGCTACGACGGCACCAGCGATTTCAACGTCATCGACCGGCTGCGCGACTGCCTGCTCATGCTCGTGGTATCCGCCCAGGCCTTCGAGTCCATCGTGCCACCCCAAACCCGGGAACAGGCCGAGGTGCTCGCGCTCAACCTGAAGAACCTGGTCATGTACCGGGCCGCCTCGGAGGCCGACGCCCTGCGCTGCGCCAACGCCCTGGGCAAGCACTGGGTGGAGCGCTCGTCGCGGGCGGTGTCGTCGGAACAGACCACGCACACGTATCAGCGCAGCGAGGAGTTCCGGATCAAGCCCCATGAATTGCGCAGCCTTCCCGACCACACCGCGGTGGTGGGCCACTGCACTAACGGCTTTCGCAAGGTCTCCCTGCGCCCGTCCTGAGCTGAGCATTTCAACCACCAACAACGATGAATCCCAACGAAGACATCGACCTGCCCACCCTTCTCTCCCTTCAAAAGGAGCAGGGTATCGAGGCGCTAAAGACCATCACCGACCGCCTGCGAGTGCAGGACATGGGGCCGGCCGACCACATCGAGACCAAGCACGAGGTGAAGGCGTTTCTGATAAGCGGCGACGCCAAGGCCGCCGCCGCCATCCTCAAGCAGGCCGAGGAACGCCTGGCCTTTTGGCAGCGCGAGTCGGCCCGGATGTCGCAAGAGCGAGGCTACCGCAAGCGGTGGTGAGCGGTTTAAGGCAGAACGCAGAGTGAAGAAGGCAGAACCCAGACGGCGGCGAGGGCAGGGCGGGGGAGGGTGGCAAAGGCAGAACACAGACGGCCGGCGAGGGCCTTCGGGTAGCCCGGCCTGAGGTCCTGCCGTGAAGGCAGTGTGGGCCTGCCGCGAGGACTGGGCACGTGGGCCTTCGCGGCGAGGACGAAGCGCGCCGAGAACCGTGGGTGCGCGTGACCGGATAAAATCGGCGCCAGCACCGGGGGCGTCGGGCGACACGTACCCGCAGCCGGCGGGTGCGATGCGCGGCCAGAAAGTTGCGACGCCCAGCCGGGGTAAGGCGGCCATTGTCCGAGGCCCCATGCTACGATTCGCGCCGAAACCGATGCCTTTGCCCTCCACCCGCGATGAGTTGCGGCCGATGCCTCCAACGAATCCTCAGCGTATCGCCGCGATTTGCCCGCCTTCCCCCTTGCAGTGGAAGGCTGGCGACGGTTGCCTTTCCTCGCCTGCATTCCCACAGCCCAATTCCTTGGTGAACGCCCCCCGCAGTCCCGATCAAGTCGCCCGTGCGGACTTCGACGCCCTTTTGAGCGCTCGGGCCATGCTGTTTGTGGGCTCCGACCGCTTTTCTACCATCGCGCTGTCCTATTCCGTCCTCTCTGCCTGATCCTTTTTCTATGGCCCGCGCCAAATCATCGTCCTCCGATTCGTCATCCACAGCCAATATCGGCTTCGAGGCCAAGCTCTGGCTCGCGGCCGACAAGCTGCGTTCGAACATGGACGCCGCGGAGTACAAGCACGTCGTGCTCGGGCTCATCTTCCTTAAGTACATCTCCGACACGTTCGAAGAACACCGGACCAAACTCGTCGAGGGCAAGGGCGACTACAACGGGGCCAACCCCGAGGATGCCGACGAGTATCGCGCCGAAAACGTGTTCTGGGTGCCGAAAGAGGGCCGTTGGTCCCACCTCCAGGCCAACGCCAAGCAGCCCACCATCGGCAAGATCGTGGACGACGCCATGGTCGCCATCGAGCGCGACAACACGCGCCTCAAGGGCGTGCTACCGAAGGACTACGCGCGCCCCGGTCTCGACAAGCATCGCCTCGGCGAGCTGGTTGACTTGATCGCCACGATCACGCTCACGGCCGCCAGCGAGGGCGAGAAGACGCACCGGTCCGTCGATTTGCTCGGACGCGTCTATGAGTATTTTCTCACCCGCTTTGCCAGTGCCGAAGGCAAGAACGGCGGGCAGTTCTACACGCCGTCGTGCGTCGTGCGGTGCTTGGTCGAGATGCTGGCGCCGTACAAGGGGCGGATTTACGATCCGTGCTGCGGGTCCGGTGGCATGTTCGTGCAGTCGGAGAAGTTCGTCGAGGCCCACGGCGGCAAACTCGGCGACATCAGCATCTACGGCCAGGAGAGCAACGCCACCACCCGCCGCCTCGCGGTGATGAATCTCGCGCTGCGTGGCATTGAGGCCGACTTCGGAAAAGAGCACGCCGACACGTTCCGCAGCGATCAGCATCCCGATCTTCGCGCCGATTTTGTTTTGGCGAATCCGCCCTTCAACGACTCCGACTGGTTCCGCAAGGACGACGATGTGCGCTGGCAGTACGGGGTGCCGCCCAAGGGCAACGCCAACTTCGCGTGGGTGCAGCACTTCATCCACCATCTCTCGCCCAATGGCATGGCCGGCTTCGTCCTCGCCAATGGCAGCATGTCGTCGAACCAGTCGGGCGAGGGAGACATCCGCAAAGCGCTCATCGAGGCCGATCTCGTCGACTGCATGGTCGCGATGCCCGGTCAGCTCTTTTACAGCACTCCCATCCCGGTTTGTCTCTGGTTTCTCACGAAGGACAAGAAGGGTAGGGCCGGCTCTCCGAGCCGGCCGAGTTTGAGGAATCGCCAGCGCGAAACGCTGTTCATCGACGCCCGGAAGATGGGTACCCTGATCGATCGCGTCCACCGCGAGCTCACCGACGCCGACCTCACCAAGATCACGTCGATCTATCATGCTTGGCGTGGCGACAAGGGAGCGGGCAAATACGAGGACGTGGCCGGCCTCTGCAAATCTGCTACCACCGCCGAAATCGCCACGCATGGCCACATCTTGACCCCAGGCCGTTATGTCGGGGCCGAGGAGGTTGAGGACGATGGAGATCCCTTCGAAGAAAAGATGCCGCGCCTCGTCGCTGAATTGAACGCACAGTTTGAGGAATCCGGTAAACTTGAGAAGGTCATCCGAGCGAACTTGCGGGGGCTGGGCTATGGCGGATAACGGATGGCGTGAGACAACCGTAGGTGTCTTGTGCGACGAAGGCATTCTGCATACGCAGACCGGCCCGTTCGGTTCTCAGCTCCACTCCTCCGACTATGTGCTGAGGGGGGTTCCAGTCGTTCCGACGGAAGGTATTGGAAGGCGGCGTCTGTTGACCGAAGGCATTCCCGAAGTCGCCTCGCAAACAGCTGAGCGTCTTTCAAGACATCGACTCAGGGCAGGCGACATCCTGTTTGCTCGTCGCGGTGTGCAGGCTACGGGGCTTTCAGCAATCGTGACCTCCCGTGAAGAGGGTTGGTTATGTGGCACCGGCGCAATCCTCCTTCGCATCAACGGCAGAGGTGTTGACCCCGAGTTCTTGTCTTTCTTCCTCTCAGCAGAGGAATCTGTGTTGTGGCTGAAGCAACACGCCGTCGGTGCGGTGATGCCCAATTTGAACGAAGGCGTCATTCGCCAAATCCCGCTCGCACTCCCTCCCCTCGCCGAGCAGAAAGCCATCGCGGCGGTGCTGGGGGCGCTGGACGAAAAGATCGAGCTGAACCGGCGGATGAACGCGACGCTGGAGGCGATGGCCCGGGCGCTGTTCCAGAGCTGGTTCGTGGATTTTGACCCCGTTCGCGCCAAACTCGACGGCCGCAAACCGGTTGGCATGGACGCTTCCACAGCGGCTCTCTTCCCGTCATCTTTCCAGGACGCGCCGATTGGCCAGATTCCGACCGGCTGGAACACGGCGGAGCTTGGCCAAATTGCGGATGTCATCGACTGCCTTCATGCGAAGAAGCCCGAACGCGGCGAGAACGGCCAACTGTATCTCCAGCTGAACAACATCCGAGATGACGGCCTCGTCGATATCACCGACTCCTTCTTGATCGACACCGAGGACTACCAGAAATGGATTTCCCGGATGGAAGCAGTTGCTGGTGACTGCGTGATTACGAACGTTGGGCGAGTCGGCGCAGTGGGGCAAATTCCAGAAGGCGTGAAAGCCGCTCTTGGCAGAAACATTACGGGGATTCGATGCAAGGCCGACTTTCCGTTCCCCACTTTTCTCATCGAGTGCTTGGTTTCCGAATCTATGCGCGAGGAGATTCGGCTGAAGACAGATTCGGGGACGATTCTCGATGCGCTGAACGTGAAGAGCATACCGAAATTGAGGTTCGTCCGTCCGCCGCTCGAAGTTGGAGTCTGCTTCGAGAAACTGACGCGCCCCATCCGCCGAAGGATGGAGCAAAACCTTTCAGAATCCCGCACCCTCGCCACCCTGCGCGACACGCTGTTGCCGAAGCTTCTGAGCGGGGAGTTGAGTGTGGCAACCGAAAGATGAGCGAAGCCATGGAAATTTACGAACGTTGCCTGTGGTCTAGAAAGACAAGCCGGCCAGATGTTCTCGATGAATTACTTGAGATCACGTTCACTCATGTTCCATCGAAGACGGTGTTGAAGCGAATGAAGTTCTACGTGTGGGCCGACGAATCGACGGCAGCATGGATTCGGAAACATCCTACATTTAGCCGAGGGTGTTGGCCGATGGGGCTGTATGCGCTCCATGATTGGATGTGGGAAAAGAAGTTCGCCGAGGTTGAGACGAAAGCGATCGTTGAAGGTGGTCTCGATGACCCGAAAGTGGGCAGGACTTATATCCGTGCCGAATTCGAGAATTTCGAGGACGGTGTCTGGTTCGCCCCGTTGGTAAATATGGCCAACACGCACATCTTCGATCAACTTGGCCAGTTCTATAAGGATTGCCCTGACGCGAAGACCGCACCGTCTCGAATCCCGCATATCCTCGCCGACGAGAAGGCGAAGTCAGCAACCAAGCAACGAGCTAGCGCTATTGCGCAGATGCAACGCCGGCATCTCCTCAAGGCACCTACGAGCACAGTAAAGGTGTTTATCGACGAATCTGGCGACGTGGGATTTCAGCGGATCCAGGATGTTTACGTGTTTGCGCCTGTGATTGTCTCGGAGGCCAAGCACCACGATGTGACGGTTCTCTTGAATAACTTGCGGACAGAGCATTGGGGCAAGAACGCGCCGACCGAAATTCACATGTCGGAAGTTCCAGAGTCGAAGAGGGCAGCTATAAAGAGCGACTTCGCACGCATTGTCCGAGAGAACAATATTTCGATCATGGGCTGCATGATCGAGAAAGAGGCTTTCATTAAGCATCTATTCCGATGTCACGCTGCTGCCCGCTCATCTGAAGAAAACCCGCTCAATCTCACGTGGGATGATCTGATCAATGATAAATCGTATTTCCTTCAAGCGAACACACTCGCGACAACGGTGGAGCTCGTAGTGATGCATCTTTCATTGGATTTTTTGACTAGCGGCACTGCAGCCGTGTTCACGCATGACCGCAAGCACCGCCAGTGGATGAACACCGCCCTTGATTTGGGCTTTAGCCGTGGATTGGATGAAGCGAAGAAGCTTGCCGAAGCGTTCTTTGGCGTTCGTACGGCTCCAGCGGCAAGTTTCACGGTAGCTGATTCGAAGGAGGAGCCGTGCCTGTGGTTGTCCGACTGGGTTAGCAACGAGCTTCGTTCTTGGGCGTTCGGCTCGCCGCTCTCGCCTGAACTGGAAAGCATCAAGTCCTGCATGACCTTCCTCGGATTCAGGAATGACGGAGTTAAGGCGACTTCAAAGGAACTTGGAGGGGTTGCGGACCGAGAGTTTCCTGATCTTCCGCGGCTTCTGGTGCGCGGCGATCCGACGAAAGTTGAGGCATCATGACAACACCCCAACCCTTTTCACTCCGGATCTTTGTCGCTGATGGCGATCCTGCCGGGCTGCGGCTCGTTGAACGTTCCAATTGGATCGGCAAGGCATTGGTGTTCCCGCGGAAGCTGTATCCCGAGGTGCGGAGCCGGTCGGAGTTTCAGCAGACGGACGATTTGGCGAGCACGCAGTGCTATGGATGGACCCGACATCGGACAATTTGGCAACGCCTTCCCGCGCCTAGCTCCACATAGGACGAATATTCCATGAGAATCTCCACCATCCTCGAAAAGATCGACGAGAACCAACTTTTCGTTCCAGCTTTCCAGCGGGAATACGTTTGGAAGCGCGATGACGCCAAACAGTTGATCGACTCCCTCATCAAAGAGTATCCGACCGGCACAATGTTGACGTGGGAGACGGCTAGGCCACCAGAACTGAAGGGCCCGCATATTTATAACGAAAAGCAGGGCGCAGTTAAGCTGCTGCTCGATGGCCAACAGCGCGTGACTACGCTCTACATGCTCATCCGCGGTGTCATCCCTCCGTATTACACCGCTCCGGAGATCATGAACGATACGCGGGATCTGTTCGTGCAACTGGAGACGCTCGAGCTCTCGTACTACATGAAAACGCGCATGGAGAACAATGCGCTCTGGCAGAATATCACCCACGTTTTCCAACGGAAGGTTCGCGTTCGAGATATTGTGAGGGCTCTGGAAGAGAAAGGAGAAGGCGTTCCCCGGGAGCGAGAGGACCGGATTGACGACAACACGAGAGCGATCGAGAACATTCTGGCTCGTGATTTCCCGGAGCAGACGATCCCGGTGAAAGCGAGTATCCGCGAGGCGATCGATATCTTTTACAAGGTGAACGCAAGTGGCGTCGCGTTGACGGACGCCGAACTGGCATTGGCCCAGATATCGGGGTATTGGCCCCAGGCACGGAATCGATTCAAGGCGAAGCTGGCGGCATTGGAGAAGGAAGGCTTCGTCTTCAAGTTGGATTTCGTCGTCTATGTCCTCCTCGGCTGCCTTCATCATATGGGGTCGGATATGCGTAAGTTGCACGATGCTGAGAACAATGAGAAGATCCGTGCGGCCTGGGAACGGCTAGAGGGCCAGGTGCTCGACTACGTTGTGAACCTGCTGCGCGCGAATGCCTTTGTAGATCACACAGACGAGATCAATTCACCCTACGCATTGGTTCCGATTATTGTCTATTGTTTCGACAAGAACGGGGCCCATCTGACGGACGCCGAGATCCGGAAAATGGTGAAGTGGTTTTTCTATTCCCAGATTCGGGCGCGGTACGTCAGTCAATTACCGCAGAAACTGGACCGGGACTTGCGTACGGTTGCGGAGTCGTCTCAACCGTTCGATGCCTTGCTCCAAGTCATCGCCGAGGAAAGTGGCCGCTTGGAAATACTGCCTGCCGAGTTTGTGGGGCGTGCCATACAGCACCCGTTGTTCAGCATGGCCCGCTGGTACCTAAAGAGTCGCGGCGCTGTCTGTTTGACCACGGGCATGAGCCTTCGAAGGAATATGGGGAGCAAATACCAATTGGAGCGGGACCACATATTCCCCTATTCGAAGCTAAAGGAGGTAGGTTATGGCGAGGGCAACCGGGTCAAGTATGCACTAGCGCAGGAGCTGACCAACCGAGCGATCCTGACTCAGGTGGGAAACCGTACAAAGTCGGCCATGCACGCCGCGGATTATCTCGCTGTCGTGGAGTCAAAGTTCCCTAACGCGCTCCAATTGCAGTGCATTCCTCAGGACAAAGAACTCTGGAGGATTGAAAACTACGAACAGTTCCTCGAGGAGCGTCGGAAATTGCTCGCGAAGAATCTGAATGGCTTCTTGGACAAGATCACCGGCACAGAGGAAACGGTCGCGCCCGTGTCACTGGACGATTTGATTGCCGAGGGCGAAAGCGATGAATTGGAATTCAAATCATCGCTGCGGTGGGACGTGAAGGAGGGGGTGGTCAACAAGAAGCTCGAGGAGGTCGTCCTGAAGACCGTTGCCGCGTTCGCCAATTCGCAAGGCGGCACATTGCTCATCGGCGTCGCAGATGACGGTGAAGTTCTTGGGCTTGAGCCCGACTACCATTCGCTGGACGGCGCGAACCGCGACAAGTTTGAACTGCATATCCGTAACCTCCTCAATCTCCAGTTCGGCACAGGCTTCGTGACCAGCAAGGTCGTGATTCGCTTCCACGAGGTAGAGAACAAGGAGGTCTGCCAGATTGAAACCGCGCCCGCGCGAGAGCCGGTGATTCTGAAAGTGAGGGACAAGAGCGGACAGCCGGCGGAACGATTCTATGCTCGAAGCGGCAACTCTTCACAGGAGGTCCCATTGAGCGAGATGCATACCTATATTAGGGAGCGGTTTCATCCATGAACCTCAACGAATCCATCGTCGAAGACGCCGTCCTCGAACGGTTCAGTGAGCAGGCCTACGCCATCGGCCATAGGCCTCATCTCGCGTCCAGTGAGCCGGCGGCGGAGCGGAAAACACTCTGATCATGTCCACAACCCCGGCACAAATTGACCTGTGGCGCTCCGTGAGTTCCGAGCATCAGCGCTTGGAGTTCAAGGAGGCAACGCACAAGGAGGCCTTGTGCGTTTAGGACCCCTCGAATGGAGGATGAACCCATGAACAAAAACAAACCCACTCCCGGCGGTCGCGCTAAAAAGAAAACCGAAGTCTCCCTCGTGCGTTCTTCGGCGGCGGAGTACCTCACCTTTGTCGCTGCCAGCGGCCAGGGTGGCGTCGAGGCCGTTTATGCCGATGAGAATGTTTGGCTCAGCCAGAAGATGATGGGGCAGCTCTACGACGTGGATGTCAGGACGATCAGCTACCACCTCAAGAACGTCTTTGCTGATCACGAGCTGGAGGAAAACTCAGTTATCCAATCTTTTCGGATAACTGCCGCTGACGGCAAAACCTACGACACCGGGCACTACAACCTCTCCGCGATCATCGCCGTCGGCTACAAGGTGAACTCCGAACGCGCTGTGCAGTTCCGCAAGTGGGCTACCGGCATCATCGAATCATTCACCATCAAGGGCTTTGCGATGGATGACGAGCGCCTGAAAAGCGACGGCTCCATCCTCGGCAAGAAATACTTCGAGGAACAGCTCCAGCGCATCCGGGAAATCCGCCTGAGCGAGCGCAAGTTCTACCAGAAGATCACTGACATCTACGCCACCTCGACCGATTACGATGTCACCGCCGCCGCCACCCAGCGCTTCTTCGCCACGGTGCAGAACAAGCTCCATTGGGCCATCCACGGCAAGACGGCGGCGGAAGTCATTGTGTCCCGTGCCGATGCCAGCAAGGAGCGCATGGGCCTCACCACCTGGAAAGACGCGCCCAAGGGGAAAATCCAGAAGTTCGATGTCAGCGTTGCGAAAAACTACCTGACGGAAGCTGAAATGGCGCAACTCCAACGCCTCGTCTCCGCCTATCTCGATGTGGCCGAGGACATGGCGCTGCGGCAGATTCCCATGACGATGCAGGACTGGGAGACCCGGCTTAAC
Source organism: uncultured Verrucomicrobiota bacterium (assembly GCA_903960515.1). Classification (GTDB taxonomy): domain Bacteria; phylum Verrucomicrobiota; class Verrucomicrobiia; order Opitutales; family Opitutaceae; genus CAJCBL01. The sequence continues at coordinate 9,434 of CAJCBL010000370.1, forward strand.
CGCTTCATTGCCGCGACCGACCGGGAGATTTTGCAGGATGCAGGCAAGGTCACCGCCGAAATCGCCCGCGCCCACGCCGAAAGCGAGTTCGAGAAATACCGCATCGTGCAGGACCGGCTGTTCGAGTCGGACTTTGACCAAATGCTCAAAGAGCTGCCGGAGAAGAAAGGGGACAAACCGTGAGCATGCTGCGCTCCCGCACCCCGGCAGTCTCGCTGAGTGAGACGAGTTCCTTCATCGGTCTCCATTCGCGACCGACACTGGGTGTTATTCTGGGCGTGATTTTCGTTTAGGCGCAAACCGCCCGCATGATGTCTCCCCACGCGCAAGTTTCTGATAATGATCGTTTTTTTCTTTTAGACGCAAACCGACGAAACGGTCCGAGTCACAGCTAAGACGTTCATGATCAGTGGAGTTCTTATTTAAACGCAAACCATGTCCCTGAACGAATCCATCGTCGAACATGCCGCCCTCGAATGGTTCGGGCAGCTGGGCTACGCCATCGGCCATGGGCCTCATCTCGCGCCCGGAGAGCGGGCGGCAGAGCGGGAGGGATTCGACGACGTGGTACTGGTCGAGCGTCTGCGGGCGGCGATCCGGCGGCTGAACCCGGCGATCCCGGAGGAGGCGAGGGAGGATGCGCTGCGGAAGGTGCTACGGGTAGGCTCTCCTTCGCTGATGCAGACGAATCGGGCTTTTCAGCGGTTGGTGCGCGAAGGGGTGCCGGTCGAGTACGCGCGGCCGGACGGCTCGATCAGCCACGACCAAGCTTGGTTGGTGGATTTCGGTGACGTGTTCGCGAATGATTGGCTGGCGGTGAATCAGTTCACGGTGATCGAGGGCGGGCACAATCGGCGGCCGGACATCGTGATATTCGTCAATGGGCTGCCGCTGGGTGTGATCGAGCTGAAGAACGCGGCCGACGAAGACGCCACGATCTGGAGCGCCTATGCGCAGCTCCAGACCTACAAGGCCGAGATCCCGTCGTTGCTCCAGTATAACGCGCTGCTGGTGCTGAGCGATGGGTTGCAGGCGCGTATCGGCTCGCTCACGGCCAACCAAGAGTGGTTCAAGGTCTGGCGCACGATCGATGGCGAGACGGACGCACCCAAGACGGCTCTGGAGCTGGAGGTGATGGTGTGCGGGGTGTTCGACCGCCGGCGTTTTCTCGACCTGCTCCAGCATTTTATTGTTTTTGAGGAAGACCCGGACAACGGCGCGCTGCACAAGATCATCGCCGGGTATCACCAGTTTCATGCGGTGAACGCGGCGGTGGAGGAGACCGTACGCGCCAGCGGGATGCGCGAGGCAGGGCTGGCCGGGGAGGATCCGGGCAATTACTGGGCTGGCCGGATGCACGGCGGCAAACCGGGCGACCGGCGGGCCGGTGTCGTCTGGCACACGCAAGGGAGCGGCAAGAGTTTCTCGATGCTCTTTTACGCGGCGCGCGTGGTGCGGCATCCGGTGATGCAGAATCCGACGTTGGTGGTGCTCACGGATCGCAACGATCTCGACGACCAGCTCTTCGGGCAGTTCCAACGTTGCCACGATATCCTCGGGCAAACGCCGGTGCAGGCCGCTAGCCGGGATCAGATGCGGGAGTTGCTGGCGGTGGCGAGCGGCGGGGTCGTGTTCACGACGATCCAGAAGTTTCTCCCGGCGCCGGGTGAAAAGATGCCGGCGCTGTCGTCGCGTCGGAACATTGTGGTGATCGCGGATGAAGCGCACCGCAGCCAATACGATCTGATCGACGGGCTGGCCCGGCACATGCGGGATGCGTTGCCCAACGCGTCGTTCATCGGTTTCACCGGCACGCCCATCGAGAAGACCGACGCCAACACGCGCGCGATCTTCGGCGACTATATTTCAATCTACGACATCCAGCGCGCCGTCGCCGACAAGGCCACGGTGCCGATCTACTACGAGAGCCGGATCGCCAAGCTGGGGCTCAACGCCGCGGCGCTGCCGAAGATCGACGCGGAGTTCGAGGAGATCACCGAGGGCGAGGAGTTGGGGCGGAAGGAGAAGATCAAAACCAAGTGGGCGGCGCTGGAGGCGTTGGTGGGCGACCCGAAACGGATCAAGCTCATCGCGGCCGACCTAGTGGCGCATTTCGAAAAGCGTACGGAGGCGATGGACGGCAAGGCGATGATCGTCGGCATGAGCCGCCGCATCTGCGTGGATCTCTACGCGGCGCTCATCGCGCTGCGGCCTGGCTGGGCCAGCGCCAAGGACGACGATGCCGAGGCCGAGAAGGGCAGGGCGTGCGTCGTAAAAGTGGTGATGACGGGAAGTGCCGATGACGGCCCCGACTGGCAGCCGCACATCCGCAACAAAGACAAGCGCCGCGCGCTGGCGAACCGTTTCAAGGACAGCAAGGACCCCTTTCGCATCGTGATCGTGCGCGACATGTGGTTGACCGGCTTCGACGCGCCGTGCCTGACGACGATGTATGCCGACAAGCCCATGCAGGGGCACGGGCTCATGCAGGCCATCGCGCGGGTGAATCGTGTTTTTAGGGACAAGCCCGGCGGCCTGGTGGTGGACTACCTCGGCCTCGCGGATCAGCTCAAGCATGCCCTCGCCAACTACACGGAGAGCGGAGGTCGGGGCGAAGCCGCCTACGACCCGAAACAGGCCATCGCGGTACTGATGGAAAAGCACGGCATCGCCTGCGACATGATGCACGGCTTGAGTTGGAAGAAATGGACGACGGGGAAGCCGACCGAGCGTCTCTCGCTCATCCCGGCCGGGCAGGAACACGTGCTCGAACAGGAGGACGGCAAGAAGCGCTTCGTGCAGGTGGTGACCGAGATCTCCAGCGCCTTCGCGCTCTGCGCGGCGAGCGATGAGGCCACGGAAATCCGGGATGACGTTTCGTTCTTCCAGGCGATCCAGGCGGCGTTGAACAAGCAGAGCAGCGGCAGCGGGAAAACGCCCGAACAGATCGACGCGGCCATTCGTCAGCTCGTGTCGTCGGCCATCACGACCGACGGACAGGTGATCGACGTCTTCACTGCGGCAGGACTGCCTAAGCCGGACATCTCGATTCTATCGGAGCAGTTCCTCACGGAGGTGCGCGGGCTCAAGCACAAGAACGTCGCCGCCGAGTTGCTGGCGAAGCTGCTAAAGGACGAACTCAAGGTCCGCGCCCGGCGCAATCTTGTGCAGAGCCAGCTATTCTCCGACAAGCTCAAGAAGACGCTCAACGCCTACCACAACCGGGCCATCGCCACGCAAGAGGTCATCGAGGAGCTGATCAAACTGGCGAAGGAAATGGGAGCGGCCAACAAGCGGGGCGAGGACCTCGGGCTGACCGACGACGAGGTCGCCTTCTACGATGCGCTCGCGACAAATGAAAGCGCGGTGAAGGCGATGGGGGACGACAAGCTCAAGGTGATCGCCGCCGAGCTCATCACCAAAGTCCGCCAGAGCGTGACCATCGACTGGACACTGCGCGAGAGCGCCCGGGCGAAGATCAAAGTCATCGTGAAGCGTATCCTCAATCGCTTCGGCTATCCGCCCGACCTCCAGGACGAGGCGGTGAAGACCGTGCTCGCGCAGGCTGAGTTGCTCTGTGCGGATTGGGCGGCGTGATCGTGCGCCCGTCCCGGGCGCGCTTGCCCTCCGCCTGCACCACCTCAGCTGTGATCGTTGTCATCGACGCAGCATACCCGATCTGCGCTCAACCGACTACGCGGCCGCCGGCCGGACGCTTATGTTCATCCGATTGTCGCCGAGGCAATCCGGGCCTTCTTTGTTAAGCGTCGCCAGAACGGCGACCCCCTCGAGCCGCAATCCCCGCTTTTCATCAGCCGCCAAGGTCGTCAACCTGTGGGCGGCGAGGCGAACCTCACCTGTTTCTGGCGGATAGGAAGTCACCTGTGATAGCAGCGTGCCGCCGCGGCCCGGGCGGGCGGCGGCGGCGGGGGACCTTCAGGGTGCAGGGTCCTCGGCGAGGCGGTCTTTCATGC
>CAJCBL010000371.1 GCA_903960515.1 uncultured Verrucomicrobiota bacterium
AAGACAGTGCGGGCCTGCCGCGCGGACTGGGCCCGTGGGCCTTGGTGACGAGGACGCCGCGCGGCAAGAACCTTGGTTCGAGTGACCAGATGACATGGGGTGCCGGCGCCCAGGGCGGCGGGTGACACGTAGCCGCAGTCGGCGGGTGCGATGCGCGGCCGGAAAGTTGCGACGCCCAGCCGGGGTAGGCCGGCCATTGTCCGAGGTCTCATGCTACGATCCGCGCCGAAACCGATGCCTTCGTCCTCCACCCACGATGAGTTGCTGCCGATGACTCCACAAATTTCTCACCGCCTCGCCGCGATTTGCCCGCCTTCCCCCTTGCAGAGGAAGGCTGGCGACGGTTGCCTTTCGCCGCCCGCACTCCCACAGCCCAATCCCTAGGTGAAAGCCCCCCGCAGTCCCGACCAAGCCGCACGTGCGGACATCGGCGCTGATTCAATCGACGGCACCGTTCCGTTTTCGAAACTAGGCTCATCTTGGATTGCTTGGCCTGTTTTCATCGCCGGCCACAACCACGTTGCTACCGGCCCCCTCCGCAGATCCTAATGGCGAACTGCTAACGCACCGCGCGATGTCCTCTCTCCCTCCGATCTACCCGCAAGCCCCCGATCCCCGGCCTCTCTCTGTTAACGAACAGGGCATCGAGGAGGCATTCATCCAAAAGCTGCGTGAGCTGAAATACACTGTCCGCGACGACATCCGCGACCGCACGGCACTCGAAGCCAACTTCCGCCAGAAGTTCGAAACCCTGAACCGCGTCCGCCTCACCGACGCCGAGTTTCAGCGCCTCCACGACGAGCTCATTACGGCCGATGTCTTCACTGCTGCCAAGACCCTCCGCCAGATCAATGCCTTCACCCGCGACGATGGCACGCCTCTCAACTTCACCTTGGTCAACATTAAGGACTGGTGCAAAAATACCTTCGAGGTCGTCAACCAGCTCCGCATCAACACGGACAATAGCCACCACCGTTACGATGTGCTCATCCTCATCAATGGCGTGCCCTGCGCTCAGATCGAGCTGAAGACCCTCGGCATCCATCCGCGCCGGGCCATGGAGCAGATTGTGGATTATAAGAACGACCCCGGCAACGGCTACACCAAGACGCTGCTCTGCTTCGTTCAGCTCTTCATTGTCAGCAACCGCCACAGCACCTACTACTTCGCCAACAACAACGCCCGTCACTTCGCCTTCAATCAGGACGAGCGCTTTTTGCCCATCTACCAGTTCGCCGACGAAGCGAACAAGAAGATCACCCACCTCGACGACTTCGCCGCGACGTTCCTCGTGAAGTGCACGCTGGGCACGACGATCAGCCGCTACATGGTGCTCATCGCCAGCGAGCAAAAGCTGCTCATGATGCGCCCGTATCAGGTCTATGCGGTCAAACACATCGTGGACTGCATTCACCAGAACTGTGGCAACGGCTTCATCTGGCACACCACCGGCAGCGGCAAGACGCTCACCTCCTTCAAGGCCTCGACCCTGCTCAAGGACAATCCCGACATCGTGAAATGCCTCTTCGTCGTGGATCGCAAAGACCTCGACCGCCAGACGCGCGAGGAGTTCAACAAGTTCCAGGAAGGCTGCGTCGAGGAAAACACCAACACCGCCGCTCTCGTGCGTCGTCTGCTTTCCGAGGACTACGCGGACAAGGTCATCGTCACCACCCTCCAGAAGCTCGGCCTCGCGCTGGATGAATCCAGCAAGCGCAACAAGCAG
>CAJCBL010000372.1 GCA_903960515.1 uncultured Verrucomicrobiota bacterium
GGCTTAGCCGTGACCATGCAGACCAGCGCCGGATGTCGAGTGACGAGAGCCAAACCACCAGTGATCGGGACAGGAGCAAGCGTGCTTGCGAGGCCTTGCTGGGAGACCAGGCCCTCGGCGCTCGGCTCTGGGCTCTCGACAGAATGGTCACGGCTTAGGGCCGCAGTGCCGTATGCTTCCGTTGAATCCGTGCGCGGCGGTCGGAGCGGGCTCGTTGACTGTGACAATCCAGTTACAACGGGGCCTCGAAACGGCCCAAGCCCCGCCAGGCCCATTGACAGCTCTGGTATAACGCTCAGGAGCTGAGCGCTTCCATGACTACTTTATTCCGCCAACCCTCCTTGCTCCATCGCCTGACGGCGGTGCTGGGCGTGGTGTTGGTGGTGCTGCTGGACCTTCTTGTGGCGAGTCCGGGCTTGCATGCTTGGGCCCATCACCACGACGGGTCGGCCATCGGCTGTCAGGCGGATGGGGCCACGCAGGCTGGTGCGACCGCACCGGCCGCTGGCGACCAACATCGGGAGCCGGGTCCGGTAGGGGCTGCGGATCACCAGTGTGCGGTTACGCTGTTCGCCGCCGGCGTGGAAGCGCTGGTATTCGTCTGTCTGCTGCTGTTGTTTCTGCCGCCGGTGTGCTGCGCCGTGTTGCGCGCGGACGGCTGGCGTGGGGCCGAGCGCCCGCATTACTGGCATGTGCCGGCGATCGGTCCGCCGGCGGCCTGAGCCGTGACAATGCAGACCAGCGCCGGATGTCGAGTGACGAGAGCCAAACCACCAGTGATCGGGACAGGAGCAAGCGTGCTTGCGGTGTCTTGCTCGAGATAGGGCCCTCGGCGCTCGGCTCTGGGCTCTCGGCTGAGTGGTCACGGCTGAGTTGAGAGTGTGATACTCCACGCACCGCGCCGCTGCGCGGTGCGCCACCTCCCTGCATGGGCGGCGCCCGGTGTGGCGCGCCCGCTTTGTTCAACCCAGACCAGTCATGTCCTACCATTTCCATTCCCGTATTCCGTCTTCTTCCCTTCGGCAGCTCCCCTCGGGGCTCGCCGTCGCTCTCCTATTTGCCGCTTTCGCGGCCCAGGCCCAGGAGGCTCCCGTGGTCATACTGGAGCCGTTCACTGTCGCCGGCCATCCCAGCGCCACCGTGCCCGGTGCGCTCAAGGACGACATCATCAAAACTGAGCTCATCGACACAAAGCAGATAGCCAAGACCGGAGCCACCAACCTGCCCGAACTGATGGTGCACTGCCCCGGTATCGATGTGCAGGTCGAGTGCTCCGTGTGCAACGCTCGCAATGTAACCCTCAACAACCTGCCCGGCCGCTTCACGACCCTGCTGCTCGACGGCGTGCCGATCTTCTCGTCGGTGTCGAACGCCTACGGTCTCGACATGATCGCCCTCAACGGCCTGGACCGCGTGGACATCTCGCGGGGCGCCGGCACCAGCCTGATCGCGCCGGACTCGTTGGCCGGCACAGTCGACCTCGTAACCCGGAAACCCACGCACGACAGCGCCGAGGTCGATGTTGGCGCGGGCGGCGAGGGCTATGGGCGCGGCGCGCTCTTCGCCGCCAAGGTCTTCCCGGGAGGCGCAGTGACCGTCACCGGGACTGTACAACAGCACGACAGTGTCGACGCCACCGGCACCGGCCTCTCCCAGTACACCGGCTACGACCGCAAGCTCGGGGGCTTGGGACTGTTCCTCCACGACGTTGGCGGCTTTGAGCTCAAGGCCCGCTACGACCACATCGACGAGAAGCGCATGGGCGGCCCGCTCGGTGACAACTACGACGCGGTGCGCGCCGACACCACTGGCAACCCCTTCGACTTTCGCCAGGGCCCGCACGGCTCGCCGGTGGCGGACTCCTGGGTGAACCCGGCCGACGGCACGCTGGTCGACGCTTACGCGGACGGCCTTTTCGGGATGGCGCAGATCATCTTTACCAAGCGCGACCAGCTCGTAGCCACGGCCGAGCGCCAAGTGGGCGACGTGCGCCTGCGGCTCGCGTCGGGCTACGCCGAGCACAAACAGGACAGCTGGTACGGCGGCGACGCCGACTACTTCGGCCAGCAGCAGCAATACTACCTCGAAACCAGCGCGCAGCTCACGCTCGGCTCGGCCCTGCTTACGGCGGGGGCGAACTACCGCTTCGAGGACCTGCACAGCACCTCGGTCAGCGAGGACCCCTCGTCCCCGAACTACGGCATTTTGCGCACCGATGCCGACACCTACACCTACCGCACCCCGGCGCTCTTTGTTCAGCTCTACCAGACCGCTTTCGCCCGCAAGCTCGAGGCCAACGCGAGCCTGCGCTACGACCATAACAACGCCTACGGCAACATCACCACCCCGCGCTTGAACCTGCTTTGGCACCACTGCGACCGGCTCTCCAGCCGGCTGGCCCTCGGGCAGGGTTTCCGCCTGCCGACCTCGTTCTTCGAACTCGAGCACGCGATCCTCGGCGCCGCAGCAGTGGACCGCTCGCAGGCCAAGGCCGAGAAGTCCGACAACCTCTCCTACGCACTCAACTACGAGGCCGATCCGCTGGCGGTCACCGCGTCGTTCAACCACACGCGCATCCACCATCTGGCGCTGTTTGCCGACGACACCGCCCACTCGGGCAACTATCTGCTGCTGCCCGCAGCCAGCAGCTACACCATCGACAATGCCGACGTGGTCGGCACCTGGAAGATCACGCCGGCCTACGCGTTCACCGCGGGCTACGAACGCTACTGGTATCGTTTCAACTCTAGGGATTTCCAAGGCAGTCTGTTCGCGCGGCCCGACTGGCGCGCGAACTTCGCGCTCGATCATGACGCCGGCCGCTGGGATCTGATCGTGCGCGCGACGCTCACCGGCCCGCAGAACCTCTCGAAGTTCTACGACTACGCCAACACCCCGCGCTACAACCTCGACGGCACGCCCAAGAGCGATCGCAGCCCCAGCTTCTGGGTCGTGGACTGCCGAGCCTCCTACCAGTGGACGAAGGCGTTTTCGACGTATGCGGGCATCAACAACGTCTTCGACTACCGGCAGGCCACGAAGGACAGCTTCCTGTGGCTGGACGGCGAGGGCGGCCTCGACGTTACCCACATTTGGGGACCGAACCTGGGGCGCACCTTTGTCGTGGGCGGCAAGCTGATGTTCTGAGTGGCGATGTTTCGGATCGGGCTCCGGCCTCGCACGCGCCTCGGTGCGCGCGGTCGGTGCCCGGTCTTCGTTCACGGGCGCCTGCTCTGGCTGCCAGTCGCCAGCGGCGCACTCGGCGAGATCAGAGTCGGTTGGTGCCGAGAACGTGGCCGAGCCCAATCTTTCCGGCGAACAATCACTGGCCGGTTCGGTCGCACCTCGCCATGAAACACACCTCGGTCGTCGTCGCCTGGCATGAGGGTTTGCATTTCCGGCCCGCGTCGAGGCTGGTCGAGGTGGCCAAGGGCTTCCGCTCCACCATCTGGCTGCGGTGCAATGGCAAGGTCGCCGATTTGGGCAGTATCCTCAGTGTGCTAGCGCTTTGTGCCTCGATGGGCACAGCCATCCGCGTGGAGGCCGCCGGTGACGACGAACAGGATGCTGCGGCGGCGATCGAGCGGGTGTTCTCCGCGATCAGCGGCAGCGAAGCGCCTGCCTAGCGTATGTAGCTACTGGTGGTGTGGTCAGGCTGGGATCGGGTGGTGGCGGCGGCTTCGCAGCCGCGCCGCAGGCGGGCAACGGCGTGGAGCTTCGGATTGGGAGGAGCAACGTTGCCGCCCGGAAAGGTGAGTCGGCGCGGGCCGGCATGGCGCGGGCAATCCTTTCCGACTTCCAAATCGGCGCTGCGCTCTCATCGTCGCGGTCCCACGAACCTCGCCGTTGAACACCACAGCCACAGCCGGTAAGACAAAGGAGAGTGGTGGCCGAGCGGTGACGTTGGTGGCGGCCGGCATCTTGTTGAGCCGCCTGAGCGGGCTGATCTCCTTCCGGATCTTCGCTCACTATCTGGGTACTTCCATGGCGGCCGACGCCTACCGCGCCGCTTTCCGGGTGCCCAATGTGCTCCAGAACCTGTTGGGCGAGGGTGTGCTCTCCGCTTCCTTCATACCGGTGTATGCTCGCCTTCGGGCCGAGGGGCGCGACGACGAGGCGGGCGAGCTGGCGGGCGCCGTCTTTTCGATGCTGGCGCTGGTGGCTTCGCTGATCGTGGCGGCGGGCGTGCTCGCGGCGCCGTTGTCGGTCGCGCTCCTCGCCCCGGGCTTCCACGGAGAGAAGCGGGAGCTGACCATCTCCCTGGTGCGGATCGTTTTTCCGGGTACAGGGCTTTTGGTGTTCTCCGCCTGGTGCTTGGGTGTGCTCAACAGCCACCGCCGCTTCTTCCTCTCGTATTGCGCCCCGGTGGTGATGAACTTCGCCATCATCGGCGCCCTGTTGTGGAAGGGCGGCTGCGAGCACGCCAACGCCAACTCACTCGTACGCGCGGTGTCGTGGGCGTCGGTGCTGGGGGCGCTGCTCCAGTTTCTGGTGCAGGCGCCAGTGGTCTACCGGCTGCTGCGGCCGCTGCGCGGCGCCACGGAGTGGCGCACACCGCATGCTGTGGCGGTGGTCGCGGCCTTTGTACCGGTTTTCCTGAGCCGCGGCGTGTTCCAGATCTCCGGTTTCATCGACCTGCAGATCGCCAGCTTCCTGCCGGGAGGCAATGTGCTGCTCAACTACGCCCAGACGCTCTACATGCTGCCGGTTTCGCTCTTCGGCATGTCGGTCTCCGCCGCCGAGCTTCCGGCGATGTCCGGCGCGACAGGCACCGTGGGCGAAATCGCGGAAACCTTGCGCATCCGTGTGGGCGCTGGGCTGGACCGGATCGCCTTCTTCGTGGTCCCCTCCGCCGTAGCCTTCCTGACGTTGGGCCACGTGATCGTTGCGGCGGTATTTCAGTCGGGGCTGTTCGGATCCAAGGATGTGCTCTTCGTTTGGGCAGCGCTGGCGGGTTCCGGCGTGGGGCTGCTGGCCCAGACGCTGGGGCGCCTGTACTCATCCACTTTCTACGCTTTGCGCGACACCCGCACCCCTCTGCGTTTCGCTCTCGTTCGGGTAGGGCTCACGCTGGGGCTCGGTTACCTGCTGGCCCTGCCCTTGCCTCGGCTGCTCGGCATCGATCCCAATTGGGGGGTCGCCGGCCTCACCTCCTCGGCTGGAGTCGCGGGCTGGGTGGAATTCGCTCTCCTGCGACGCGCTCTGCGGCGGCGAATCGGGGACGTGGATTACCCTGCGTCCCGCCTGCTGCGGCTATGGGCGGCCGCCTTGGTCGGTGCAGCCGCGGGGTGGGCTGTGCTCGCCGCCATTCCCGGCGGCCACCCGGTGCTGGGCGGCGGGCTGGTGCTGGTGTCCTACGGAATCGTTTACCTGTTGTTGGCGCACCTGCTTGGGGTGGGCCGTGGCCTCGACGGACTCTTCAGGCGTTTCCGGCGACGCTGAGAATCGCTGCCTCGTGGCGGCGGGCTGTGGCGAGGTGATCTTTTCTGCGCTTGGCTCCACACGGACGAACTCGCCGTGCGTCAGAAGAAGTCGAATTCAGTTTCCGGATCCATCGGCGGCTCGGGCGGGGCTATTTGCCCGCGCCGGCGTCGGGGCCGGCGTGGCTGCAGTGCGCGCTCCCAACTGGCAATGGTGCGCTCCAGCTCGGCGAGACCGTAGAGCAGCCGGTTCATCTCTTCGCGAAGCTCGGACTCGAGGCGTTGGTGCAGCCTCACCCCGGGAGCGGCAAGCAGCGAGAAACGCCACGCCGGGGAATGCCGGTAGGCGCGTATGCGGCGGTCGGAGTCGCGGCGGGCGGCATCGATTTCGCGCAGGGCCTGGAGCAGGCGGCCGACCGGGCTGGCGGGGCCGAGCAGCTCGGTGGCGGCCTCCCATTCGACTTCCAGGCGCGACAACCAGTCGAGATCGCGCGCGTCCCATGCCTGCTGCACCTCGTGCCAGAGGCGGGCGCGGGCGGGGGTCCACTCGCCGCCGCGGTCGGGGTGGAGATGCTGGACGAGCCGGCGGTAGATCTCGCGGGCGGGATCGCCGGCGGCCGGGCTGGGCTTCGAAGGACCGAAGCCGAGCAAGCCTCCGATGCTGCTGCGAAACTCGTCGGCTCGCGGATCATCGGCGTGGATGCCGTGTTCAGCGAAGAACTCCTCCATCAACTTCTCATACTCGGCCCGGCCGAACGGGTCCTCGTCACCTGGACCGGAGGCGCCCCCGATGTCGTCGGTCCATGGATCGGGTGCGGGCTTTCCAGTCGCCGGGGTGGCGCCGGCTGGCGGGGGATTCTGGCGGGAGTGCCATACTCGGTGGGGCTGGCGCCCGGTGGCGTAGGCCTCGCGCTCCACGGAACTGACCAGGTGTTCCTTTTCGGCGAACTTGGCGCCCAGTTCGCGCAACTCGGTGAGGAGTTCGGGCTGGGCGGTGGCCGTCCAGGCGCGGAAGGCGGGCTCGTCGACGTTCTCGTAGCGGTGGAGGTCGGCGGTGGCCTTGGAGAGGCGTTTGCGGGCTGTAGCCAGTTTTTTCCACGCCGCGAGCTGGAGCGGCCGGTTGTCCACAACCATCAAGGCGCGGCCAGTAGACGGTGGACGGCGGTGGGTGGGAATACGGGCTGTGAAGGGCCGGCGAGCCATGTTGCCGACGCTGCAACTCCGCATCGCCGGGGCAAGAGGCAACGCAACCGAGGCGGGCGGGGCTGGCGCGGGCGGGATGCTATCGTTCGCGGCCGCGAACGATAGCATCCGGAAGCGGGAGGGGGCTCGGCACCGCGGATCGTATCCAACCAGTGGACCCGCGGCAGGGCCGGCCAAATTTGGTTTGCCCGCCAGGCGGGGGCGGGGCGAAGGTGCGGGTGCGAAGAATACCGCCCGCAGTCCCAGGATTCTCCTCGCGCCCGACTGCCGGTAATGCCGGGCGGACACGTTGCAGAAACGGACGGGTGACACCTCAACCTCCTACTCATCGCCATGAACCTCAGACTGCCCCTTCTCTGCGCCGCACTATGCGCGCTCGTAGCCGCGCTGCCGGCCCGCGCCCAGAATCACGAATTCCTGTACGACCTTCGCTCCGCGGTGGTCGAGTATCAGGTGACCACCAGCGGGCGGGGCCTGGACTCCAGCGGCACCGACACCCTCTGGATCGCCGACAAGGGTCGCCGGACCGCTCGCCTGCAGAAGCATCTCACCGGGCGCTCGAAGGGCAGCGAAACCGAGAATCTCAGCCTCCTGCTCGACGGCTGGGTCTACAACCTCGACCTCAAGAAACGCACAGGGGTGCGGATGAGCATGGAGCAGATGCAGAAGATGGCCGCGCAGGCGACCGGCCAGCCCTTGGGCAAGGACTACATCGAGAGAAACGGGGGCCGCATGCTGCCGCCCGAGGAGTTTCTGGGGCGCATGTGCGAGGTATTCGAATTCAAGGGCTTCAAGACCTGGGCCTACAAGGGGGTGCCGCTCAAGACCGAGGGAGCGATGATGGGCATGAAGACCTCCATGGTCGCCACCCGCTTCGAGGAGAACGCCACGATCCCGGCCGGCCGCTTCGACATCCCCAAGGATATCAAGATTGAGGACATGCCCGACATGAGCGCCCTCATCGGCGGTATGATGTCCGGCCGGCCCCCGGCTGAAGACAATGGAGACGAGGAGATCGCCCCGCGCAAACCCAACAAACCCGCGCCCAGGAAACCCGAGGTCGACGAACCCGCGCCGGACGCGCCCCCGCCTGCGAAACCCAAACTGTTCCTCAAGCAGCCCCCCAAGCCGCAGAGGACTGAAGGTGCGGCGGTGCGGCTGTCGTTCGAAGAATTCGGGGCAATCGTCTCCAAGATCCACGTTCCAGGCTACACCACGATGGCGCCCGAGAGCTCGGACGGTGCCCACATGGTCAACCTCCTCGACACCCGCGGCCGCGCGCTGGGGGTGTCGGTACTGCCGCTCTCCGTAGCCGAGGGGATGGAGAGTCGAGCGGCGTTGAAGGTGGATTCGAGATTCGAACACCAGGGGCACGCAGCGATTTCCGGCGTGCTCACCGACGCGGTGGAAGGCGATTCCTCGATCGTGCTGGTGCGCTATCCCGAGCGGAAGCTGGCGCTGCTCGTGCGCAGCGCCCCGGGGGCGACAAAGGAGGAGTTGCTCAAGCTGCTCGAGCAGATCGATCTCTGAGTTCGGCGAAACGTCTCCATTTTAGAGAGGGCCGCGGCTGATCCCAGTCGCGGCCCTTTTGCTTTCGGGGCGGGGGCCGAGGCAATCGCGCGCTCCGCAACGCCCCGGCAGTGATCCGGCAGGCGGGCCAGGTAGGGCTGCCGGCAAGGGGAGGGCGCAGGAGGAGCATTGACTCATACTTGCGCATATGCGCATTTAGCGTGCGTAACGCTACCCCTCCTCTGCCGCTTCCCCTCCTGCGCCATGAAGACCACCCGATCGCTGTTGAGCCGCCTCGCATCATCGCGCCCCCTTGCCGGGCTCGCTTTCCTCTCGATCGCCGCGTCCCTCCACGCCGGCAGCGGCCAGTGGACGGTGCTTGGCTGGAACAACCTCGGTATGCACTGCATGGACGACGACTACTCGGTCTTCTCCATCCTTCCGCCGTTCAACACCCTCGATGCCCAGATTATCGATGCGACCGGCAAGCTGGTGAAGTCCCCGACCGGACTCGCCTTCACCTACGAGGCCGTGGCCGATCCGACCGGCTCGATCAACCGCACCTCAGCGGGGAAGACCAATTTCTGGTCCTACACCGGCGCGCTCTACGGCGCCGTTGCGCCGGATCACGGTCTTGCCGGCTTCGCAATGCCTGGCGTGGCCAACGCGCCGCAGGCGCTGGCGTGGGGTGGCGTGAGCAATGGCTTCGAGGCCACTGGTATTCCGCTTACGCCCACCGACGACGCCGGCCGCCACAACCCGTATCCGATGATGCGCCTCGTTGCCCGCAACAGCAGCGGCACAGCCCTAGCACACACCGATGTCGTGCTGCCTGTCTCCGACGAGATGGATTGCAAGGCCTGCCACTCGTCGGGTTCCGCGCTCGCGGCCAAGCCGGCTGCCGGCTGGGCCAACGATCCGCGGCCCAAGCGCGACTTCCGCCTCAACATCCTTCGCCTGCACGATGAGCGTTTCGCCGGTTCGCCGGCCTACGTCGCCGCCCTCGCCGCCGCCGGCTATTCCTCCGCCGGCCTCCATGCAACGGTGACCGGCCAGGGCACATCCATTCTCTGCGCACGCTGCCATGCCTCCGAGGCGTTGCCGGGTACTGGAATAGCCGGTATTCCGCCGCTCACCCGCTCCATGCACGCCGGACACGCCACGGCCATCGCCCCCGATACAGGGCTGCAACTTGGCGCCTCCAACAACCGCTCGGCCTGCTATCAGTGTCACCCCGGCTCGGCTACGCAGTGCCTGCGCGGCGCGATGGGCGCGGCCGTTGATCGTGCGAGCGGGAGCCTCTCTATGCAGTGCCAGAGCTGCCACGGCTCGATGACCCAGGTGGGGGCCACCACGCGCACCGGCTGGCTAGACGAACCCAACTGCCAGTCGTGCCACACTGGCGACGCAGTGTCGAACAGCGGCCAGATCCGCTACCTCACGTCGCTGGACGGCACCGGCGGCTTGCGCGTGCCGGCCAACACCCGCTTCGCCACCAATCCGGACACTCCGGCGCCGGGACACTCGCTCTACCGTTTCTCCTCCGGCCACGGAGGCTTGCAGTGTTCGGCCTGCCACGGCTCCACGCACGCGGAGTTTCCGAGTGTGCATGCCAACGACAACGCAACCAACACCGCGTTGCAGGGCCACCCGGGCGTGCTCGTAGAGTGTCGCGCCTGTCACGCCACCGATCCTCAGACGGTATCCGGCGGTCCGCACGGGATGCATCCGGTCAATCAGTGGTGGGTAAGCAATCACCCCGACCAGATGCCCAACCACAGCGCGACCTCGTGTCGCGTCTGCCATGGCACCGACTTCAAGGGTACGGTGCTTAGTCGTGCGCAGGGCGCGCGCAGCTTCAACGTAGGCTCGGAGCGGGGCGGCACGCGCACATTCTGGCGAGGGCAGCAGGTGGGTTGTTACGAGTGCCACAACGGAGCCGGCGGCAGCGGCTCTTCCCCTGCGCAACCGGCGGTGCCGGCCTCGGTCTCCCTGCCGGTTACCCCGCGCACGCTCTCGGTGAGCGCTACGGTGGCCCCGGTCCCGGCCGCAGGCACCACCCTGCGCATCGTCGCGCAACCGCTGCACGGGACCGTAGGAATCGCCGGCACGGCAGTTACCTACTATCCATTCTTCGGGTATATCGGCTCGGATTCGTTCACCTATGCCGCGACCAACGGCACCCGCGAATCGAACCTGGGAACGGCCACCGTGGTGGTCGATCTCGCTGGGGCCACGGCGAACCCGGCAGGCGATGGTATCAACAACCTAATGAAGTACGCGCTCTACCTTGACCCGTACCGCACCCAACTCACCGGCTTGCCGGAGGTGAAGGTCGAGACGGTCGAGGGTGCGCGCTACCTCACACTCACCGCCCGCCTCAATCCGCTGGCCACCGACGTGCGCTTCCATGTGGAGGGATCCTCCGACCTGGCCTCCTGGACGGAGATCACCGATCCGGCGGCAGTGCTCAACGATCAGCCGACGCTGCTCAAGCTGCGTGACACAACCTCGCTGGATACGGTGCCGCGCCGTTTCCTGCGGCTACGGGTGGAGAGGCCCTGAGCCGGCACCACTGGCGCGGGCGGTGTGCCCGCAGCCCAATTCCACCTTTAGTCCTGCCCGTGGCCGGCGAATTGGCCGGCGCGGGCGGTGTGGGTTTTTTCCAGACTGTAGCACACCAGCTCGCACAGTTGGTAGATGGTCGGGTCGGCGATCGAGTAGTACACCTGCAGACCCTCTTTCCGGCGGGCGAGGATGCCGGCGTCGGCCAAGGTCTGGAGATGCCGAGAAACATTGGTCTGTGTGCCGCCACTGAGGTCGACTAGGGAGGTCACGTTTTTCTCCCCGTCGAACAGGCAGTGGAGCAGCCGAAGCCGGAGCGGATCAGACAGAGCGGTGAACCGGCGGGCGATCATAGCCAGGGCTTCGTCTGACAGTGGTTTGAACTTCTTCGGCATGGGCGGTGCGTGGTGCACTGAAGGAGAGTGCATGGGGGCGGATACGGCGAGTCAAACGATGTTGCGGGGAGTGTGCAGGGCAGGGGCATCCCGGCTGCGGCGAATGGATTTCCGGCAAGGTTCTTTTCTTTCGACCGGAATGGGCCGTTTTCCATGGTGGCAAAGCCACCGCAACCCGCTAGCACTGGCCTCTCACTACATCACCATGCGCTCCGACATCATCAAGAAGGGCTTTGAACGCGCTCCGCACCGCAGCCTCCTCCGCGCCACCGGCGTGATCGAGTCCGAGGCCGATTTCGACAAGCCGTTCATCGCGATCTGCAACAGCTACATCGACTGCATCCCCGGCCACGCCCACCTCAACGAGGTCGGTGCGCTGGTGAAGCGCCTGGTGCGCGAGGCCGGCGGCGTGCCATTCGTATTCAACACCATAGGCGTCGACGACGGCATCGCCATGGGCCACTCCGGCATGAAGTTCTCCCTGCCCTCGCGCGACCTCATCGCCGACTGCGTGGAGACGGTGCTGCGCGCACACTGCTTCGACGGCATGGTCTGTATCCCGAATTGCGACAAGATCGTGCCCGGCATGCTCATGGGCGCCCTGCGCGTGAACATCCCCACCGTCTTTGTCTCCGGCGGCCCGATGGCGGCCGGCATCTCCCACACCGACGACTCCAGCGAGCTCCCCGAGCACCTGCGCCCGGCCGACAAGAAGAGCGACCTCATCACCGTATTCAAGGGAGTGGGCGCGCTCCAGACCGGCAACATCACCGCCGAGGAGCTGCTCAAGATGGAGCAGAGCGCCTGCCCGACCTGCGGCTCGTGCTCGGGCATGTTCACGGCCAACTCGATGAACTGCCTGTGCGAGGCTCTCGGCCTGGCCCTGCCCGGCAACGGCACCATCCTCGCCGTCTCCAAGGAGCGCGAACAGCTCTACCGTCGCGCCGCCGCCCAGATCGTGGAGCTGGTGAAACGCGACCTCAAGCCGCGCGACATCGCCACCCTCGACGCCTTCGACAACGCGCTCGCGCTCGACGTGGCCATGGGCGGCTCGACCAACACCGTGCTCCACACCCTCGCCATCGCCCGCGAGGCCGGCATCGAGTACGACATCGCCCGCATCGACACCATCTCGCGCCGCGTGCCCTGCCTCTGCAAGGTGTCGCCGTCCTCTGACTACCATATCCAGGATGTGCACCGCGCCGGAGGCATCCACACCATCCTCGGCGAGCTCAAGCGCATCGGCGCCCTGAAGACCGAGTGCCTCACCGTCACCGGCAAGACCCTCGGCGAGAACATCGACGCCTGGGACCTGCGCTCGCCCACCTGCACCGACGAGGCGCGCATCACCCGCATCTCCGGCTGCTCCGCCCTCGTGCTCGACCCGGCAGACAAGCTCGGGCCGGCCGGCCGCACCGCCTCCGGCAACCTCGTGCCGAAGCCGATGCTCTTCCACCCGGCCGACGACCGCGCGATCGCGCTGTGGCGTTTCGCCGCCGCCTTCAACGCCAGCGACGCCTCCGCCTGCGGCGCGCTCTTCGGCCTCAAGGGTGAACTCGAGGTCGACGCCGCCACCACCTGGCGCGGCGCCGCCGAGATCGAGGCGGGACTCAAGCCGAAGTTCACCGAGTTCCGCGGCCTGGTGCGCGCCGAGTTGTGCGAAGTGCGCGGCACGCCCGGCCTCATCGTCTGGCAGTACGAAAAGACTGGATCCAAGAAGGGCGTCTGCCTGCTCCGGGTCTCCCGTCTCCACGCAGCCGGCACGATCGCCCGCGCCGCCCACGACTACTCCCCGGAGGCCGTCGCCTCCGCCAAGCCCGCCGGCCTTATGCCGCACGATCCGGCGTTCCGCTTCGACGCGCAGCACTGCATCCGCTCCGCGGATCGCGCCTACACCCCCGACGGCGGCCTCTCCATCCTCTACGGCGATCTCGCCCCCGAGGGCTCGGTGGTGAAGACCGCCGGCATCAGCGACGCCTTCAAGGCGTATTGCGGTCCCGGTTTCGTGTTCGAGGGCCCCACGGTGATTTTCGAGAGCCAGGACGACGCCTGCGCCGGCATTCTCGCCGGCCGGGTGAAGGCCGGCGACATCGTGATCATTCGCAACGAAGGCCCGCGCGGCGGACCCGGTATGCAGGAGATGCTTTCGCCCACGAGCTACATCGTAGGCATGGGCCTGGGCGACAAGGTCGCGCTCATCACCGACGGCCGCTTCAGCGGCGGCACGGCCGGTGCGTGCATCGGCCATGTTTCGCCCGAGGCCGCCGAGGGAGGCCCGATCGGGCTGCTGCGCGAGGGCGACCGCCTGCGCATCGACTTCCCCGGCCGGCGCATCGACATCCTCGTGGATGCGGGTGTGCTCGCCGAGCGGCGACAGGCGTGGAAACCGGTCGAGCTGCCGCTTACCGGCTGGCTCGCGCGCTACCGCAAGCTGGTGAGCAACGCCAGCAAGGGCGGAGTGCTGAGCTGAGGGCTGGCTCGGGGCGCCGCACCACCCGGTGCGCGCCCCTCATTCGCTTGCGATGCCCCATCCACCGCACCTCTTCGTCGTCTGCGCGCTGATCGAGCGCGGCGGGCTCGTGCTTGCCGCCCAACGACCGGCAGGCAAGTCGCAGGCCCTGCTGTGGGAGTTTCCTGGTGGCAAGATCGAGCCCGGCGAGGCGCCGGAGGCCGCCCTGGTGCGCGAGATCGCCGAGGAGCTGCACGCCGCGATCGAGGTGGGCGAGCGCCTGCCGGACTCGTTTTATGACTACGGCAAGGTGGCGATCACCCTGGTGCCGTTTCGCGCCCGGTTGCACGATGGCGTGGAGCCCCACGCCGCCGAGCACGCCGCTCTGCGCTGGTGCGGGGCGCGGGACTTACGCGCCCTGGAGTGGGCGCCCGCCGATGTGCCGATCGTCGAACACTACCTCGCGCTGCGTGGCGGCCCCCGGGGGGAACCCACTCCGGAGGGTCGCGGCAGCCCCACCTCTGCGGTTGCCTAGGCGGTAGGGCCGCGTCACACACAGCCTCGATGAATTGGAAGGAGCTTTGCCGCGTGGCACAGGAAACCGTTGACGCCACCCGCGGGCGTCTGCCGGCGGAGATCCAGGCCTTGGCGGAAGGACTGCCGGTCACCCTGCTGCCGTTCCCCGAGGGGGCGATGCTGGAGGATGAGAACGTGGAGCCCGACATCCTGGGGTTGTTCGTAGGAGGCGACTTGGAACACGACGCCGGCGCCACGCCCATGCTGCCGGCGCAGATGCTGTTGTTTCTCGAGAACCTCTGGGACCACGCGGAGGGCGATCCGGCAGCTTTCCGGGAGGAGGTGCGCATCACCTACCTGCATGAACTCGGCCACTACCTCGGGTGGGACGAGGACGACCTCGCCCTCCGGGGGCTGGAGTAGGACTGCGGGCCGGCAGCCGGTAGGCTATGAACGGTACACGGTTTGCTGCGACTGGGTGAGTTTCCGTTCGCCGTGGGGCGGCCTCTCGCGACAATGCCGCCCTACCCTCAATCCCATGACCCAGCACCATCCCCTGCCCTCCGTGTGCGATGTCGCCCGAATGATCGACCACGCGCTCCTGCATCCTGCGTTCACCGACGCACAAGTGCTCGAGGGGCTCGCGGTGGCGCGGCGCTGCGAATGCGCCACCGCCTGCGTGAAGCCCTACTCTGTGCCGATGGCGGTGCTGGCCTTGCTCGGGTCGGGGGTGGGCGTGTGTTCAGTAGTCGGATTTCCCCACGGCAACAGCCACACCTCCATGAAGGTCACCGAGGCGGATCGCGCCACCGGCGAGGGCGCGAGCGAGATCGATGTAGTGGTAAACGTGGGCAAGGTGCTGGGCGGCGATTGGGACTATGTGCGCGACGAGTTGCGAGAGGTGAACGCGATCTGCCTGGCCCGCCGCGCCATCCTCAAGGTGATCTTCGAAAACGATTTCCTGCAGGAGTCGCACATCGTGCGCCTCTGCGAACTGTGCACCGAGCTCGGCGTGGCTTTCGTGAAGACCTCCACCGGCTACGGCTTTGTCAGGCAGCCCGACGGCAGTTTCCTCTCCCGCGGCGCCACCGAAGAGCATATCCAACTTATGCGGCGCCACAGCGGTCCGAAGGTCCGGCTCAAGGCCGCCGGTGGCATACGCTCCCTCGACGATCTGCTGCGTTTCCGCGGGTTGGGCGCCACCCGTATCGGCACCAGCGCCACCGAGGCGATCCTCGCCGAGGCGGTCCGGCGCGGCCTGCCCGGCCCGGTGCCCGCCGGACTGGGTGGCGGCGCCTCCGCGGCTGCCGGAGCGGCCCCGGCCGGGTATTGAGGGGGCGGAGGTAGGGGCTTGGTGGTCGGGATGCTTGTGGTGAATCAGTCCGCCCGTGACACCCGCAGAGGGCTGCTGGGCGCCGTACGAGCGCCGGGGGAGCGCTCCGGTGGCGTTGCAAACGCGGCTTGCCCGCTGCGGCCGCGTACGCCTTCGTGGGGACTCCCAATCGACCGTTTGCGCCGCGGATCCCGCGGCCGCACTCCTTCCTCATCCCGCCTCCTCGTTTCCTCCACTCCAGCCATGCAATACGGCCACTTCGACGACGCAGCCCGCGAATACGTGATCACCCGCCCGGACACCCCGCGCGCCTGGTCCAACTACCTCGGCTCCCGCCGCTACGGCGCGATCATCACCAACAACGCCGGCGGCTACAGCTTCACCCGCTCCCCGGCCGACGGCCGCTTCCTGCGCCACCGCTACAACTCCGTGCCCATGGACATGCCCGGCCGCCAGTTCTACCTGCGCGACCAGGCCAGCGGCGACTACTGGACGGCCGCCTGGCAGCCCGTGGGCAAACCCCTCGACCAATACAAGACCGCCACCCGCTTCGGCCCCGGCTACGCGGTGATCGAGAGCGAGTACTCCGGCATCGCCACCCAGGCCACCTACTTCGTGCCGCTGGACCAGGAGTTCGAATACTGGCACCTCAAGGTCACCAACAACTCGGGCAAGGCCCGCAAGCTCTCCGTATTCTCCTTCTGCGAGTTCAGCACGGAGTGGAGCATGATGCAGGACACCTTCAACCTGCAGTACGCCCAGTACATCTCCGAGGCCGTATGGAAGGATGGGATCATCGGCGCCTCCATGTGCAAACGCCTCCCGGCCGACCCCGCCAACTTCGCCAACCGCGACCAGTCCCGCTGGTGGTGGATGACCCAGGTCGGCGGCACCATCTCGGGCTTCGACTGCGAGCGCGAGAAGTTCCTGGGCGTGTACCGCAGCTACGACCGCCCCGAGGCCGTCGAGCGCGGTCAACTCGGCAACAACGAGCACCTCTCCGACAACGGCTGCGGCTCCATCCAGAGCGATCTAGAGCTGGCCCCCGGCGAGTCCGCCGACGTGATTGTGCTGCTGGGCATCGGGCAGGCGCCCGTGGCCAAGAAGGTGCGCACTAAGTTTGGCAACGTGGCCGCCGTAGAGCGCGAACTGGCCAAGCTCAAGAAGCATTGGCACGGCCTGCTGGATACCATGCAGGTGAAGACCCCCGACGCCGACTTCGACCACATGACCAACGTCTGGGGCGCCTACAACGCGCTCATGACCTTCGAGTGGTCCCGCTCCTGCTCGCTGGTCTACACCGGCGACCAGCGCGACGGCTTCGGCTTCCGCGACACCGTGCAGGATTTCCTGGGCGTAACCGGCATGATGCCCGAGCAGGTGCGCGAGCGCATGATCCTCATGCTCTCCGCCCAGGACTCCACCGGCGGCGCCCAGCCCGAGGTGCGCCCGTGGGCCCATGTACCCGGCAAGATGGCACCGACACCGGCCAGCCACTACCGCAGCGACGACTCCCTGTGGTTTTTCAACTCCGTGCCGGCCTACGTCGCCGAGACCGGCGATGTGGACTTCTACGACCTTGTCGTGCCCTACGCCGACAAGGGCAAGGCCAGCGTATTCGGGCATCTGCGCCGCGCTCTCGAGTTCAACCTCGAGCGCACCGGCAAGCACGGCCTGCCCTGCGGCCTGCTCGCCGACTGGAACGACTGTCTCAAGCTCGGCTACAAGGGCGAGAGCGTGTTCGTGGCCTTCCAGGTGCGCATGGGCCTGGAGATCTACGCCGACATCGCCGAGCGCCTCGAGCGCCCCAAGGAGGCCGCCTGGGCCCGCGCCGAGCTCAAGAAGCTCGACGCCAAGATCCAGAAGGTCTGCTGGGACGGCGAGTGGTTCATCTGGGCCATCGGCGAGGACGGAACCGTCTTCGGCACCAAGAAGGCCAAGGAGGGCAAGATCTACATCAATACGCAGTGCTGGGCCGTGCTCTCAGGGGCCGCCACCAACGAGCAGGCCAACAAGTCCCTCGACGCGATGGAGAAGCATCTCGCTTCCGACTACGGCGTGGCCCTGTGCAACCCGCCCTTCGCCAAGACCCCGGTGAAGGTCATGCGCGCGGTGCTCTTCAATCCCGGCACCAAGGAAAACGGTGGCATCTTCTCGCATACCCAGAGCTGGGCCGTGCTCGCCGAGATCGCCCGCGGCGACGGCGACCAGGCCTACCGCTACTACCGCTCCTTCATGCCCGCCGCGCAGAACGACCAGGCCGAGGTCCGCGAGATCGAGCCCTACGTGCACTGCCAGAGCACCCACGCCCCCGCCTCCAAGAAATACGGCAAGTCCCGCGTGCCGTGGCTCTCCGGTACGGCGTCGTGGTCGCACTACACCGCCACCCAGTTCATCCTGGGAATCCGCCCGCAGTTGGACGGTCTCGTAATCGATCCCTGCATTCCGAAGAGCTGGACCGGTTTCAGCGCGAAGCGCACCTTCCGCGGCAAGCAACTGGAGATCGAGGTGGTCAACGCCGCCGGCGTCTGCCAGGGTATCCAGTCGCTCACCATCGACGGCAAGGCTGTTGACGGCAACCTCATCCCCGCCGCCCTGCTCAAGGACGGCTCGAAGATCATCGCCCAGATGGGGTGAGCGCGCGGAGCGCTAAGGCGGAACGAAGAACGCAGAATGAAGAAGACGGAAAGCCGAGGGCTGAAGGCGGAAGCCAGATAGCCGAAGGCTGACGACAGAAGTTGGATCGCTGCTTTGTTTCGCCACCAGGTTTCTCGCACGGCGGCCCTCTTTACCGAGGGCCGCCGTTTTGTTGGGCGCCCTGGGGAACCCACGGAAGCCCAAGTACCACGCGCCAGGAACACCAGGCACAAATCCCTCCGCCTGAAATGCCAGTTCGCCGCACTGCTTATGCTTGGCCGGTGAGGGCCATACTTGGGCGCGCAGTGCGGCGGAGGCAAGCTGGGCGAGCCCGCTGGTTCCAGCCCGAACGCCGCGCCGGGCGGCGTCCCTACGCGGCGGCGCCCGTGCGCGGCTTGCGCAGGTCGGGCAGGAAGACGCTGACCAGGCCGATCAACGGCAGGAAACTGCATACGCGGTAGACGTATTCGATGCCGGCATGGTCAGCGAGGTGGCCGAGCAGCGCGGCACCCACAGCGGCAATACCAAAGGCGAACCCGAAGAACATCCCGGCCACCAGCCCCACCTTGCCGGGCAGCAGTTCCTGGCCGTAGACGAGGATCGCGGGAAAGGCCGAGGCGAGGACGACTCCGATGGGCACCGTGAGCGCGACAGTCCAGAAGGCGTTGGCGTAGGGCAGCATGAGGGTGAAGGGCGCCACCCCGAGGATGGAGAACCAGATCACGCGCTTGCGGCCGAAGCGGTCGCCCAGGGGCCCGCCCAGGATGGTGCCGGCGGCCACCGCAAAGAGAAAGACGAAGAGGCGAAGCTGCGCCTCGCGCACGGAGAAGCCGAACTTCTCGATGAGGTAGAACGTGTAGTAGCTTCCCAAGCTCGCCAGGTAGAAGTGCTTCGAGAAGATCAACGCGCCCAGCAGCGCGAGGGTTGTGTAGACCTTCCTGGGCGGCAGCGGGGAGGGCGCCGGCGCCGCGCCCTGGCGCTTGCGGCGCAGGTCGAGATGTTCGCGATACCAGCGGCCCAGCCGCGAGAGTACGAAGATGCCCAGGACAGCCAGCAGAGTGTACCAGAGCGCCCCGCGCTGCCCGGGAGGGATCAGGGCAGAGGCGGCCAGCCCGGAGGCGAGTGCGGTGCCGAAGTTGCCTCCGACCTGGAAGAGCGACTGGGCGAACCCGTGGCGCCCGCCGGAGGCGAGCCGGGCGAGGCGCGAAGCCTCGGGGTGGAAAATCGATGAACCGGTGCCCACAAACCCGGCGGCCACCAACAGCATCGGGAAAGAGGATGCTTGGGAGAGCAGCACGAGCCCGACGAGGGTCACCCCCATGCCGAGTGCCAACGAGTAGGGCTGGGGGTTCCGGTCGGTGTAGAAGCCCACGACGGGCTGCAACAGCGAGGCGGTCGCTTGGAAGGCGAAGGTGAGGAAGCCTACCTGGGTGAAGGTGAGCGCGTAAGTCTGTTTGAGTACCGGATAGATCGCCGGCAGCAGGGCTTGAATTGTATCGTTGAGCAGGTGCGAGAGGCTCAAGGCGAGCAGCACCGGCAGCACTGCCTTCTCGACGGTGGTGGTGGTGGCCGGGGACCTTTGAACGGCGACGGTGGCGGTGCGCTCCATGCCGGTTGATACGGCCCGCAGCACTGCGGGTTCAATGGCAAACAAGGGACGGAGCGAGTACGGAACCCGGGCGAACGCCGGGGGATACTGGCAGGCCCTGCCTCGGTGTGCTGCTCCGGCCTCGAAGGGACCGCACGGCGAGGAAACCCGAAATGCAGGCTTGGCGTGGGCGGTCCGCAGGTATTGCCTCGTTTCTTGCCCTTGCCGTGCGAGCTCCCCCTTCTCGCCCAGCCACCTTTCTCCGAATTGTCACAGAGCCATGGATAAGACCGTCTTGCTGAAGTCCATTGAGGATACGCTTGTGGGCGAGTTCGCCCAGCAGACCAACGCTGCTGAGGATGCGCACAAGGAGGCGACCAACGACGAAAGCCGGTCGGAGGATCGCTACGACATGCGCGGCCAGCTCGCCGCCTATCTCGCAGCCGGCCAGGCCAAACTGGCCGACGGGGTGGCGAATGCGATCATGGCCTTCCGCAATATCCCGATACGAGTTTTCGCCCCTGGGGAGCCCGTAGCGGTGGGCGCTGTGGTGCGGCTGGAGACCCGCAGCTCGAAGAGCGTGTATTTCCTGGGTCCTGCCCACGGTGGGCTCGAGGTTCGGGTAAACGGCGACAAGGTGATGGTGGTCACACCCGCCTCGCCGCTGGGCCGCTCGCTGATGGGCCGGCGCACCGGTGAGCGGGTGGGGCTGCCACAGGGCTCGCGCACCATCGCGCACACGATAGCCTCCGTGGAGTGAGCGGGCGGCGCTGCCCATGCCGAACCTCTTCATCATCGCGGGCCCCAACGGAGCAGGAAAAACCACCTACGCGCGGCGGTTTCTGCCGGAGGAGCTGCGCGTGGCAGAGTTTGTCAACGCCGACCTGATTGCGGCGGGGCTGTCGCCATTCGCTCCGGACCGCGCTGCGTTCGAGGCGGGGCGGCTCATGCTTCGGCGCCTGCGCGAACTGGCGGCGCGCGGGGAGGATTTCTCCTTTGAAACGACGCTCTCGGGCCGCGCCTACGCTCCGCTCCTGCGCGAAATGCGGGCGGCGGGCTACCGCATCCGTCTCGATTTCCTCTGGATACCGTCCCTCGACGTGACGCGCAATCGCGTGCGCCAACGGGTGGCCAAAGGTGGCCACGACATTCCCGACGAGGTTCAGCTCCGGCGCTTCCATTTGGGAATCCGGAATCTCGCCCAGCTCTACCGCCCCTTGGTGCAGCGGTGGCGACTGCTGGAGAACACCGGCGACGTTCCTCACCTGGTGGCGGAGGAGCAGAACGGGCGGCTCGAGGTGAGCGATGTTCCGTTGCTTGCCCGGATCGAACGCGAGGCTAGCATTCGCATCATGCCCGAAGTCACTCCTACCGCAGTTGAAGAACCCGTATCCGTCTGGCCGGATGCTGAGACCCGCGCCTCGATGAGGGCGCTACGGAAGGCTTTTGCGGATGCAGTGCTGGAGAATCTGCGCTTCGGGTTGCCGGTAATCCAATACCTCGACGGCAAGGTCGTTGAAACGCCCGCCGAGGATCTCGCTCCGCTGGCCCGCCGTATCCTGGCCGCCAACGGCGAGTTGTTGCCGGAGGAGAAGGCTCGAGGCCGGGTCGGCTAAGGCTGGGGCTGAAACGTGTAGCCGCGTTCGCAGGAACGCCGGGCTTGCCCCGGAACTGAGAATGGATTCCCCGCAGCTCGCTCGTGTGCGTTGCGCGACCTCCGCCCGCGCGAAGGGCCGGTCGCGAACGACCGGCCCTCGTGGGTGGCTTGCAGAACAGCGGGCGTTGTCGCCCACCTGAAGTGGTATCAGGGCGCCAGAGCCGCAGTGGGAGCGGCGGTGCCAGGCCGCGGCAGGAGCTCGCGCACGGCCTTCTGGCCCTTGCGACTGAAGTCGATGGACTCGCCCAGGATGCGGGCGGCCTCCTCGGGGGCGTGGAAGCCGGTGGAGTTTTCCGCCTCCACGAAGTCGAGGTAGAACTGGGCGTGGCGCTGGGCATCGCGCCCGGCCTTCAGTGCGTCGTCGCTGGCCCCGGCAGCCTTCGCGGCCTTGAGGTCCTCGATGAGGTCCAGCAGCGCATCCATGGCGACATTGCGCAGCTTGTAGGTGCGATCCTGGATGATTTCCACGCGTTCCTTGAGCTCCTGCTCCGACCACTTGTGGCAGGTTTGGCAGGACCGGTTGATGTTGAGCAGAGGGCTGCGTACGTGGTGGTCGCTGATCTTGTGGGCGCCCTCGCGCTTGTAGGGCATGTGGCAGTCGGCGCAGGCCACTCCGCTGCGGGCGTGGATGCCCTGGTTCCACATCTCGAATTCGGGGTGCTGGGCTTTGAGCACCGGAGCGCCGGTGTCGGCGTGGGTCCAGTCCTTGAACCCGGATTCGTCGTAGTAGGCGGTGATCTGCTCGACCTTGAGGCCCTTGCTCCAGGGGAAGGTGAGGCGCTTCTCGGGGCCCTTGAAGTGGTATTCAACGTGGCATTGGCCGCAGACGTAGCTGCGCATCTCCTGGCGGGTGGCGTCGCGGTTGACGTCATAGTCCTTCACTCCTTGGGATGTCTTCAGATTTCGGATGCCCTCCATGAAGGCGGGGCGGGTGATGCGCAGGGCCATCGTCGCCGGGTCGTGGCAGTCGATACAGGATACCGGGTGGGTCACGAGCTTTGCGGATTCCGCGTAGGGCATCGCGCAGATCTTGTCGAAGCCCTTCACGATGTCGCCGTCGCCGGCCGCTTTGTACGCGGTGACCATGGAGGCGTGACAGTTGAGGCAGGCTCCGGGCTGCTTCACCACGTGCTGGCGCTCGGTGTAGCGTTGATCGTCGAGCATGTAGGCGTGGCCGCGTTCCTCGCGGAAATCTTTGGCGAAGGCGTAGCCGGCCCACATCTGCTTGAGGCGGGGGTCCTCCTCGATCTTGGATTGCGATATGATGCTGCGCAGGTCGGCCTGGGTTGGCGTGCGGGGCAGTGCCTCGCTACCACCGTAGCGTGTTCGCTGCTGGTCTACGGTGCGTTTGTAGTCGTCGTATTGGAGCGGGAAGTTCTTTCCCCAGATTGCGGGGTCGGTGGTATCATCGGTGAGCTCTACGACGCGGAAGAAAGGGCTCCTCGCCTCCTGCTTGCGCTCGAAGATGTTCATCAGCATCGCGAGGGCGCCTACGGCCACCAGGGCGGCAAGAATCGCGGCCAGCAGGAAACGGTTGATCGAGCCGCGGCGGGGTTGGGTTGGGTGCGTGTTCATCGATGGGCAGGAAATGGGGAGCAGCGTTGGCGGCCTGGGGATAGTGGGTGGTTTGAGGATGGGGGCAGGCTGCGGAGCCGTGGCCGCTATTTGGATCCCGGGTGCCCCGGGGCCAGCCCGGTCATTTCATATGGCCAACGTGGCCGTGGCACTGGATACAGGAGAGGCCTCCGGCGCCGGTGTGCGCCGAGCCGATATCCTCGGCGAGGTCGGCGTGGCAGCGGCGGCAGGCGTCCTCGGTGATACGGCGGCTCTTCTCGCGCGCCCGGATGTTCTCCGGGTAGAGGCCGGTGGTGAAGTAGAACGAGTGCCAGAAACCGTTGTCGGCCTTGGTGGCGTACTTTCCCAGAAGATCGTGGGGGGTGTGGCAGTCGTTACATGTCGCCACCGAATGGTGACTCGACTTCAGCCAGCCCGAGTACTGCTCCTGCATCGCATGGCAGTTGGCGCAGGCCTGGGGGTTGTTGGACAGGTAGGAATACCCTTTGGCGTAGACGAAAGTGTACGCGCCAACGCCCACAGCCAGCCCCACAAGGCCGCCGAGCACCGTGCCGGATATCGCGCTCGCTTTCATTTCGACTCAGGGTGGTCCGGGGGCAGGTGGGGGCAACCGCCCGGGCCTTGAAAGGTTGATGCGGGTCAAAGGAATAGCGGTTTCCCGTATCGGAGCGACAATCGGCTTCAGATTGCGGCGACACCGTGGCCGCCCGCCATCCGGAGCCATCCAAGGTGGTCCGTGGCGGCTATTCGCCCAGCAACCGGGCGAAGCGGGCACGCAGCGCAGGCAGGTCGCTCACCACCACCGCCGTGCGTTCCACGCGGATGAGGCCGGCGGCGCGCAGCCGGGCGAAGGTGCGTGAAAGCGTCTCGCTGGTAGTGCCCAGTTCGCCGGCGAGGGTGCGCTTGGTCGAGCGCAGCTCCACGTGGCACTCCGCCGGGCCGGAGGCCGGGGCGCGTTTGACCAGCCAGTTGAGCAGCCGTGTCTCCACATCCTTGAGCGTGAGGTCGTCGAGCAGGCCCACGAGAACGCGCAGGTGCTGGCTCATCGCAGCGAGCATGCGCAACGCGAGGTCGGGCCGACGGGCGAGCAAGGCCAGCATCGGGGCGCGAGGGATCAACAGCACGGCAGCGGCCTCCACCGCGCGGGCGTCGGCGGGATAACCGTCGCCCGTGGCGAGGGTGGCCTCGGCGAACGATTCGCCCGTACGGAAAACGTGGATCACCTGCTCCTTCCCTCCCGGACTCACCCGGTGCACGCTCACCGCGCCGCGCTGTACCAGATAGAAGCCCTCGCTCGGCTCGCCCTCGCGGAAGAGCAGTGCGCCCTTGGCCAGCGGCTTGATCACAGCGAAGGCGGCGATCGCCTCCAGGTCGGAGGGGGACAACCCGGCGAACAGTTCGCACCCCCGCAATGAGTGGGCGATGGCGGCGAGGCGCAATTCAGCGGGCCGGGGCGGCATGCTGTTCACCAAAGGCAGCCCCGCCCGTTCAGTCGCCAACAAAATCCACGCGCCAGCCTCCGTCGGGGAGTCGTTGGGCGCAGGCGCTGTAGCCGGCAGACTTGAGGCGCTCGATCAGGGGAGAGGGGAGCAACGGCGCCAGCACCGTGAGCCCCTGGCCCGGCCGCAGAGCTGCCAGCGCGGCGTCCACGGCCCCGCGCGGATCCTCGCCCCGCTCAAGCAGGGGGCGCACATCAAGGCGCTTGTATTGTTTGGCGGGCACGAGGGGTAAGGCCTGAACGCTGAAGGCTGAGGGCTGAATACGGAAGAAGCGAACGAAGCGCTGAAGGCTGGGCGGCCGTATCCCGACAAACGCGATCCGGTCGGCCGGGCCTCGAGCACCCATCCCGACGTCGGATACGGTACCGAAGGCTCCGTGCCACGGTTTACTCCATGCCGTCGCTGGCGGCTGCCGGGGCGGGGGCATCGCTCTCGCGCACAAGAGTGAGCAGCATCGAAAACGCCTCCAGCGCGCGCACCGAATGCGGCAGGCCCGGGGGCATGTGCAGCAGTTCGCCCGCGCCGAGAGTGCGTCGCTCGCCGCCGAGGGTCCACTCGCTGCGTCCGCTGAGGATTTGGACCAGCGCACGCGCCGGGGTGGCGTGTTCGGTGAGTTCCTGGCCGGCGGCAAACCCGAAGAGCACTACGCGCGTGCGCCCGGCCGAGAGGACTGTGCGGCTCACGATGCCGCTGTCGGAGAATTGGGTGGCGGCGGCCAGCGGCAGGGCACCGGCGGCGGCGGCTTCGAGCAGGGTGGGAGTTGACATGGGAAAGTGGGGGCGGAGTGCTTGAGGGACGTGGACGAGCGACGCGGCCAAGTATAGTCGAAACGGCGGCCGGGGCTTTGATCGCGATCAAACCCGGGGAGGCAAATTGCAACCGCGACCACGCTCCGGGCCCTGGGGTGAACTCCAGGATACTCGCCTGCAAACGGGCGGAGGCGAAGTTCACCGGCAAGCACTCGCGCTCAAAAAACCGGTGACGGCTCCCGGCCCTACTCCGCCCCGGTGCGGCGAGCCGACTGGTAGGCGGTGAGGCGCCAGCCCAGACGGGCGTCGAAACGATAGACGGCGAGGTAGCGGATCTTCAGCGGTTGGGAACTCTCCGCCGTACCTACGAGCAGCTCGGCGGAACCAAAGACCAGTGCCACAGCTTCGGCGAGCAGGCGCACCTCGCGCGGCCCCGGATTGATGGCGAAGTAGCGCCGCTCCCCCGCTTCGAGGGAGGCGAGCAGCGCGGACTTCGATTGGATACTGCCGTCGGCATGGCCGAAGACGAGTTCATCGCCGCAGATCAGATCGAGCGCTCGGGTGTCGCCGGCCACAAGGGCGGCAGTGCGCTGGATGTCGGCGGCCACGGCGGCCTGGAGCAGTTCGTTGGCGGTATCGCGTGGGACGGAAGTGGGGTCACTTTCCGTGGATTCGATGTGCACCGGCGCCGGCAGCGGATGTGCACGGGCTTCATCGCCCGCACGCAGGTAAGCGGCACCCGTTGCGACGAGTACCATGGCGAGGATTGATCGAGGACACATACCGCGAGAGTGGGGCGGCTGGGGCAGTTTGGCCAGCGCAGGCATCGGTGGGGGCGCGTGGGCCTCTACGCAAATGGGCCGGCGCCTTCCTGAATCCCTTCCCTCTTCGGCTACGCGGAGGGGCCGTATCGCTCCGCGCTCCAACTACGCGAGGATGCCCCATGTATGGGGCCCGGCGCATCCGCCGGCAGTTTCCGCAGGAACCAGTTTTTGCCTGATTTCAGGAAAACGAGCCGCATGCTGCGGCGGAATGAACGATGTCTGGCTGAACTTTTCCTTCTTCGGTGCCCCGGTCGCCATCACCTGGTGGAAGCTCATCGGCTATGGTGGCGCCACCATGTTTGCGGGACGCTGGTTCGTGCAATGGTGGGCGGCCAAGCGTGTGGGGCGCGTGGTGGTGCCACGGCTGTTCTGGTACATGAGCGTGGTGGGAAGCATCATGACCCTCTCCTATTTCGTATGGGGAAAGAACGACTCGGTGGGCATCATCCAGAATCTCTTCCCCTCTTTCGTGGCCGCGTACAACCTTTGGCTCGATGTGCGCCACCGGGGCTGGAACCGCGAGAAGGTTCAGCCTACGTGATGTGCCCCGGCCCTTGGCAGCAGAAGAGAGCAGGCCCCGCAGCGCCGACTTGCGCACAAGCGCTCCCCTGCTACGTGCTTGCCGGGAGCACACCTGCGGCCGGGACGGCCCCAGCGCCGACCGTCTGCCAGCACACTCCAGCTACACTGATGGCCGCCAACTAGGCGGTGGTTGCGAAGCAAACACCCGCGCACTTGCTTGGCTGCGCCTCAAAACGGATCGGGCTCGCGGAAGACGGGGGTGACCTCGACATGGTGGCCGGGCGCAAGCAAAAGCGGGTCGCCCTGTGCGGGGATGTCGTCGTTCTTGAAGAGCTGGATGGTTACCGGGTCGATCGCGTCCGAGCTCTCCCATGACCACTTGCCGATCGAGATGAACTCCATGGGCACACCCTTCTCCCGGCTCAGCCCGGGGCCGTCGCCGCGGATGAACACCTTGTTACCGATACCGATGAAGGCGGTGACGAGCAGACGGGTGCTGCCGTCGGAGGTCCTGGCCGGGGCCGAGGTGGTCGAAGGGGCGTCGTCGTAGACGATCTCCGATTCGGCAAAACCGGGCAGCACGGCCTCGCCAAGATTGCGCGTAGTGGGTTTGCGGCGCGGTTCGCGTTTGGGCGGCATCTCCGCAGCGGAGGTCGTGTCGCCCATGGGGAGGGTTTCCGGCTGTACGGCGAGCGGGGCGGCGGGGCTTGCGGCCGCAGGTACGGGCTGCTCCTGCGGGGCCAGGGGCTCGCGTTTCATCCGGGGAAACGCGCTGAGCTGCATCAGGGGCAGCGCAGCGGTGACCGGGGCGGAAGCAGAAGCCTCGGGGGCGGCGCCCAGGAGTTCCTCGGTCGCTTCGGGCGTCACCTCATGGCGGACACGGCGCACGGCGCGGGGTGCCGAGGTCTCCACGGCGTCCACGGCGGCATGGAGTTGGTCGATCTTCTGCTGGAAGGCGGAGTCCATCTCCTGCTCGAGCTGGCGCAGCGAGGCGGCGCGGTCCGCGAGGCGGGAATCGATGTGCTCGGCGGCGACGATAGTCTGGCGCACCCGGCTTTCGACGGCCGCCAGAGCGGCCTGGATCTCGACTGCGGCCTGGCCAAACGCCTGCTCACCGCGGGCGGTGGCAGCCTGAAAATGGGTGGCGGCTTGCTCCTGCGCTTTTTCACCGCGCGTAGTGGCCGTCTGGAACTGGGTGGCGGCCTGGGTCAACGCTTGTTCCACAAGGGTGGCGGCCTGGATCAGGGCATGTTCGCCACGGGCGGTGGCGGCCTGAAACTGCGCGCCGGCCTGCTCCTGCGCCTGTTCGCCGCGCGTAGTGGTCTCCTGGAACTGGGCGGCGGCTTGAGTCAACGCTTGGTCTACAAAGGTTGCGGCTTGGATCAGGGCCTGTTCACCGCGGGCGGTGGCGGCGGTGAGGGCCGGCTCGAGCTCGCGGCTGAGCTTGGCGGCGGCCGCCAGGGCGGGAAGCACCTGTCGCTCGGCGGCGGTGAACTCCTTGGTGGCGGCGATGATCTTCTCGGCAATGGCGGTGGCCCGATGGCCCTCCGTATCGCGCAGGGCCTCCAGCTCCTTGGCCATGGCGGCCTTCTCCTCGTCGTCGCGCGCCGTCAGCTCGGCGGTGAACTCACCGATCTTTTCCTGCAGGCGACCGGGCAAGGTCTCGGCGTTGTGCACAGCGCGGGCGGTGGCCTCGTGGGCAGCCTTCAATTGGCCGGCGATGCCCGCCAGCGCCTCCGAAGCCTGCTGAAGGCGGGCGCCCTGCGCCTCGAGTTGGCGCTGGAGCGCGGCCTCAGTCTCCCGTTGGGCGACGCCGAAATCCAGCAGGGCCGGAAGCACGGCCAGTATGGCACCGAGGGCGACACAGCCGAAGATGACGCTCAAGGCGGTGGCCGAAAGCGGGGCGGGGGCGAGCAGCCCGATGAGGCCGGCGAGGGCGACCAGGATACCGTCGCCGATGAAAAACGGCCACTTGGACGGGCGGAGTGAGTTAGGAAGGTTCATCGCACAGAGCGGGGCTGACGAAACTGGGGACGCCCCCTATTCTCCACAGTGGGCGCCGGCGGCAAGGCCAAAGCCGGGGCCAGAGGCAACTGGAGACGGATTGTTGCCGGGGCGTCCATTTTCGTTTGGCCAAGAATCCGACACCCGGCTACACCACAGCCACTCTATGGCAAATTGGGAATACAAGGTGATCTCCAGCGGGAAGCATGGCATGGCCACGATGGCCGCCCTGGAGCAGCACCTCAACGACTTGGGTCAGCAGCAGTGGGAAATCGTCAACTGGCACACCGCCCCGGACAATCCGCTGCTTTTCACCGGGCTGGCTCGCCGCCCGATCCTGCGCGACTGGAAGCCCGACGAGATGCCCGCAGCACAAGAGGCTGCGCGCGCCGAGAAGACCGAGGACTCCAAGGAGCGCGATGCCTGGCGCGCCACGCTCAAGGAAGAACTCGAATTCATCACCGACCGCCAGGACGATGAAGGCGACGCCGAGGCCGACGCCGAAGACATGTTCGAGGTGCTGCGCCCGCTCATGAAACGCAGCTTGCGCGGACCCGGCTCTGTAGGGTCCCTCTCTTTTCTGGCCCGCAAACTCGAGCAGGATGAAAACGATCTGCTGGGCGCGCTCGCCGAAGCTGGTTTGCCCCTGGTCGACGACCCGAAGGCCGTGCCACCGGCGTTGAAACACGAGGACGAGTTCTTCTGGCTAAACAAGAACGCCCGCGGCGAGATTTGGCTCAACTCCGGCCCGAAAGCCCCGGCACCCAAGCCGGTGTTCGAGCCCCGGCCCGAGCGCCAGCCGCCCCCCCGCCTCGTGCGGCAACCGGAACCCGCTGACGAGACTGCAACCGAGCAGGGCGCCGAAGTGCGCCCGGCCGAGCCAGCCCCCGAGCGCCAGCCCGAAACGCGAGCCGAGCGCCAGCCCGAGGCTGCGCCCGCCCGCCAGCCCGAGCCGCGAGCAGAGCGCCAGCCGTCGCAGCGCCAGCCCGACGCACGCTCCGAGCGCCAGCCCTCCTCCC
Organism: uncultured Verrucomicrobiota bacterium; assembly: GCA_903960515.1. Taxonomy (GTDB): domain Bacteria; phylum Verrucomicrobiota; class Verrucomicrobiia; order Opitutales; family Opitutaceae; genus CAJCBL01. The sequence goes on from CAJCBL010000372.1 coordinate 29,465, forward strand.
GCCAGCCGCAACGCCAGCCCCGCCAGCCCCAGGATCCCCGCGATCTCGCCCCTACCGGCGAGCGTGGCGGCCAGGCCGGCAATGGCGGAGCCGACTCCGGCCGCGCCACCGACAACCGTGGCCAGCGCGCACAGCGCGATGGCGCCGCGGCGTCCGGCTCCCAGGCAGCCGCCCTGCCCGAGGGCGAGGCGCTGCTGCTCAAACTGCGCCCGATGATGCGCCGCAATCGCCGCGGCCGTGGTTGGTCCGGCAGCACCAGTTTTCTCTCCCGCGCCCTGCGCCTGCAGGAGGCCGATCTGATGGCCGCTTTTGCGAAGGTAGGGCTGGTCCTCGGCGAAGACCCCCAGGGCAAGCCCGTATTCGTAGAACTCAACGGCATGCTCTACTGGCTCAATGGAGGCCAGGGTGGGCAGGTGTGGATCAACGCCCGCGAACAGCGCCCCGGCGAGGCGCACAGCACCGGCGAGGAAGACGAGGGTCCCTCCAACGGAGCGTCCGCTTCGGTCTCAGCGCCCGCCCCCACGCCCGCCGCCGAGGCACCGGTTGCGCACGCTGGTTCCTTGCCCGAAGCGCCCGTCCCCGCCGAACCGGTACCGGTTGCAGAAGCAGCCGCCGAGCCCGCTCCGGCCCCCGAGCCCGTCTCCACTTCCCCCACTGCGCCCGTCGCAGAGCCCGAGGTGGTCCCCAGCGAGATCTCCCCGGCCCCGGCTGGTGGTGGCGACTACTCGGTCTTCGCGCGTATCCGCCCGCACTTCACCAAGAACAAGCGCAGCCTCGCCTTCAGCGCGGCCCCAAGCGCGTTGGCCGAGGTGTTGGCCGTATCGCAGGCTGACTTGCTGGACACGCTGGTGAAGGCCGGCCTGAGCGTGCCGACCAGCGACGAAGACAAGCCGGTGTTCGCCGAACACGCGGGCGAGATCTTCTGGTTCAACCGCAACTCGAAGGCCGAGCTCTGGCTCAACGCCAAGGCCAAGCCTGTCCGCAAGCCCGCTGCTCCGCGTTCGCGCAAATCGGCCGAGTAGGCCCCTACCCGCCCCCCAGTCGCACCAGCCCCGGTTGGCGCCAACTGGGGGAGGCGTCTGGCCTAGGGTAGCTCTTGGAACGTGGATCACATTGCGAAGACAGGGCGCCCTATGCGGTACGCCCTAGCCTTCGCGTAGACCCGCCTCACTTCGGCACAGTCATCGTCAGGCGCACGAACTCGGCGTCGGCAGCGCGAACCATCGGCCAGCCGCGCAGGTAGTCCGTAGCGAGGAATTGGTGTAGCGTGACGATCAGCCAGAACAGCAGTTGGAAGCGCAGCCCCAAGCTCTTGCGCCGGAAATTCCGTTGGGCCAGAAAAGCCCCCGGCCAGCCACCGAGCAGGGCCACCAGATGCAGCGTGGAGGCCGAGACACGCCATTGCCCATGGCGCGCCCGCAACTTGTCCAGCCAGTACAAAAGATAGGAGATTACCGACATCCCGGCGGCGCAACCGAAGACCAGGCTCGCGTTGGCGCGCCCTCCCGCCTGCCAAAGGGCGTATCCCGGGCCTGCGACGAAGGGCAGCAAAATGAGCAGATGCCAAAACCGTATCCGCCCGCCGCCGTTATGGTGCTCCACTTTCTGCGCGCAGAGCCGGCCTTTGTCATCCCTGCCCAGGACGAAGTCCACCACGTCGCCCACCTCGGTCCGCTTGTGCCGTGCGCTGAAATCGCGCTGATGCACGAAGATCCGGTGTTTCTCGAAGGAGATGAAGCCGTGTCCCTTTGCCTCGCTCCATTCCACCATACGCGCGGTCAATCTCGCTACGGGCGAGGCAACTGGGGACGGTAATTCTCGGCTGGGGGCAGCGGGGCGGACATCGATGGACATCGCCGGATAGCGAAAACTATTTTACCCCGTATAGGCAACGCCGGAATAGAGGGAATCGTCGCCGGCCTGCCGTCTAGCAGCCTGTCGGACTTCGAATTTTGTTCAAATTAGTTGCATATTTTGTTGACAGGCAACGGGATGCTGTATTTTCATAGGCCATGGCCGCCCGCTTCTTCAATCTCGACCGACAGACCCCGATGCTCCTGCCCTGCGA
>CAJCBL010000373.1 GCA_903960515.1 uncultured Verrucomicrobiota bacterium
CAACTGGCAAACCGATGACGCCGAGTTCCCACAGAGAATAGCCATATGCTGTGCTGCGGTGTTCTCCGAGCAGGCGCACATAGCGCCCTACCCCTGGGCTCCAGAAGGGACAGGCAAAGAATAGGCCAGCACCTGGAAGTTGTTTGTTACCGATTTTTCTGTGATCGTAGATTTTGCCAAATTGGCGTTGTAGGGATTTTCGGGCCTGGCCGGACTGGCGTCGTGTTTTGTCACCAAATTGCTGCGCTCGGATCGTACGGTTACGATGCGCTTGAGCGACGGGGTTTGGGAGCTGTCGGTTTTGCGACCAGAGCGTGGCTTTTCTGCCCGGCCGCGCCCCCGTCGTAGGCATTCATCTCTCGCATTTGCTGCAAATGCTGGCGAGGCGCATCGCGGTCCGTGTTGTCAGCGAATGGGTACGAGGCACGGGCCGCGATGGAACTGACGCCGTAAGGGTGCTTCCACGCGCCCATCCTACGACGAGAGCGCGGGTATTCGCCGTGGCCGATCTCCCATCGTAAGCATTCCGACCGATGGCGTCGTAGGGTTTCAGGCCGCGCTGCCGTCGCAGCCTTACGACGGCAGCGGGTCGCAGGTCAGGTGCCGATGATCGTCACGCCGGTGGCGGATTGAGTTCGCGCATGGCCTCCTGGAAGGTGCGGCCGAGGACCTGGACGAGCAGGCTGAACGAAACTCCGCGGGGCTTCACCGCTCGCTCGCCGCGTTCGGCTCGCGGTCCCGGCCCGCTCAATCCGGGCGGTCGGGCAGCCGCGACTCGCCCACGGGCGCATCGGAGCCGGGCGCTTCGGTCTCAGCGGTCATGCGGTGGATGGGATTGGCGACGATCTCAACGTAGACCTGAGGGTTGCCGGCCTTCGCCACGGTATCGATGGAGGCGATCACCTCGCTCAGGCGGCGGTCCTGCGGGGCGGTCTTATCCACCCCTACGCGACAGCAAAACTCCCAGCGGTTGAAACCCTCGGGAGGGGTCTTCTTCTGCTCGCGCTGCACGTATTTGCGCACCTCGTTCTTGATGCTCTCCAGCACGCGCTGGCTGTCTTTTCCGGTTACCTGCAAAGGAAAGGTCTTTTTCATGTCTGTTGGGGATATAGCACGGCGGGCGGCTGGAGAGGAAGGATGGAAGAGGACGGAATTCAAGAGAGGGCTAACCGGGGGCCACAGCGGGCGAAAAGGCGAAACGGAGGACAGGGAGCCCGAGCACGGTGCCCAGGCTGGCGACTGCGGCCTTCGCCTTCCAGTCCCTCCGGACTCGGCCCTCGGCTCCGCCACTGCTCGCGGGGCGTTCCGAGGCACTGGCGGCCGCAGTAAAAGCGGCGGCACTACCCCGGAGACGCTCCGTGGAAACTCAGCGCCGCTTGCTCTTGGCAGGGGGGCGCTTGGAGTGGTTGGTGGCGCCGGGCCTCGACTTCTCGTGGCCCTTGGCGTGGGCCCCAATTTTCCCATGACTGCGCGGCTTGGGCTCGGCATGGGCCTTCGCCTGCGCGGCGGCCTTGCCTTTCTTGATACCGTCGGCGGCCTTGGGTTTGGCGCGGCGCACGGGTTTGCCGGACTCCCGGGTCCCGCCGCTGGCCTTGGTGTCGCCGCCGGCCTTGGGCTCGGTGCTGGGCTTGGGCTTGGTCTTGGTCCCCGGCTGGGTCTGGGGCAGAGTGAAGAACTTGCGCTGGCCCTCGTCGCGGGCGGCGGGCTTGCGCTTGGTCTGGATCGCGTTGCCCACGGTGGTCTCGCTCCAGCCGTCGGCTGCGTCGTCGCGCTGGCGCTTCGCACGGGGGCCGGTCTTCTCCTGTGTGGGAGCAGCGGGCACAGCGGCGTAGTTGAAACCCGAAAGTTTCACCTGCGGAATCTCGGCGCGTACAAAGCGCTCGATCGCCTTCACCGCGTTGGTTTCGCGCGGGGTGAACAGCGTGAAGGCGTCGCCCACCGCCGCCGAACGGCCGGTGCGGCCCACGCGATGCACGTAGTCGTCGGGCGTGAGCGGGATGTCGAAGTTGATCACGTGCGACACGTCCGCGAGGTCGAGGCCGCGCGCGGCCAGATCGGTGGCCACGAGGATCTTGTAGTATCCGTCCTTGAAACCGGCCAAGGCGGCCTTGCGCTGGCCCTGGCTGCGGTCGCCGTGAAGCACCGACGCGGAGTGGTCGGCATCCTTGAGGCGGCGCACGATCTGGTCGGCGCCTTCGCGGGTGCGGGTGAACACGATCGCGCTGCCGGCGCTGGCCCGCTTGAGCAGGGCCAGCAGTAGCTGAAACTTCAGGGCCTGGCTCACCGGATACATCGCATGAGTGATCGACGCCGGCACGGTGCGCGCACGGCCGATGTTGATGCGCGTGGGGTTTTGCAGGGCGAAGCGGGCCATCTCCTCGATGGCGGGCGGGATCGTGGCGGAGAAGAACAGGGTCTGGCGCTTGCGCGGGCAGCGGTCCACGATGGCTTTCACGGCGTCGACAAACCCCATGTCGAGCATGCGGTCGACCTCGTCGAGGACGAGCACCTGCAGCGAATCAAAGTTGAGGGTACGATCGACCATGTGCTCCACCAGGCGCCCTACGGTGGCGATGACGATGTCGGTGCCGTCGCGCAGGGAGTTGCGCTGCTTGGTGTGTCCCACGCCTCCTTGGACGAGGGTGATGCGCAGGTCGGTGAACTGGGCGAAGGCGCAAAACTCGGCGTAGACCTGCGCAGCGAGCTCGCGGGTGGGCTCGATCACCAGCACGCGCACGCCGCCGGGGCGGTGGGGCCCGAGGCGATTGATGATCGGCAGGGCGAAGGCGGCGGTCTTACCGGTGCCGGTCTGGGCGGATACGACGACATCGCGCCCGGTGAGTACAGCGGGGATGGTCTCCACCTGCACCGGGGTGGGCTCGGTGTAGCCCTTGGCCTGGATGGCGCGTGTGATACTGGAAAAAAGCCCGAAACGAGAGAACGGCATGCCTGCGAATGCAGGCGTGAACGGCCCCAAGGCGAGGGAAAACGGCGGAGGCAGCGGCGTTTCCGATTAAAAGGTGGCCTTGCAGAGGCGCTCGACTCTCGCGAAAGAGGTGCCATTCAGCCGTCGATGCGACTGGACCGAAACGCGGCAGACGGAGGCAAAGCCCGATCCTGTCGGTACGAACTGGTGATGCGGGGAGTGGCACAATAAGGCCCCATCGAGTGGGGTCGGCCTGTAAGCATGCCGCCGGCTGCTCCAACCAGCGGCTTCTCTTCCGGGAATGCCGCGTCGCGCCCTACCGGCCGGCGATCTGAGCCGTAACCATTCCGGCGTAGGAGCGTGCTTACACGCGGTTCAGAGCGCAGATCGCGTGCAAGCACGCTCCTGCGACGGCCAAGTTCGTGGACTGCCAGAACGCGAAGAGGTGCGATTGCATGGTCACGGCTGAGCCTGGCGACAGTTCGGCGTGGGGTCGGCGGACCTTGCCGCCTGGAAGGACCTTGCCGCCTGGATATGGCTGAGCAGTCCGGTGGGGCTCACCGCCGAGCCGGGGAGCAAGCGAATCCGCCTGCCCATGACAGGGCGCAGGACTTGGCGGACGGCACGTACAGGGGCACCATGTGCTGGACACGCACAAACTGGCTGGGCCGAAAATCGATCTCCTGTGAATCTCTTCGCTGATCCCCAGCCTGGGCACACCGAGGAGCGCATCGCGCTATCGCACCTGAGCGCAATCATGGCCCCCGCTCGACGGGCGGCTCGGAGGGGATGGGGTGGCGCGGCGATACAGGGCCTGCTTGCCGCGCCGCTGCGCGTGGCCCTGCCAATATCGATCCTCGGCCGGAGTGCCTCCATCGGCACCGGAGCGTGGTGGACGGGGATGCGTTCATGGGCAGCTACTCGATAATCCCCCCGCCGCCGTTGGCGCGACACCCCTTTCCCGCGCAATCGGCTATTCACTCCTTGAGCGCATTGGACAAGGCAGCGCGCTGCTAGAAACCCCACGCCCCCATGAAATGGGCGATCAAGGCGACTGTCACCTATCTCCCCAAACCAACCAGTACAGCGGGAGGCTCGGGTCTATGATTGCCAACCTTCGCACCCTCCGAGGACACAGAACAGCGAAGCAAATCCGACAACCTTCCAGAGCGCGCCTTGTTATATAGTGGATCCCGGCTCATGCGCCCGGGGGGCAGCCACGAGGAAGGCAAGCCGACGGGGGCGACTATGGCAACCAGAGGCCCAAGCACACAGCCGACCGGCGCCGATATACAACGCCCCGGGCGCTTGGAGCCGGTCCAACATTTTCGTACTTTGTGCCGATCAAGAAAAAATTGACCATCTATAATGGGGCGGCCCAGGGCTCATACTCCTGGAAATACCGCCTCCTCACCCCGCCCAGAAATGGCGGGTGCGCGCCACATGGCGCTTCACCGCTCCGCTGCGCAGGAGCTCCTGGGCTTGCACCACCCCGGCGGCGATATCCGCCGCCCGGCCGGCAATCCAGAGGGCGGTACCGGCATTGAGGGCCACGGTGTCGGCCACCATCGCGGGCGCGCGGCCGTCGAGTAGCGCCTCGAGGATCGCGAGATTCTCCTGCACATCGCCGCCCTTGAGGTCGTCGAGCAGGCCGCCGGAAAGTCCCGTGGTGGAAAGCTCGATCCGGCCAAGCGGCGCGCACAGGCGGCCTGCACCGGCGTAAACGTTCTCGGTCCCCGTCGTCCACTCGTCGATACCGCCGCCGGCCGGCAGTCGGCCGTGGACGGCGAGGGCGGCGGTGAGCCCCAGGTCGTGCAGCGCACCGGCGAGCGGGGCCACCCAGCCCTCGGCGAACACGCCGAGCAGTTGGAAGGCGGGGCGCCCGGGGTTGATCAGCGGTCCGAGAATGTTGAACACCGAACGCTGGCCGCGCGCCGCGAGCGCCTTGCGCACCGGGGCGATCTCCTTGAAGGCGGGATGGAAAGCGGGGGCGAAGAAGAAGCAGAAGTTGAGCTCCTCGAGCGAGCGCTGGAGCCGCTCCACCGGCGCGTCGGTGGGCACGCCGAGGGCGGCAAGGAGGTCGGCGCTGCCGCATTTCGAGGTGATCGAACGGTTGCCGTGTTTGAATACCTTCAGGCCCGAGGTCGCCAGTACGAGCGTCACCGCAGTGGACACATTAAAGCTGCCCGCGTGGTCGCCACCGGTGCCGCACACGTCGATGGCCTCGGCCGCCCAGCGCGCCACGCCGGGGTCGCGAGAGAGCCGGCGGAACTCGCCGGCGAAGGCCGCCACTTCGGCCGGTTTCTCGCCCTTGGCCGCCAGCGAGGTGAGGAAGTCCTGCTTTTGCACCGCCGGCACCTCGGCGGCGATCAAGGCCGCCACCGCCGCCTGCACCTGCGCCGCCGCGAGATCGCCGCCGGCCTCCAGTTGGGTTTGCAGTTCCAAGAGCACGCTCATCGCCTACGACCGTGCCGGGGATCTCATCTGTGCGGAAGGAAAATCTGCGAGTGGCGCGGTTGCGGGGGCGACGGAGTGCGAGAACCCGGCGCCGAGCCATACACTTCCGAGGCGTCCGCGGGGCGGTAACCATGGATTCGAGTCATCTGCCGGCCCTGGCAAACGCTTGCGCGGAGGGCCGGTATCGAGGCGGCTATTCCAGCTACCGGCCGGCGCCCTCCCGGATCGCCGAGGCGGGCCGCCATACAAGCGGAGCTCCTCGAAGGTACGCACGCCAAGGCGTATCCATTCATTAGTAGGAGCGTGCTTGCACGCGATTCAGAGCCCAGATCGCGTGCAAGCACGCTCCTGCATCTACGGTGGGCACCGGAGTTCGTGCACTGCCAGAGCGAAAAGCGGACCCACTGCATGGTTACGCCTGGGTCCGCCGCTGCAACCGAACGAATCGCTACGGTCAAAGTGGGCTCTGTTATCAGATCAGCCGGGACCGCCGGGAGGCACGTGGGGATTCGGTGCCCTCGGCGCGAGCCCATTCCTCGCCGGCTCGGCCTTCACCAGGACACCGTGAAGCGCCTTGAGCACATGTTCCTCCGCCCCCTCCGGATTCCTGAGGTTGAGCGCCTGCAGACGCTGGTCGATCTCCTTCTCGATGGCGGTATCGGGTTTGCCCTGGTCGTCGACGAACCACTCCTTCAGATACGGCGCCAGTGAGGCGTAGACCTGCCCGCCCAGCTTGGCGTCGTCGTTTTTTGCTTCCTGTATGGCGCCGATGGCGCCCTGACCGATAGCGGCGTCCATCGTTGCCTTGCGGCGGGTCTTCCATGTTCGCAAAGCCAGGTGCACGGCCACGCCCAGCGAGGCGAGCAGCACCGCCCCGAGGGAGATCTGGAACCAGAGCTGGTGCAACAGATCCTCCAGCACAGTGATCAGCCAACCGATCGCCAGCAGAGCAGCGCCTCCGGCCAGACCGGCTGCCAGCACGCCGGGCACATGCAGTATGGTGGCGACGACAGCCGCCACGATCAGCAGCCCCCCCAAGCCCATGAAGGCGTAGGCGATGTGCAGACGGGTTTTGGCCGCCAGCTCGGCGTCCCGCGCGGCCTTGGCGTCGTCGGCTGCGGCCTTGGCGAGCTTCGCCTTCCGCTCGGCCTCGTTGAGCAAGGTCTCCGTCTTCCGTAAGTCGTCTGTGGCGACACTGGCCTGTGCGCTGGCGGCGCCCACGCTTTGGAGCGCCAAGTCGCGGGCATCGGCGGCCGCCTTGGCATTCTTGCGTTCCTCCTCGAGGAGCAGGCGCAGCTTGGCCTGGTCCTGCTGGCTGGAGCTGAGGGCCAGAGCGAGCTGGGTTTCGTTGGTCGCGGCGTTGTCTGGCGTGGGCTGGCCGAGGAGGCTGGCCGCGGTCTTGAGCTTCTCGCTGGTCAGGCGGGTGTAGGGATTGTCGAGGTTGCGGGCATTCACATAGAAGGCGCTGTCGACCTCGTTGGCGGCGATTTGAACCTTCTGGGTGGTTTTGATCTCCAATTCCTTCTGGCGCTCGATGAGGGCGTTCTGGTTGGCGGCTACGGCATCGACCTTGCCACCGAGCTCGGTGGTGATCCTGTGGATTTCGTCGACGGTATTTTTCCCCACAGGAGCCGGGCCGCTGGGGCAGCCGGTGAGCAGCAGGAGCAAGGGCCACAGAAGAAGACCGGGAAGAGCAAAGGCCCGACCCGGCACGGGGTAGAGTTTGGCGTTCATGATGGGAGCAGTCTACTTGGAGTTGCAACGGGGATACCCCGCCGCCCTGATTCCGAAGGTCCCTGCTAGGCAGGGGGGGCGGCGCTGTGGGACGCCAAGCCCCGGGAACGCCGTGGAGCCTATCGAATGTGTTGCCGGCGACAAGACAGATCACGGGCGCGCCGCCGCGGCCGGCTGTGGCAGCAAGTCAAGTACCTGGCCCGGAAGGCTGCCGCCCCACCCTGCGCTCCCGCAGCCGCTGGCCCCGCCACCGGGACCAATACCCGGCTTAACCTCGTGCCCACCCGCCCCCGGCCGCCGCGCTGTGCCGGGGCTGCCGCCACCCGCCTGCGCCCCACCCTCGCGGCAATCCCGCCCCGGCCGGGGGCAGACCCGCCGCCAACGAATCGCGGCGGAGCGCCGTCTCCACCCTTGCACTGCGCCCGGAGCGGCCTCTGATCGCAGGCATGGACGCCCCAACTTCGGCAGAGGCTTCGCCTGCGCCGCTCACTCCGCCCCTCTCACCGCTCGAGGCCCGAGTCTTGGGCTGCCTGATCGAGAAGCAGGTATCCACCCCCGACCTGTATCCACTCACGCTCAATTCGCTCATCGCCGCCTGCAACCAGCGCAGCAACCGCGACCCTGTCCTCGCGGTGGCCGCTCCCGAGGTGGAGGCGGCCCTCGCCGGGCTGCGCTCGCGCAAGCTCGCCACCGTATTTGCGGGGGCGGAGGCCCGGGTGGCCAAACACAAGCACACCTTGGACCTCGTCTTCCCCCTCGAACCGGTGGCGCGCGCGCTGCTCACCGAGTTGCTCCTGCGCGGCCCGCAGACGGCCGCATCCCTGCGCGGCAACGCCGCCCGCCTGTGCGAGATGCCCGAAGCCGCCGAGATCGAGAGTATCCTCACCGCCCTGGCCAACCGCCCCGCCGGCGCACTCGTGCACCTGCTTCCACGATACACAGGGCAGAAGGAGGCCCGCTGGGGCCAGCGGCTCGCCGAGGAGGCGGCGCCCGCCGAAGGCTCGCCTGCGCCATTGACAGTCGCCCTCACCCTGCCGCCCGAGGCCGAGCGGCGCTTCGCCGCACTGGAAAACGAGGTGGCGCAACTGCGCGCAGAGCTCGCCACCCTTCGCCGCGCGCTTGGCGAAGGCTAACCGGTAGACCGAGGTCCATCGCCGGCGGCTGGCATAACCTTTCCCGCCCCGCACCCCATCGGCACAGGATGACGTAGCCCCCTGCATAGCCCCCCCTTCATCACGCCTCTGGAAATACGGCCCCTGTTTCACCCGGTCCTTGGCACTTAAAGGACACCCGGTGCTTAAGTTTCTCGCCGCATTCCCCTCGACGCCCAACCCACAAACCGGGGACGCCGCTCCCCGGCCTTCTGATGCAACAGCGAGTGAAGGCTGGGCATTCGTCGCCGCAGTGTTCAGAGGTTGGTGCTGCGTAGTGCCAGCCTGCGTCCAACCGTTTACCTTCACGGCCGTGAAGGCAAACGGTTGGACTCGGGCCCCAGGATTACTCCCGCCGGTTTTGCCGCCAACCTGATGACGCCTGAGGGCCCGGCCCGCCGGCAATAGCCTCCGGATACCACCCCATCTCCCGCTCCCTTCACTTCAACGCTTCCGCCCGAATTTCGCCTCCCGGTTTCAGTTATTGACCGGTTCTCCACGCGCCGGACACACTGCCGCTCTTTTTCCGAGTGAAACCCACCGCCGCTACGCCACCCGCCCACGTAGCCATCATCATGGATGGCAACGGCCGTTGGGCCAAACAACGCGGCCTCCCGCGCATCGAGGGGCACCGCCGCGGCGTGGAAACCGTGCGCAAGATCGTCGAGGCAGCCGGCCAGTGCGGGGTGCGCTACCTCACCCTCTACGCCTTCTCCTCCGAAAACTGGAAACGCCCCGCAGCCGAGGTCAGCGCCCTCATGCTCCTGCTCCAGAGTTTCCTGCGCAGCGAGGTAGACCAGCTCGTCTCCAAGAAGATCCGCCTGCACACCATCGGGCGCACCGCCGAGCTGCCCGCCGCCGTGCAAAAGGAGCTCGCCCGAGCGCTGGCGGCCACCGCCCACTTCACCGAACACCACCTCGTACTAGCCCTCAACTACGGCTCGCGCACCGAGGTGGCCGACGCCGCCGCCGCCTACGCCCGCGAGGTGGCCGCCGGCCGGGAGGATCCCGCGCAGTGCTCCTACGAGAAGCTCGCCCGCCACCTCTACACCGCCGGCATGCCCGACCCCGATCTGGTCCTGCGCACCTCAGGCGAGTCGCGCATCAGCAACTTCCTCCTCCTGCAGGCCGCCTACGCCGAGTTGGTATTCACCCCGGTGCTCTGGCCCGATTTCTCCCCAGACGACTTCCGCTCCGCACTCGCCGAGTACGCCAGCCGCGAACGCCGCTACGGCGCCACTGGCGAACAGTTGCAACCAAAGCCCCTGCCCTCCACCGGATAGGCTCCAGCCCCGACCGACCGTGCTCAAACGCGCCATCTCCACCTTCGTCCTCTGGTTCGCCCTCGTAGGGCTGCTGTGGAAATTCGGCCGGCCGGCGGCCGTGCTCCTCACGACCGTCATGGCCGTGCTTACCCAATACGAGTTCTACGGCATGCTCGCCCGCATGGGCCACCGCCCCTTCCGCCGCCTCGGCATGCTGCTGGGCGCCGCCATGCTGCTGGGGTCCTACGCCCAGCGCACGATCGCCCCGGACTTCCCGATCTCGGGCCCCGGACTGATGGCCTCGCTCATGGCCCTGGCCGTGATCGCCTGCTGCATCCGTATCCTCTACGAACGCAACCCCGAGCAACGCGTGGATACGCTGGCCTCCACCCTCTTCGGCATCGCCTATGTGCCGTTCATGTTCCACTTCCTCATCGAGATCTTCTTCCTCAACAAGGCCGCCCCCAACCAGGGCCTCATGCTCGTGGTCTGGCTCGTGGTGGTGGTGAAATTCTGCGACACCGGCGCGCTGCTCGTGGGCACCGCCATCGGCCGCCACAAGATGTCGCCTACCATCAGCCCCAAAAAGAGCTGGGAAGGCCTGGTCGGCGGCGTGGCCGTAGCCTCCCTCGCCGGTGCCCTGCTCGTGTGCTTCTTTGGGCCGCGCAATCTCTACCCGGCCAACTTCACAGTGCTGAGAAGCGCCGTAGCCGCCGTGCCGATAGCCCTCATCGGCGTGGTGTCCGACCTCGTGGAGTCGATGATCAAACGCAGTGCCGACATCAAGGATTCCGGCAAGTCGGTGCCCGGTATCGGCGGAGCCTTCGACCTGACCGACAGCATCATCCTCACGGCCCCGGCGGCCTACATCCTCTTCGCCTACCTGCTGCGCTAAGCAGCGCAGCCCGCCCCCCATGCAGGTTCGCAAACGCATCGTCCTGCTCGGAGCCACCGGCTCGATCGGTGAAAGCACCCTGCGAGTGCTCGCCGCCCACTCCGACCGGCTGGAGCTCGTGGGCATCGCCGCCCACTCCAACACCGCCAAGCTCGCCGCCATCGCCCGCCGCTTCGGGGTGGCCCACGTAGCCCTTGGCGACCCTGCCGCGGCCGCAGCGGCGCAGCGCGACGGTATCTTTCCCTCGGGCACCACAATACTCGCCGGGGTCGACGGTCTCACCGAGCTCGCCACCCTGCCGCAAGCCGACCTCGTGCTGGTGGCCGTCGTAGGCACCACCGCCCTACGGCCCACGCTGGCGGCCATCGCCGCCGGCAAGGACATCGCCCTGGCCAGCAAGGAAATCCTGGTGCTCGCCGGCAAGTTCGTGATGGCCGCCGCCCGCGCCCACGGGGTGCGTCTCCTTCCGGTGGATAGCGAGCACAACGCCCTCTTCCAGTGCCTGGCCGGCGCCCCCACCCGCGAGGTGCGCCGCATGATCGTCACCGCCTCCGGCGGGGCCTTCCGCGACCGGGAGCCCTCCGAGCTTGCCGGTGTCCGCCCCGAGGATGCGCTCAAACATCCCAACTGGTCGATGGGCCCCAAGATCACCGTCGACTCCGCCACCCTGGCCAACAAGGGCCTGGAGATGATCGAGGCCCAGTGGCTCTTCGGACTGCGGGCCGAACAGGTCGAGGCGGTTATCCACCCGCAAAGCATCGTGCACGGCCTGGTGGAGTTCACCGACGGCAGCATCCTCGCCCAGCTCACCCCGCCGAGCATGACCTTCGCCATCCAGCACACCCTGCTCTACCCCGAGCGCGTCGCCGGAGTGGAGCCCTCGCTGGATTTCCAGAAGCTGATGACGCTCGACTTCCGCCCCGTAGACCCGGCGCGCTACCCCTGCCTGCGCCACGCCACCGATGCCATGCGCGCCGGAGGCACGGCGCCCGCCGTCTTCAACGCCGCCAACGAGGTAGCCGTCGCCGCCTTCCTCGCACACCGGCTGCCCTTCCTCGACATCGCCCGTGTGGTGGGCGAAACCCTCGCCCGCCTTCCCGTGCTGGAACCGAGCTGCGTGGATGAGGTCCTCGCCGTCGACCAGCAGGCCCGCGTCACCGCCGGGCAACTGCTGGCCGGCTAACCCTTCCCTCCCATGCTCGACTCCATCCTCGCCAACCCCTTTTCGCTCCTCGTCGGTATCGCTTGCCTGGGGCTGTCGGTCCTCGTCCACGAACTGGGCCACTATCTGGCCGCCCGATGGCGCGGCGTGGTGGCCACCCGTTTCTCCATCGGCTTCGGTCCAAGGATCTGCGGCTGGACAGACCGGCGCGGCACCGAGTTCCGCCTCTCCTGGATACCGCTTGGCGGCTACGTAGCCCTGCCTCAGCTCGCCGACATGGGCGAACTCGAGGGCAGCGAAGGCGCCGAGGCCAGGAAACTGCCGCCCATCGGCTACCTCGACAAGGTCATCGTCTCTGTAGCCGGCGCCTTCTTCAACGTGCTCTTGGCCCTCGCCCTCGCCTCCGTTCTGTGGATCGCCGGACAGGAAGTGGGTGCGGACGAGGCTACCACGAAGATCGGATACGTAAGCCCGACGATCAAACTCTCCGACGGCCGCGAAGTCCCCAGCCCGGCGGCACAGGCCGGCCTGCAAATCGGCGATGTGATCCGCTCCATCGACGGGCAGCGCACCACCCAGTGGCAGGATGTGCTGGAGGGCATCGTCTTCGGCTCAGGCTCGGTCGACGGCAAGCGCGCCGTGTTTTTCGTGATCGAGCGCTCAGGGCAGCCACAGACCATCGCCCTCACGCCCCTGCTCGCCTCCGAGGAGAAAGTGCGCCGGATCGGCATCGCCGCCTTCTGCGAACCCAAGGTGCACTCCGTCACTCCCGATTCGCCCGGTGCCAAGGTTGGCTTCACAGCAGGGGACCGCTTCGAGAGCATCGACGGCGTCAGCATTCGCAGTTTCGCGACGCTCGACGAGTCGCTCAAATCCAATGCCAAACGCCCGCTCCAGGTCCGGGTGCTGCGCGCCGGCCAGGCCGTGGATCTCTCACTGCCCACAGGCACCGCCTCCGGGGGCCCCGGCAAACTCGGAATGCTCTTCACCACCGACTCAGTCACCGTCCACGTTGATCCATTCACCCAACTGGCGGCACACATCCGCCGCACCATCCGCACACTCTGGAGCCTCATCAACCCGCGCTCCGACATCGGCTTGGACAAGATGGGCGGCCCCATCGGAATCATCGCCAACTTCAGCCAGGCCGCCCAAGCCGGCGTGCTGGTCGTCATCTGGATGACCATACTCATCAACATCGCGTTGGCCGTCTTCAACCTGCTGCCCATTCCGGTGCTCGACGGCGGCCATGTGGTCTTCGCCACCATCGCCAAAGTCCGGGGACGCCCCCTGCCGATCAATGTGGTCGCCAGTCTGCAGATGACCTTCGTAGTGCTGCTACTCTCGATGATGCTCTATGTGAGCTTTTTCGACGTCCGCCGGCTCGCCCGCGACCGCCGGCCCGCCGCCGAGGAGAAGCAACCCGAGCAGCAGCCCGCGCCTGCCCCGGTAGTGCCCGCTGCCGAGCCGGCTCCCGCCAAACCCTGAGGCCTGTTCACTCGGTCGTGACCATGCAATCGCACCGCTTTGAGCTCTGGCAGTGCCCGAACTTGTCCGCCGTAGGAGCGTGCTCGCAGGCGATCTGCGCTCTTTTGTTTCGAGCGCCGAACTCGCGGCTTCCATGATTGCCGTAGGAGCGTGCTTGCACGCGATCTGCGCTCTGAATCGCGTGCGAGCACGCTCCTGCAACTGAATGATTGCGGGTCAGTCGATCTGTAGGGTCCGCCCCCGCTTGCGTCCTTACCTCCTCGCCGCGGGCGGGTGCAGGGGCGGCTGAGCTAACGAAGAACGAGGAGTGCAGAAGGCAGAGTGCCGACCCCGGAAGGCGGAGACCGGCGGGATACGCCCTACTCACTACTCGCTACTTCCATTCGAGTTCCGCGTTCATCATTCGGCGGTCTGCGTTAGCGGAGCGCAGCCTCGGCCCGCGTCGCGGCTGTCCGGACACAAGGCCCGCCCCTGCGTATCGGCCTGATGGGTTGCGGCTAGCGCGCCAACTTCCCACCTCCTGCGCTGGGGCAGCGGAAGGCACCAAGAAAATCCCTTCCGACGGACACTCCTTGCCTGAAAGACAAAAACTTCCCGCAGCGCTCGGCACGGCCATTGACAGCCGGAACCCGCGACATTGAATCCGCAGGACCATGATCGATATCACCGCCCTCTCCCATGATGAACTTGTGCGACTTGAACAGCAGATCGCGCAACGCAAGGCGGAGGCCGGCCGGCTGACCACGCTGTTGCAGCGCCTCGACGAGGCGGCTCGCGCCGAAGGTTTCTCCGATCTGGCCGCCGCACTCACCGCCGCCGGATACGTGAAGGCCGGAGCCTGCGTCGAGGCCGTCGCTCCTACGGAGACCTCCTCGGGCCGCAAGCCCCGCGCGAAGATCACCGAAGAGCTGCGCACGGCTATGGTCGCGGCGATGAAGGCCGGCGAGAGCAGCTCTGCGGAGATTGCCACCCGCTTCGGCGTGTCGATTCCAACTGTACAAAACATCAAGAAGGCGGCCGGCTTGGTGCGCGCTGCCGAGAAGAGCGAGTCTGCCCCTGCGGACCCCGTTGCCGCTCCCGCCGAAACTCCGGCCGCCGACGCGCCCCCGGCGCTATAATTGCGGAACCGCTAGAGGGGGAATGTCGCGAATTCCGACAACCGCCGCCTACAGCCCGGCCACCGTCGCGGGGCCTTCTGTTGGCGGCAGTGCCCCTCGCTACGAAGGTGGCGCACGCACGAAAGACACTACGGCGCAGCAGCTCCTCCGCTGCCGCGCCTCGAAGCGCGAAACGCCGGCGGGGCGTCTCCCAGTAGCGTTCATTGGCGGGTACCCCATCCGCCCCTTGGGCTGAACCGGCCTGCATCAGTGGTCCCCGCTTCTCCAATCCAGATCCGCCCCCTACGCCCCGACGAGGCCGACGAAGCCTGCGCCCTCGCCCGCGACGTATTCGACCTTTTCGCGGCTCCATTCCATGGCGACAAAGGTCGGGCCCTGTTCCACCGCTTCGCACAACCGGCCGCGCTGCTGCATCGCCATGCCAAGCGCTACGCCACTTGGGTGGCCGTCGCGGGTCCACAACCGGTCGGGATGCTGCACATCCACGCCTGCACCCACATTTCAATGCTCTTTGTCGCCCCGGAGCACCAGGGCCGCGGCTGCGGCGCCCGGCTTATAAGAGCCGCTACCGAAGCCGGTGCGCTGCGCCCCCCGCTCACCGTAAACGCCAGCCCCAACGCCGTAGGCTTCTACACCAACCTGGGGTTTGTCCCCGCCGGCCCGGAGCAGGCGTCGGACGGCGTGCGCATCCAACCCATGCGCCACCCGGGGCCGTTGTCGGCCGGCGCGGCCATGCAGCCAGCGTTATAGCTCTGATCGCTTCCCCTGCAGAGGAATAGGGCCCCCTATAGAAAGGCGGAGGGCGAAAATAGCGACTGAAAGCAGAAGGCAGAACGGGCTAAATGGCTTTCTGCTCTTTGCAATATTTGTGGTCTTTGCTGCCAAATCACTCAAACCGCAGCGCCTCAATCGGGTCAAGGCGCGCGGCTTTCCAGGCGGGATAGAAACCGAAGCCGATGCCGATGGCCGTACAGAACCCGAAACCTATGATTGTCCACATCAAGGGAAACACCGGTTCTGCATCCATAAACTTCGCCGCTATATTGCCGCCGCCCACCCCAAGGGCGATGCCGATCAGGCCGCCGCACTGGGCGATCAACATCGCCTCGATGAGGAACTGCCTCAATATCGCCCGGCGCTGTGCGCCCAGCGATTTGCGGATGCCAATCTCCTTGGTGCGCTCCGTAACGCTCACGAGCATGATGTTCATGATACCCACCCCGGCGGCCATAAGTGCGATCAGGCTGATCACAAACGCCCCTGCGCCCACCACCTTCGCGATCTTGTCGAAGGCGTTGACCAAGGTTTCGTTGGAGAAGAGCTCAAAGTCGTTCGAGTCCTCCGGCTGCAGCCCCCGCACCACGCGCATGGCCCCGTAGGCGCGGTCCATCGTGCCCCCCATCTCCGCCTGGGTGCGGGCCTGTACATTGATGCCCACCGAGCGGTTCTCGCGACCGTACACCTGAAGGAAGCGGGAGATCGGGATGAGCACTATATTATCCTGGCTTTGGCCGAAGAGCTCGCCCTTGCGCTCAAGCACTCCCACTACTCGATACCCCTGACCGTCGAGCCGGATAACTGCGCCTAGGGGGTCGCCCACGGGAATCACCCGGTCGCGAGTATCGGCGCCGATCACGCACACGGCTCGACCAAACTCGACATCTTCGCGCGTGATATTGCGGCCGGTTTCGACATTAAACGACCGCCCGGTGATAAAGGCGTCGTCGGAGCCGACGAGCAGGTTGTTGGGGTTGGTTTTCTTGTCCTCGAAAAACACCTGTTTGCCCCAGGCGCGCACCTGCAGGCTGATGATAGCCCCGCAGTCGGCGAGCAGTTCCTTGGCTCGCTGGGCCTGGCCTATAGTGATGTCGGGGCGGTTGGCGTAGGGATTGATCGGCCCGTGGCTGTGGATCGCCGGATACTTGCCCACCTGAAAGCTGGTGGAGCCGAGCACGTTGAGCTGCTTCTCGATCGAAGCCTGGAGCGCGGTGATCACCGTCATAGCGCCGATCACGGAGAACACGCCGATGGCGATGCCGAGCATGGTGAGGGCGGAGCGCAGTTTGTGCGCGCCCACCGACACCCACGCCATGCGCAGGATCTCGGAAAACGGGAGACCGAGAGGGCGTTTCTGGTTACTCATAGCGCAGCGCCTCCACGGGATCGAGACGGCTGGCGTTCACCGCCGGGGCGAAGCCCGACACCACACCGGTGAGCACGGAGATGGCCATGCTCAACAACACCAGCCACAGCGGAAACACTACCGGCAGGCTCGGTGCCAGGGCGGCCACGGTGGCCGCCAGCGCGCCGGCGATCACCAACCCCACCGCGCCGCCCACCACGCAGATCGCCACCGCCTCGACCAGGAACTGCAGCAGGATCGACCGGCGGCGCGCGCCCAGCGCCTTGCGTGTACCGATCTCGCGGGTGCGCTCCTTCACGCTCACGTAGGTGATGTTCATGATGCCGATGGCGCCTACAAAGAGCGCCAGTCCGGTGATGACAAAGCCGGCCAGCGCCAGCCCGTTGCGCACGGGGTCGAGCTGCTTTTTGATGCTGTCCTGGGTGTTGATCTCGAAGTTGTCGGGCTGTTCTGGTGGCACACCGCGCAACCGCCGCACGATCCCGCGCAACTCCAAGCGCGCCTCCTCGGCGCGGGTACGGTCGATTTGCACGCGGATCTGCGCCCCCTCGGTGGCGCGCAGGAACAGCCGGCGGAACGCCTGCAGCGGGATGATCACCATCGTGTCCCAACTGAACATACCAAGGAAGGTCCCCTGCTTGGAGGCCACCCCCACCACGGTGAAGGGCTGGTCGCGGATACGCACCGTCTGGCCCACCGGGCTGGTGCCGGGGAAGAGGGCGTCGGCCACATCGAAGCCGAGCACGACCACGTTGCGCCCGGCGCGCGACTCGGTCTCGTTGAAGAAGCGGCCCTCCTTGAGGTCGCCGCGGCCGATACGGGGGAATTCGGCGGTGGTGCCCAGGGTGTAGACGGCGTTCACCGCGTAGTCGGCGCGATAGACATTCGTGAACATCTCGTCGGCGGGCACGGCGAGCTTGATCGGCAAGCCGGGGTGCTGGGCGAGGTACTCGTTGATCTGCTCCGCGTACTCGGTGCGGATCTTGGGGCGGTTGTGGTAGTTCCACCAATCCTGGATATCGCGCCACGGCCATTTGGTTACATAGAGGATGTCGTCGCCCACCACGGCCAGGCTGTCGTTTACGCCGCGGTCGATGCCGCCTATGGCGCTGCCCATGAGGGTGATGGCTACGATGCCGATGATCACGCCCAGCGCCGTGAGGAAGGAGCGCATGCGGTTGGCCCGTATCTGCTGCCCGGCGATGCGTACCGACTCGACCAGTTCGAAGGAAAGGCGCTTCACGATTTTCGATTTTGGATTGCCGATTTTCGATTGCTCCGGGCGGTGTTCCGCGAGGCTGAGATCATTTTGGTGAGCGCCGTAGCTTCCTCTCGCAAACCGCCAAAGGGCTCCGCAAAATTCTCCAATTCCAGCGCTAAGCGTGTCGTCCTGTCTTTGGATTCAGTATTCGTCATAGCGCGGTGCTTTCCTTCACGATTTTCGATTTTGGATTGCCGATTTTCGATTGGCCCGGGCGGTGATCCGCGAGGCTGAGATCATTTTGTTGA
>CAJCBL010000374.1 GCA_903960515.1 uncultured Verrucomicrobiota bacterium
GTTTACCTTCACGGTCGTGAAGGTAAACGGTTGGACGCGGACCAAGGCAGTATGCCCGCAAAGGTGGCCTCCCTCCCGCTGGCGGGCGGCGGTTCCGCTCCCCTGGCGGAAGCCCCGGGAAGCAGCCCAGCGACCACGCACTCTAATTCCGGTTACTTCCCGGAACTGCGGCCCTCCAACGCGGCGCGATTTTCTCGCTGCGACCCTGGGCGGGGGCGCGCAGCGTTGCCGCGTCCCCCATGCTCTGCGACGCACACAACCACCTTCAGGACGACTGGCTCGCGCCGCACCTCGACGAGGTTGCCGGCGAGTGCACCCGGCTGGGCATCGGGGCCATGGTGGTAAACGGCACCGCCGAGGCGGACTGGCCGCGTGTCGCCGCGCTGGCCCGACGTTTTGCGTTCGTGCGCCCCAGCTATGGAGTGCACCCGTGGGATGTCGCCGGGCGCTCACCACCGTGGCTGGCCTCGCTGCGAGCCCGGCTGCTCGCCGAGCCGCAGGCCGGAGTGGGAGAGATCGGCATCGACCGCTGGATACTCGAGAGCGCCCGGCCCGAGGATCTGCCGCCCGGCCAGCCGCCACCCTCACCGCTGGCCGAACAGATCGAGGTGTTCCTCGCCCAGCTGGCCCTGGCCGTGGAGCTCGACCGGCCGGCCTCGATCCACTGCCTGCAGGCGTGGGGCAAACTCGATGAGCTGCTCCACAGCCGGCCGCTGCCGCGCCGCGGCTTCCTGCTGCATGCCTACGGGGGGCCGGCCGAGCTGGTCCCGGGCTTCGCCCGGCTCGGCGCGTATTTCTCCTTCAATGGCGCTTTTCTCGCCCGCCGGAAGACCCGCCATCACCTCGCCTTCCGCGCTGTACCCGCCGAGCGGTTGCTAGTCGAGACCGACGCCCCTGCGCTGGTGCCCCCGGCCGAGTGGCTCACTCATCCGCTGCCTCCCTCGGCCGAGGGTAAGCCTGTGAACCATCCCGCCAACCTCGCGGCCACCTACGAAGGGCTGGCGCAACTCCGCCAGGTGCCCTTGGCCGAGCTCACCGCCCAGGTGCAGCAGAACTTTGAGCGCTTGTTTGGCTGAGGAGCGAGGCCCTGTAGTGACGGTGCGGAAGGGGTGGGGCCCGGCCGGGGCTTCATGGGCCCGGTGGACACAGGGCGGTGGAGGCGAAGGCGCGGATGGCGTCGCGAGTTTTCGCGAACGCTTCACGGCGGGTGCCGGTGAGATGTTTGTCCAGCTCGAGGGCTGTGAGGAACGTGGGCTCGTGGGCCGCGACCTCGGAGGGCGGCGCGTCGTCGTAGAGCGCGGCCAGGGTGGCTACGAGGGCTCGCACGGCGGGAGCCTCGGCGTCGGCGCGGAAGCGGCAGCGGCCCTCGCTGAGCTCGGCAGCGAGCCACACTCGTGAGAGGCAGCCGGGTACGCGATGAGCCTCGGCACGGTCGGCGGGATTGAGCCCGGGGCGGCGGCGGTCGCGGCGCAGCAATTCTTCCAGCCGCTCCTGCCAACTGGGTAGGAACGCCAAGTCGGCAATCAAGCAGGCTTCTCGGGCGGCGGTGGTCATGTCGGGGTGAGGCGGTGCTCAAGGAGCGGACATGGAGGCAAGAGCACGAAGATCCTCGGCTCAGCCGCAATAATTCAGGAGCGTGCTAGCACGCGATTCAGAGCGCAGATCGGGTGCTGGCACGCTCCTACGGCGGGCAAGTTCGAGCACCGGAAGAGCGCAAAGCAGTACGAATGCATGGTTGCGGCTCAGGCTGCCCGGGCTCGGGAGCGGCGGGTGATTTCGGAGACGGCGAGGTAGAGATCCTCCCGGTCGAGCACTCCGACGACGCGGGGCGGGCTGCTCCCGGTGGCCACCACCGGGATCGTGTCGTGGCCGCTGTGGGAGAAGGTGTCGAGGGCCTGCGGCAGCGAGGTGGCCGGAGTGAGGGCGGGGATGTTGTCGTGGATCACGTCGATGGCCAAAACCGTCTCGGCCACGTAGGGGTCCTTCAGGAACGGCTCCACATCGTCGAGGCGGATCAGGCCGCGGAGTATCTCGCCCTCCTCTGTCACCAGAACTTGGGCCCGGCGCGACTTGAGCAACTGGGCCGCGAGTTCGCTGAACCTCGCCGCCGGCCGGATCTGCAGGAACTCGCGGCGCATGAGATCCGCCACGGAGAGCTCGCGCATCTCGTGGTCGAAGAGCGAAGGTCCGCCCGACTGCAGGCTCTCGCGGTAGATGCTTTCGCCGCCCAGGCGCCGCGCGGTGAAGAGGGCCACCACCGTGGTGACCATCAGCGGCAGCACGATCTGATGGTTGAGCGACATCTCGAAAATCATGAGGATGGCGGTGATCGGGGCGTTGGCCGCGGCGGCGAGGAAGCCGCCCATGCCGGCGAGGATGAAGCCGGTGGGGTCCAGCGCCGGCGCCCCGGGGATGAGTGCGGCGGCGGCGGTGAGCAGCGCCCCGGCGGTGGCGCCGACGAAGAGAGTGGGCGTGAATACGCCGCCGACGGCGCCGGAACCGAAGGCGGCTGCGGTGGCGAGAATCTTGGCCGTGGCCACGGCGAGCAGGAGCAGCACGGCTTGTTCGTGGTTGTGCAGCAAATCCTGGATTACCGACATGCCGTTGCCGGCCGCCTCAGGTCGCCACACCGCAAGCGCGCCCACGATGACTCCGCCCAGAGTGAGCCGCAGCACGAGCGGCAGGCGGGTGAACTCGAAGGCGCGGGTGGAGTGGCGCAGCAGTTGCATCCAGACATGGGCGCCAACGCCGCAGACCAGTCCGAGCAGTATGTAGAACGGCATCGCACCGAAGGTGGGCCCGGCCACACTCTGCACGGCGTAGATCGGGGCGTCGCTAAAGAGTGTGCGGTTCACCAACACGGCCACCACCGAGGAGATGAGCAGGGGGCCGAGCGTCTCCATCGCGATCGAGCCCAGCACGATCTCGGCGACAAAGAGCGCCCCGCCCAGCGGGGTGTTGTAGGCGGCGGCGATGCCGGCGGCCGCACCGCACGCGACGATCAACCGCAGCCGGGCGGGGGCCATTCGGCGGAAGCGCCCGAGCAAGGAGGCTGAGACGGCGGCCAGTTGCACCAGCGGGCCTTCGCGCCCGATGGACTCGCCCGAGGAGATGGAGAAGAGCGCGGAGAGCGAGCGCATCAGGCTGGGGCGTACGGGCACATGACCGTCGCCCACGACGACGGCCTCCATGTAGTCGGTGGCCTTGCGGGAGCTCAGGCGGCGGGCGAGCTGCAACACCAGGCCGGCCGCAAGGCCGCCGGCTGCGGGCACGCACAGCCGGTGCCACCCGTCGAGGCCCGCGAAGATGGGCACAGTGTCGCCTGTGTGCCCGGTGAGCATGAACTGGAGACCGAGCCCCGCGTAGCGGAACGCTACTGTGCCGGCCGCTCCCAGCAGGCCTGCTGCGAAGGCCCACCACAGCAGGGCCTGACGGTCGCTGGGGCGCAGCCACGACCAGAGGCGCAGGCCCAGGAGCAGGCGCCGCAACCGGCGCATCTCCTGGAGGGTGTCGCCGCTGAGGTCGCGCAGCGGTTCTCTCATTGCAGTTGCAGGTGCTCGCGCAGCCAGGCGCGGATAGCCGGCTCGTCGGGCGCAGTGAGCAGGGCGGCGGTGAGGCGGGGATCGGTGAGCGCCTTGGCCAGGGAGCGCATGAACTCGAGGTAGTGCCGCGGTTGATCCGCAGGGACCACCCCCAGGAAGATCAGCTGCACCGGGCTGCCGTCGCGTGTCCAGGGAATGGGGCGCACCGAGCGCCCGAAGGCCACGACCAGATGCGGCAGCCCGCCGACTCGGGCGTGGGGCAGGGCGGTGAGATGGCCCAGAAAGGTGGATGCCTGGGCTTCGCGCTCCAGTACGGAGGCGGCGATGGTGCGGGCCCCGGGCACACCCGCGATGGATCCGAAACCGCCGGCCAGTTGCTCGATTGCAGTGGCGGCCGAGGCGGCGATCAGGTTGGGCACCACAAGGGAGCACACCGCACGACTGGTGGGCATCGGAACGGACATGCGGGCAACCGTGGGGAAAACCTCCGCTCTGGCAATGCGGGAGTCGGGGCGGGAGTGGGCGGAGTAGCTGGAATTCAGGTCCTCGCGCCTGCTAGCCCGTAGGCAACCCCGCCTCTGGGGCTCCAGCAGCCAACGGGGCCGACACCCGGGAAGGCAGCCAAGCCTTGCCTCCACCGGTCTTCGTGTGCTGTGAGGCTGCTTACGTGCCGAAATTCAATCCCCCCTCTCACTTGGGCGCGGCGAGCACCAGCGGGAGAGTGAATTCGCGGCGTGCCCGGCGGATGGTGACTTTGACGGTGTCGCCGGGCTGTTTGCGCTCGAGGGCCAGGCGGAGGTCGCCGGGCGCGCGGATGGGCTGGCTGTCGAGAGCGATGATGAGGTCTCCCAGGTTGATCTCGCCGCGGCGGTTGCGGGTGGTGGGCTGCAGGCCGGCACGGGCGGCGGCACCGCCGGGGGTTACGTCGAGGATGAGCAGCCCCTCCTCAATGCCCAGCCGGCGGGTCACGTAGAGGTTGGCTACTTCCAGGTCGAGCGAGGGGCGGCGGAGTTTGCCGTAGGCGATGAGCTCGGGGACCACCCAGTTGACGGCGTCCACGGGGATGGCAAAGCCGATACCGGCGGAGGCCCCCGAGGGGCTGCGGATTGCGGAATTCACACCGATGAGACGGCCGGACGAATCCAGCAGCGGGCCGCCGGAGTTGCCGGGGTTGATTGCGGCGTCGGTCTGGATGACGTCGCGGATGGGTGTGCGGTCGGAGGACTCGATCTCACGGCCCAGGGCGCTGATGATCCCGGTAGTGAGAGTCTGGTCGAGCCCGAAGGGGTTGCCGATGGCGAAGACCGACTGGCCCACGCGCAGGTCATGCGAGGCGCCTACGGCGATGGCGCGGAGCTTCTCGCGAGGGGCGTTGATTTTGAGCACGGCCAGGTCCTTCTCCGGTGCCACGCCGATGAGCTCGGCCTCCCAGGTGGTGCGGTCGGAGAGGGTGACGCGAACGGCATTCGCGTTCTGGATAACGTGGAAGTTGGTGATGATGTGGCCGGCCTCGTCCCAGATGAACCCGGAGCCGGTGCCCAGCGGGATCTGGGTGATGTCGCGGCTGAAGAACTCCTCCTGGAGCGCCACCGAGGTGATGTAGACTACGGAGGGCGATGCCTCTTCGAAGAGCCGGATGTTGCGCAGCTCGCCCTCGCCGAGGTCGGCGCGTGGGGCGATGGGGCGTCCTTCCGGCGCGGATGCTGATGTGGAGGCCGGAGAGGAGGAGGGGGGCGGCACGAGAGTGGCGGCGAGCGCGGAGGCATGCGCGAGCCAGACCCCGCCAAGCAGGCCTGCGAGCATGAGGGTGAAGGATCCAAGGAAGAGCGAGCGGCCGTTGACGTTCACGGCCGAGAGGTAAGCCGCGGCCGGGGCGGGTGCCAAACGACAAAATGGCAACGCTTGCGGCGGGAGAAGGCGGCCGGATCGATTCGTTTGGGGGGGGGAGGCGGAGCCCCGGATACCCGCAGGCTGGGGCGGTGGAATTTGCTCCCCGGCGAGGCGCGCTTGGTGCAGGGTGCCGGCCAGTATTGCCCGCCATGCCGACAAAGACCGAATACACTCTTGAAGCTTCCGTGCGTTTTGCCGAGGTCGACAGCGACCAGGTGATGGCCTTGCCGGCGCTCTTCCAGCTCCTGCAGGAGGCCGCCATCGGGCACGCCGACTTGTATGGAGTGGGAGCCCACGGAATTGAGGAGCGCGGCACCTCTTGGGTGCTCAACCGGCTGGCCGTGGGCATCGAGCGCTACCCGCGGCGTGGCGAGGCCCTGCGGGTGGAGACGTGGTCGACCGGCGTGAGCGGTTTTCGGGGATATCGGGAGTTTCGCCTCTTCTGTGGCGAGGAGTTGCTGCTCAGTGCCTCGTCGCTGTGGGTGTGGATCGACCTGCGCACGCGCACCCTGGCGCGGGTGCCGGAGGCTCTGGCGGCGGCGTTTCCGGTGGGTGGTGCCGGGCAGCCACCGTACCGGGCGGAGCTGGAGAGGCGCCGCTACGCGGCGCCGTCAGCGGCAAGCCCGGCGGTGTCGGTGACGGTACGGTACTCGGATTTCGATGCCAACAGGCATGTGAACAACACCGCGTTTTTCGACTACCTGCAGACGGCCTTGGTGCGCCAAGGCCGATCGCCGCACCCGGGGCGGCTGGAGCTGCAGTTCATGCGGGAAATCCCCGCCGGCGCTGTGGCCGTCGAGGTGAGCCTGGAATCTGGTGACGCCGGGACGGCCGTGGCCATCAGCGGACCGGAGGGGGCGTACGCCTTGGGCGTGGTGGAGTGAGCGGGAGCGGTGCCTTGCATGATTGGGGAAAACTCCTCCCGCCTGCATCCGAGTCTTGCCAAGATCGGGCTGTTTGGCCCGGATGCTCGCCATGTTACGCGCTCAACTTCGTGGGATTGCAGGAATTCTGTTTGCGTTGGCCCTTGCGGGGGCGAATGCCGTCGGGGCCGATGCGGCCGGGGCGGCGAAGCCGGAGGCGTTCTGGCGTACCGGGTGGGCTTGGACGGCCTACGCCGGCGTGCTCAACAATCCGGACAGGGCGGATACCCACAATTTGATGATCTTCGCCGACTATCCGCGCTTCATCTCCCGCGAGAAGATTTTCGCCTTCTCGGCGCAGAAACGCCTTGGCGGCTATCGTGACTGGGTGAATTGGGAGGCCGATGCTACGGTGGCGTACCACTCCGGTTCTGCGGACTATGCAGAGTGCGCCGTACTCGGCGGTTTCCGGTGGCTCAAGTTCCCGTGGGATCGCTGGTTGGATACTTCGCTTGCCTACTTTCTGGGGGCGTCCTACGCCACGACTGTGGCCGACTTCGAGAACATCCCGGCGCATTCCGGCCGTCATAGTTCGCACTTGCTGCCCGCGCTTAAGATGGAGCTCGAATTCCGCCTACCCAAGGAATCGCACTGGTCCGTAGTGCTGGGCTACCATCATCGGTCCGGCGCCTGGGGCACACTCGGCGACCGTGGCACGATCAGCGATTTCGCCTGCGCTGGGCTGAAGTATCGCATGTAGGGAACCTGGCGCCCGGCGACGACCGCATCCATAGGCTGCCCCGCATCCTGCTAGCGGGGACCTGTGGCCCTGCGGAGCGAACGGGCGGGGACACTGGTGTTTTCGCGCGAAGGGCGCGGAGCACTTTCGCCGAGCGTCATGGGACTGTTGCTCGAGGCGCGATAGGCGCGGCTTACATCCCGGGGGAGCTGAGGTTGGGCGTGGACGCCCTGCCTCAGCCGTGACGATTGAGTTCGGTTGCGTGCGTTCAGCCCGTACGGACACGGGGTCCGACTCTGCGGTCGGACTCCCAAGAGACAGCCGCCGCATCTTCTCGGGGCAAAGCGGGTTTTGCGATGGTTGAATGGTTAAGGCTCTGCCCGGGGACAGTTTTCAAGCCTGTGGCGAGAAGGCCTTGACGCGTGGGCCTTCCCGACGGCAAACGTCTGCGCAAGCGAAAGTCCAGCGTGGGGATCCGGCTGTTACAGAACGGACAATTCACCGCCGAAACCCGCAACAGAGCGGCTTGGGTCGCCCCTGCTTACGCCTTGGCTAGGCCGCAGCACTTCTTGAACTTCTTGCCGCTGCCGCAGGGGCAGGGGGCGTTGCGGCCCACCTTGGGTTGCTCGCGCCGCACGGGCTGGCCCTTCTCGGGAACCTGGCCCATGTAGACCCACTTGCCGTCCTCGCGGCCGAAGATGGCTGTCTCCACATGCTCGTGTTCCTGGCCTTCGGAGCGGAAGCGGGCGGAGAACTCGACGAACCCCTCATTGTCGTTGGGGCCGCCTTTGGCGGTATTGATAATTGTAAGCCCGAGCCACTCGGAGCTCTCGGCCCAGCGCTTGGATTCCTCTACGGAAAAGTCCTTGCGCTGCTCGGCGCTGAGGGAGCGTTCGAGGTGCTCGTAGGCGTGTTGGGCGTAGGCCGAGTAGCGCGAACGCATCAGCGCTTCGGCCGTGGGCGCAGCCGCGCCGGCGATGATCGGGCCGCAGCACGAGTCGAGGGACAAACCGGAACCGCAAGGACAGTTGCTCATGAAGGCGGATGATATCGGCGAACGGTCGCTCCGCTGGCAACTCCGGAAGCGGAAAGAGTGCAGCACTAGCCTGTGAGGGCGGGCGCGGGCGGCGGGCAGACCGGAATGTGCGAGCGCGTCGGGATCGATAGTTGATGATGGCGGAGTAGGTCGAGTTCGGGCGGTGCGAGGGACGCTTGGGCGCGAGAGCTACGTGGGGGCACGGAGGAAACGAGAAACCCGCGCCGGAAGCGGCGCGGGTTCGGGGAAACTGATGCGTTGGGAGTGACGGTGGCGTTACTCCGCCACCACGGCCACGCCATCTCCGTTGGGGGTGCTGGCGGCCAGTATGGTGCCACCGGCTACGTGCACCTTCTCCATGATCGTGGCGCGGATCTTCTCGGCGACCTCGGGCTTCTCGATGAGGAAGGCCTTCGCCGCTTCGCGGCCTTGGCCGATGAGGTTGCCCTCGTAGGCGATCCACGAGCCTTTCTTCTCGAGCACCTTCTGCTCGAGGCCTAGGTCGATGAGCGAACCGGTGCGCGAGATGCCTTCCGTATACATGATGTCGAACTCGCACTCGGTGAACGGCGGGGCGACCTTGTTTTTGACCACCTTGATCTTGGTGCGGTTGCCGATGACCTTGCCGGCGGGATCCTTGATCTGGCCGATACGGCGTATGTCGATACGCACGGAGGAGAAGAACTTAAGGGCGCGGCCGCCGGGGGTGGTCTCCGGGCTGCCGAACATCACGCCGATCTTCTCGCGGATCTGGTTGGTGAAAATGCAGATGCACTTGGTCTTGCTGATCACCGCGGTGAGGCGGCGCATGGCCTGGCTCATCAGTCGCGCCTGCGAACCCACGGTGGCGTCGCCCATCTGGCCGTCGAGCTCCTGCTTGGAGATGAGGGCGGCCACCGAGTCGATGACGATCACGTCGATTGCCCCCGAGCGTATGAGGGTCTCGGTGATGGTGAGGGCGTCGTCGCCGCTGTCGGGCTGGGAGACGAGCAGGTCGTCGAGGTTCACGCCCACGACGCGGGCGTACTTGGGGTCGAGGGCGTGCTCTACATCGATGAAGGCGGCCAGGCCGCCCTTCTTCTGCACCTCGGCGATGATGCTCAAGCAGAGGGTGGTCTTGCCCGAGGATTCCGGTCCGAAGATTTCGATGATGCGGCCGATGGGCAGGCCGCCGGCCCCCAGTGCAAGATCGATGGCGATGGAGCCGGTGGACTGGGTTTCCACCTTCATCTTGGTGGCGTCGCCAAGACGCATGACAGAGCCTTCACCGAACTCCTTGGTGATGGAGGCGAGGGCGAGATCGAGGTTTTTGCGCGCTGCGGCGTCGGCGGCGGCCGCGGGGGAGGAGGGCTTGGATTTCTCGGCGGGAACGGCGGGCTTGGACATGGTAGAATCGGGAGCGGCGGGTTTGCGCAGGGGACGAGCCGGGACGCTTGTGGAAACGGAAGTTGAGGCAAGTGCGATGTCGGGGGCGATCATGGTGGAGGAGGCGAGTTCGGAGGTCATGCCGCGGAGGATAACAGGTGGGGGCGGACAATGGCCGTCCGAGGGTATGGGGAACGCAAAACTAGGCTGTGACTCTTCGGTCGAGAGCCCAGAGCAGAGCGCCGAGGGCCTGAGCACCGAGCAAACACGTGGAAGCACGCCAGCTTCTGAGCCGATCGCTGGTGGTTCGGCTCTAGTCACTCAACACTCGGCGCTGGTCGGGATCGTGACGGCTAATGCGTAGCGATAGTCCGATTGCAGGGGCGGCCCTTTGTGCCCGTACCGCCCGGACCTGGGCGGTGAGCGGAATCCGCCGCACTTCGCTGTGAAGAATGCCCGGGCGGCGGCCCTGCTCCACCTTTGGCGGGGGACTCATCAGGTGCGTTGGCCGGAGGCTGCGTTGGTGGCATAGACAGAGGCGGGTGCCTCAACTGCGAAGCGCTGGCCGGCGCCGCGGGAGGCTTAGGGGCGCGGGCTGAGGTGCGGCATGGTGGCGCTGTAGCTGCTGGGATGGGCGTGGCATTGATGGGCGGCGACGCGCGGGTATCCACCGCCCGGCCAAGCAGGCCCGGGGGTAGGGCAACGAGTAGCTGCAGGAGCATGCGTGCGAGAACGAGAATGTCTTTGAGCACGAGCAGTAGTACTAGCACGAGTAGGTGCGCATGAAGGCCCTCGGCGTACTCGGCACCGGATCCAGCGTTGGTAAGACTTGGGTGGCTACGGCCTTGTGCGCGTGGCTGAGCCGGCAGGGTGTGCGCGTGGCGCCCTGCAAGACGCAGAACATGTCCAACAACGCCTGGGCGCTGGCCGAGGGCGGGGAGATCGCCCGGGCGCAGGCGATGCAGGCGGAGGCGTGCGGACTGCAACCCACGGCAGAGATGAACCCGATCCTTCTCAAACCCAGCGGCCGGCTAGGCTCCCAGCTCATCCTCACCGGCCGCGCCGAGGGCCACATGTGCGCAGCCGACTACTACCGCGACAACGACCGCCTGTGGCGCAATGTGGCCGGAGTGCTCGACGGCTGGCGCGACCGCTGTGATGTGCTCGTGCTCGAGGGCGCGGGCTCGCCTGTGGAGTTGAATCTCATGGATACCGACCTGGTGAACCTGCGACCGGTGCGCCATCTCGACGGCCGCTGGTTGCTGGTGGGCGACATCGACCGCGGCGGAATTTTCGCGCAACTGGCGGGTACCTGGAATCTCATGCCAGCCGCCGACCGGGAGCGCGGCCTCGGGGCGATCATCAACCGTTTCCGTGGCGACCTCTCGCTGTTTTCAGGGCCCGGCGCGTGGCTGGCCCCGCATGCCCCGGGGCTGGCCGTGCTTGGCACCCTGCCGATGCGTAGCGACCTGCAACCGGAGACCGAGGACGGGTTTGACCGCGGCGACGAGGACCGCGGCACGGGCGACACCGTGGCGTGGATTCGCTACCCTCGGGTGGCCAACGTCACCGACTGCCAGCCATGGTGGGACGACGCCGGTGTGCGCACCCGCTGGGTGACCGACCCGGCGCAGCTCGCCGGGGCCAAGGTGATCGTGCTGCCCGGCTCGAAAAACACCCTCAGCGATCTGCGCTGGTTGCACTCCAACGGCTGGGGCGAGGCCATCGCGGCGGCCGCGCAGCGCGGGGTGCTCGTGATCGGTGTGTGCGGTGGATACCAGATGCTCGGCGAGCGTCTCCACGATCCGGAGGGGCTGGCGGGCGACGCCGGTTCCGAGCCCGGGCTGGGGTTGCTGCCTCTTTCCACCGGCTTCCTGCCCGACAAGATCGTGCAGCAGGTCACCGCGGAGTGCGACGGGCGCCGCTGGCAGGCTTACGAGATACACATGGGGCGAAGCGCGGTCACTCGGGCCTGCGCCCCCTTGCAGACCGTCAGTGATGCCAACGGCGAGCGGGCCGAAGGGCTGCGGAGCGGCAATGTGTGGGGCACGTATTTGCACGGCTGGTTCGAGGCGCCGGAGGTGCGGCGCAAGGTGGCCGCAGCGGCCGGTATCGCGGGCCACAGGGCTGCGCCGGAGCCGTGGGCGGAGAAGCGCCGGGCGGTGTATGCACGGATGGCCGACCATCTGGCGGCGCATGCCGACCTTGATCCGGTGCGGCGTTATCTGGGTTTGTGACCGGCAGAGCCCGGAGGGGCGGTATTCGGGGGAAACGGCCAACAAAAAACCCGCGGCCGAAGCCGCGGGTTTCAAATGGTCGGGGTGGAGAGATTCGAACTCTCGACCTCTACGTCCCGAACGTAGCGCTCTACCAGGCTAAGCTACACCCCGATTTGAACTGCCCTCTGCGGTACCGGCCGAAGCCGCCACTGCGAAGGAGCGGCAAGGCTGCGAACCGGCGGGAGCCGAATCAAGGACAATCTTGAAAAGATGCGCACCCGCTCAGTGCGAGTGCTGGTCGCGGTGGTGGATACAGACGCTGTTGCCGTCGGGATCGCTGACCACGGCCATGTGGCAGACGGGGCTGGCGGTGGGCTCGAGGAGAAACTTCACCCCGGCGGCGCGCAGGGTGGCGATGGCCTCGTCGAAGTTGGCGACTTCGAGGGCTACTGAGGGCCCGGAGGGGGAGGGGGCCCAGTGGGGCACCATGTTGGTGATGCCCAGGGCGGCGCCGGCGATATCGTATTCGATCCATTGTTTGCCCGCGTTCTCATAGGAGATGGCGGGCTTGAGTCCGAGTGTGCCTTCGTAGAAGGAGCGGGCTCGGGGCATGTCGGTTACGGGGTATCCAGTGAATGCAATCTCGGTGACTTTGATCATGATGTCGGGTGGATCGGGGTTGGAGGATGCAGGATGCGGAGTGGGAAAGGAGAAGGGCAGATTGCAGGGTGCCGAGAGGGAAGGGTGGAGTGACCGGCCCGGAGGGGGGGGAAGGGCGGGACCAGCGGTACGCGCAGGGGCTGGCTCGGGGGCGGGTGAACGCCGGGCAGTAGGGAGAAAAGTGGGTGAAGGCGCAAGGAAACGAGCATGACCCCAAGGAGTGCGAACGCTGGGGCTTCTGGCACCGGCGGTGGACCGAGCGGCGGACCTGGCGCCCGAGCCGAAGCCCACGTGACCCGATTGTCTGGGGCAGAATCTGGTGGCGCTCCCTCGTGCTCGGCTTTTGGCTGCGAGCATGGCCAACGTGATCTGCATGAAGTGGGGCACAAAGTATGGGCCGGAGTTCGTCAACCGTCTCCGTTCTATGGTGCGTCGCCATCTGCAGCGCCCGCATCGCTTCGTGTGCTTTACCGACGACTCCACCGGGCTCGACCCCGATATCGAGTGCATGCCATTGCCTCCGATGAATCTGCCGCCGGGCAAGGAGCGCGGGTGGCGCAAGCTCTCGACCTTTTGTCGGCCGCTCGCCGATCTCTCCGGTCCCACTCTATTCCTCGACATCGACATCGTCGTCGTGGGCCCGCTCGACGACTTCTTCGAACAGCCGGGCAAGTTCTGCATTATTCACGACTGGGTGCGCCCGTGGCGTATCACAGGCAACTCCTCGGTCTACCTCTTTGAAGCCGGTGCACATCCGGAGGTGCTCGACCACTTCCTGAAGAACATCGACCAAGTGAAAAACGAGGTGCGCAACGAACAGGAGTATCTCAGCCGCGAAATGCACCGCCAGGGCATCCTCAGTTATTGGCCGAAGGAATGGTGCGTGAGCTTTAAGTACGGCTGCATTCCCACCTTCCTGCGGGCGCCGCGGATTCCGGCCGGCGCGCGGGTGGTCGTTTTCCATGGCCGGCCCAATCCTGATGAGGCGGTGGTGGGCAAGGGCAGGGGATTGCGCCACCATGTTCTGCCCACGGGATGGATCGGCGAACACTGGCGCTAGCCGGGGGCGAGGCGGAGGGCAAGCAGTTAGGTGCCGCGAAAAAGGGGCATCAATCGCTGCTCCTTGATGCGGCGTCTGTAGAGCGGCAGGTGGAGTTCGGGGTCGCGGCGGGTCCCGGGGGTGGCGCTGTTCTACGGAGTGGTTTTCCCGGCCGAGCCCGGGCGGACCTGAAGCGAGGCTCCGCCTCAGGGGGAGCACCTCGGTGGGCGGGGAGGGGGCGCCGGTGTCCGGTTTACGAACGCGTGTGATCGGCGGCCGGTGACAATCTGATTCACCTGGCCGGAGCGAGTAGGGTTGCGCGGAACCGCAGCGGCGCCAGTCGCGGCGATCAGGCGGCTGACACTCGGCTGAAGTACATCGGCCGACCATCGAGGACGAGAGGGGAACCCCGACCGGCGGATATGGGCGCTCCAACGAGGTCGTGGACGGCGGAGCAGTCCCCGGGGACGGTGATCGTCGTCGGTGTCAGCGCGTAGGCGACGGTGTGCTTTTCGAAGTGCCACCAGAACGCACCTTCGCGCTGTTCGCGGCGCAAGAAGCGCGCGTTGCCGAGGGTGCGGTGAAACTGGATCAGCGCCTGCCAGGCCGGGCGCGGATGTATGCCGCCGACGTCGTCGGCCAGGCCGTAGCCGCGGGCGGCGAGGCGCCACCACCACACGCGCTCGGTCATGCCGGAGCCGAGCGCGATGAGCGCGTAGCGGACCATGTACGCGGCGTAGGTATCCTCGTCGACGTGCAGGGGACTCTCGACGTAGTTGCTCGGAGTGTAGGCGCCGGCCAGCGGCGAGTGCTCGCCCGTGCCGCGCAGCGGCCAGTTGGTCTCTGTTACATAGAAACCTTTCAGCCCGTGCACCTCGGCCATTGCACGGCCGAGCGTGCATTTCTCCAGAAGCGAGAACTTGCCTTGGAAGTTCTCCGGCGCGCCACGGCGGTCGACATAAAGGTGGTTTGAGAGGCCGTCGATCTTGCCGGTCAGGCGGGAGAGGAGCGGCGGGTAATAATGGTATTCGAAATCGTTCACTGCCGGCCCGAGAATCTTGAACTGCGGGTACTGGTTCCGAAGTTTGGAGACGCTTTCCCAGAGAGAAATGGTTTCACGGATGCCCCACATTCCCCATTTCACGCGGTTCACGGCGTGGCCGATCTCGACAAAGCGGATGTGCGGGTGCAGCCGGCGCAGCGCCTCAGCGAGGAACCCCTGCCACTCGCGCGGGGCGAGCACGGCATTGCGCGACTGGATGAGACCGAGCGCAACCTCGTGCCCGCGGGCGGCGAGCAGCGCGACGGCGGCGGAGCAGGCGTCGAGGCCCGCAGCGCCCTGGTGAAAGTAGCAGCGGACAAAGACCGGCAGGCCCGGAGTGGCTTCGAGGAGACGAAGTTGCGCGTCGAGATTTGCATCGGCCTCGATGGCCACGCCAAAGCGGCGCGCGAATTCGACCGGCTGCGCGTAGGCCTGAGGCAGGAGTTCGCGGTAGCGTGTCCAGACGGCGGGGGCGCGGCGCAGGTTGGCGACGGCCACGCGAAGAAGATCCGTGGCGGGGCGTTCGCGGCGGCGGTCGCGGGATTCGAGGACAACGGAGGGCTGGCCGGATTTGGCGTCCCAGAGCCAGATGTCGCGGTATTCTGGGCGACCGGTGGAGACGATCTTGTTGCGGTGGCGCAGCAGGTGGCGAATGGGGTGGCGGTACTTGCGGCTCTCGTTGTGCCAGGTGATGCGCAGCCGTTGCCAGGCCTCGCAGCGGGCGAATGCGCGAGGGATGGGGCCGTCGCCGAAGTAGATCTGGAAGAAGATGCGGCGGAAGTGGGAGGGGAACTCGAGCTTGGCGAGATCGCGGGCGCGGGCGCTAAGACTAACCGAGGGCTGGATACTGCCACGGTTGAGATCGATGAAGCAGGGGTCGGCCCAGGAGGCGTCGGCCGAGCGGCGCAGCATGAGGTTCTGGCCGCCGAGGTCGTTGTGGACGTAGCCGCAGTCGTGCATTCGTCGCGTGGCGACGGCGGTGAAGCGGAGCAGGGCGATGTACTTGGCGGCGTCGGGGTCCTCGCGCAGGAGCCGCGACATCTCGGAGTAGAGGTCGGTGCCGGCGTCGAGGAAGCGGGTAAGCAGGTAGCTTTCTACGAGCCTCAGGCCCGACCAGCGCTCGAAGTAGGCAATGGGCTCGGTGGTGCCGGCCCCGTGGGCGCGCAGGTGCAGGGCGAAGCGGTGGGAGCGGGCGGCCTTGCTCCCGATGCGCCGGTAGAAGAGGCAGCGCAGCAGCGGCGGCGGTTTGAAGGATTTGATGCAGATCCCCGCACCCGGTGTGAATGGATCGGCGACGCGGTAGATCTTGTTGCGCAGGCGGTAGACGAGCTGGGCATCTTGGCCGGCGAGCTCGGAGGGCAACTGCACGAGCCAGCGCGCGAACTCGGGATTGGCAAACGGTGCTGCGAGTTCGCCCACATAGCCGCTGCCCGGAGAGAGGGCGGAGAGCGGAGTGGATGCGGGTGTGGCGGAGGGCATCGGAACTGTGGAGTGCGGAGGGGGGGCGCGCGGGCGGAGCTCAGTGGGCGATGGTCAGTGCGAGATGGATGCGGAGTAGTAGACTCGGAATGCGGATTTCGTGGAGCGAAACGACAGCGCGCTAAGGTTGGAATGGATGCCGGTGAATGCCCAATGCTCGATGAAGGAGGGCGGACAGCGGATGAGGGACGTGGAACTGCGCGCAACCGTGGTGGTGTGGCCAGATTTCCGGAGGCGGGAGGGCGGGGCAAGACCCAAGCGGAGCGGCCGCAGGGTGGAGGACTGCCTGCGGCCAGCAAATGGGCCGGCCGGTTTGGCTGACGCACGCCGAAGAATATACGGGCGCATCGGGTGCTGGAAGTGAGCCCTGTGCGCGAAGGACTGGTATCCGTGGGCTTCCGCCGGTGGGCTCTTCCGCGCCTACCCCATCGGGGTAGGTATCCCGACTTGCCGTATGCAGGCGGGCATCGTCCTGTGGCCCGCATCCAACCGTTTGCCCTCACGGCCGTGAAGGCAAACGGTTGGGCGCGCCCTGGCGTAAGGTCGCCCCAAGTGCAGAACACTGCGCCGAGGCGTGGGCGGACTTCGCTTCCAACTGCCTCGGCGCTCAGGGTGCCCAAGAATGCCCTTGTCGGGCGCGGCGGGGCGTAGTGATACTGCGCGACCAATCCCTCCGCCCATGATCGACCCGAAGCTTCTCCGCGAATCGCCCGACATCGTCCGCGACGCCATCCTCAAGAAGAGCAACGATTGCGACATCGATGCTGTGCTCGCGCTCGACGCCGAGTGGCGCTCGGCGCTGGTAAATGTGGAGAAGTTGCGCGCCGCCCAGAAGGCGGCCAATACCGACATGGCGAAGCTGCCCAAGGGCACCCCGGAGTTCATCGCCAAGGTGGCGGAGATGAAGGCGGTGTCGGCACAGGTGAAGGATGAGGATACCAAGCTCAAGGAGTTGGAGACCAAATGGGCCGCCGCGATGCTCACCATCCCCAACATCCCGCACAGCTCCGTGCCCGTGGGGCGCACGCCCGAGGAGAATGTGGTCTACGCCACGAACGGCGATGTGGCCGCCGTTTCGCCCTGCGCCAAGGCGCACTGGGAAATCCCGGGTTTTGATAAGGTCATCGACTTTGGCCGCGGTGCGAAGGTCACCGGTGCCGGCTTCCCGTTTTACGTGGGCGACGGCGCCCGGTTCGTGCGCGCGCTGCTGCAGTTTTTCCTCAGCGAAGGTGCGGCCAACGGCTACACCGAGGTGGCCCCGCCGATCTTCGTGAACGCCGCCAGCGCCACCGCCGTGGGCCAGCTTCCCGACAAGGAAGGCATGATGTACGAGACAGTCGGCGACAAGTTTTACGCCGTGCCCACCGCCGAGACGCCGCTGACCAACTTTTTCCGCGACGAGATCGTGGAGGAGGAGCAGTTGCCCATCTACCGCTGCGCCTACACCCCGTGTTTCCGCCGCGAGGCGGGCAGCTACGGCAAGGACGTGCGCGGGCTCAACCGCCTGCATCAGTTCGACAAGGTCGAGCTGCTCAAGTGGGTGCATCCGTCGACCAGTTACGACGAGCTCGACAAGCTGCGCCTCAACGCCGAGGTGATCCTCCAGAAACTCGGGCTGCCTTACCGGGTGCTGCTCATGTGCACCGGCGATCTAGGGTTCTCCCAGTCGAAGAAGTACGACCTTGAAGTTTGGGCCGGCGGCCAGAAGCGCTGGCTGGAGGTTTCGAGTTGCAGCAATTTCGAGTCATTCCAGGCGCGCCGTGCGCAGATCCGTTTTCGCGCGAAG
This sequence comes from uncultured Verrucomicrobiota bacterium, assembly GCA_903960515.1. Classification (GTDB taxonomy): domain Bacteria; phylum Verrucomicrobiota; class Verrucomicrobiia; order Opitutales; family Opitutaceae; genus CAJCBL01. The sequence goes on from CAJCBL010000374.1 coordinate 17,661, forward strand.
GCCACGGGCAAGCCCGAGCTCGTGCACACGATCAACGGCTCGGCCCTAGCCGTGCCGCGCGTGCTCGCCGCGCTGCTGGAGAACAACCTCGAAGCCGACGGTCGGGTGCGCATCCCCGAAGTGCTGGTGCCCTGGTTTGGCAAGAGCCACCTGAGCTTCGCTTAAGCTAGGTATTGCTGGTTGGGAAACGTTAGCCGGATGGCCGCCAAGGAGGCGGCCTCCGAGGGCGTAAGGCCACGCGGTGGATCCGTAGACGTATTACGGTCCACTGCAGGGAGGAAGAGGTGTTCGCTGAGAGCCGTTAAGTCCAGGTGGCGGTGATTAGGAGGCAGCCTCGCAGAGGTTACAGTTCCATAACCGGGGCGGCAGAATTGCCCCGTCCGTATCAAGGTCCCTGGGAACTGAGAGGCGCGGGCGCGAGTAGGCGTGGTCTTACGCCGGAGCGCGCAGCTAGAGCTAGAGTAACCGACCTGTCCCTTATCGTGTTCGAGATCTGCGTGGCGTGCGGGATGGACGACTGCGTGGCCACCCCGCTCACACAGGATGGCGCCTGCACGACCCTGGACTCAGGCGTCAGAATTGACCTGTCCCTATCAAGACTTGAGCGATTCCGTCTGGCGGAATTGGAACCATCACTACAGGCAGGGTCGCCCACTCGCCGCCCGGTCTAGGCAGGCCGGATTACGACCACACAACCTCTGCCCTGTGCCGGAAGGAATTCGCCTAGCCACGACGCAAACAGTCCCTTTACCTTTGCGGCCCTCATTCCCATGGCCAAAACGCTCCTCGTCACCGGCTCCTCCGGCCTCATCGGCTCGGAGGTCTGCGTCTACTTCTCGCGCCAGGGCTTCACCGTCCACGGCGTCGACAACAACCAGCGCGCCGTCTTCTTCGGCCCCCAGGGCGACACCCGCTGGAACCAGCAGCGGCTCACGAGCGAGCTCCCCGGATTCGTGCACCACGAATTGGATATCCGCGACCGGGCCGGCGTCCTTGCCCTCGTGCGCGAAGTGCGGCCCGATGTGATCGTCCACACCGCCGCCCAGCCCTCCCACGACCGCGCAGCGGCCATCCCCTTCGACGACTTCGATACCAACGCCGTGGGGACGCTCAACCTGCTCGAGGCCAATCGTCAGGTGAATCCCGAGACGCCGTTTGTGCACATGTCGACCAACAAGGTCTACGGCGACGCCCCCAACAGCATTGCTCTCGTCGAGCTGGATACTCGCTGGGACTACGCCGATCCGGCCTATGCCCACGGTATCGCCGAAACCTTCACCATCGACCAGTCCAAGCACTCGCTCTTTGGCGCCTCCAAGGTCGCCAGCGATGTGATGGTCCAGGAGTACGGCCGCTACTTCGGCATGCCCACCTGCTGCCTGCGCGGCGGTTGCCTCACCGGCCCCAACCACACCGGCGTCGAGCTCCACGGCTTCCTCTCCTATCTGGTGAAGTGCAACCTCGAGGGCCGAGAGTACCGCGTGTTCGGTTACAAGGGCAAACAGGTGCGCGACAACATCCACTCCCTGGATGTCGCCCGCTTCATGCACGCCTTTGTGCAGGCCCCTCGCGTGGGCGAGGTCTACAACCTGGGCGGCGGCAAGGCCAACTCCTGCTCCATCCTCGAAGCGTTCGCCATCGCCGAGAAGTTCTCCGGCAAGAAACAGGTTTACACCTACGTGGAGCAGAACCGCATGGGCGACCACATCTGCTACTACTCCGACCTGCGCAAGATGCGCTCCCACTACCCGACGTGGGACATCTCCGTGAGCCTGGAGGAGACGATCCGCCAGATCGTCGAAGCGTGGCAGAAGCGCCCGCCCGCTTGATCACCGAAGGGAAGGGGCTTGTGTCGAGCTCTCCCCTGCCTCTTCCGACCAATCGAAAATCGGCAATCCAAAATCGAAAGTCCGTCCCTCGTCTCCCCTCGACTCTCGTCACGCATGAAGATCCTCATCACCGGCATCTGCGGCTTTGTTGGCAGCACCCTCGCCCAGTCGCTGCTCGACTCCGTGCCCGGCCTTGAGCTCGTAGGCCTCGACAACTTCATACGGCCCGGGGCTGAGACCAACCGGGCCTCGCTCAAGGCCCGTGGCGTGAAACTGTTCCATGGCGACATTCGCGCCGCCAGCGACCTTGAGCCGCTGCCGGCCGTGGACTGGGTGATCGACGCCGCCGCAAACCCCAGCGTGCTGGCCGGCATCGACGGCAAGACCAGCTCCCGCCAGCTCGTGGAGCACAATCTCCTGGGGACGGTGAACATGCTGGAGTTTTGCAAGGCCCACCGCGCCGGCTTCGTGCTGCTGAGCACCAGCCGGGTGTATTCCATCGCCCCGCTCGCCAGCCTGCCCGTGGTAGTCGACTGCGGCGCCTACCGTCCGGATACAGCCGGAGCGGTGCCGGCCGGCGTGAGCCCGGCTGGCGTGCATGAAAGCTTCGCCACCGCCGCCCCGGTCTCGCTCTACGGGGCCACCAAGCTCACCAGCGAGGCACTCGCCCTCGAATACGGCGAGACCTTCGGCTTCCCCGTCTGGATCAACCGCTGCGGCGTGCTCGCTGGCTCCGGACAGTTCGGCCGGCCCGACCAGGGCATCTTCGCGTACTGGATCAACACGCACCTGCGCCGCCGCCCGCTCAAGTACATCGGCTTTGACGGCCACGGCCACCAGGTGCGCGACTGCCTGCACCCGCGCGACCTCGCCCCGTTGCTGCTCAAGCAGTTCGCCGCGAGCAGCGCTCCCGCCTCCGCCGCACCCGCGCTCTCCGCTCGCATCTGCAACGTGGCCGGCGGCGCCCAAGCGAGCATGTCGCTACGTCAACTCACCGCCTGGTGCGACGGTCGCTTTGGCGTACACGCTGTCGCCTCCGATCCTCAACCACGCCCCTTCGACATTCCCTGGATGGTGCTCGATGCCACCCACGCCTCCACTGTTTGGGGCTGGCAGCCGCAGACGCCCCTGATGGCCGTGCTTGAGGAGATCGCCATCCACGCGCAGAAAAACCCCGGCTGGCTCGACCTCTCCGCGCCATTTTGATCCCCGCGTGGGCAGCGGGTTGCACGAGCCTCCAGACTCGGCTTCCATTGGCCTTCCCGCCCTTCCTCTCAATTCCTTGTCGTGCCTCCGCCTCCCGCCCTCATGTCAGCCGCCCCCCTCAGGCTCTTCTCCGTTGTCATCCCCGCCCGAGACGAGGAGGAGTCACTTCCCGGCACTGTCGCCGAGCTCTTTGAAACCTTCACCCGCGAAGGCATCCCTCACGAGATCGTGGTCGTGGACGACGGCAGCAAGGACGGCACCTGGCGGGTGCTCCAGGAACTCAAGACAAAGATTCCCACGCTCGCCCCCACCCAAAACCCCGGCCCGCACGGCTTCGGCCGTGCGATCATCTGGGGGCTCGACCACAGCCGGGGCGACGCCTGCGTAATCATGATGGCCGACGCCTCCGATTCCCCCTCCGACGCCGTCGCCTACTGGAAAATCCTCGGAGAGGGCTACGACTGCGCCTTCGGCAGCCGTTTCATCAAGGGCGGCAAGGTCGTGGACTACCCGCGCATCAAACTTCTGGTGAACCGGCTGGCCAACTTCCTGGTGAAGCTTGGCTTCCGCCACGGGATGAATGATACAACTAACGCCTTCAAGGCCTACCGGCGCACCGTGATCGACGGCTGCCGCCCGCTGATCGCGCCCCACTTCAACCTCACCGTCGAGCTCCCGCTCAAGGCGATCGTGCGCGGCTTCACATTCAAGACCTGCCCCATCTCGTGGCAGAACCGCAAATACGGCGTGGCCAAGCTCAAGATCAAGGAGATGGGCAGCCGCTATTTCTTCATCTGCGCCTATGTGTGGCTGGAGAAGTATTTCAGCCGCGGCGACTACCGGCGCCGCTAGACCCCCGCCCATGCCCGCCGCTGTGCTCCCCTTGGATATCCGGATGTTCGAGTGGTTCGACCACCACGCATGGGGCTATTGGGCGCTTGCGCTGGGTAGCCTCGGGCTGCTGCTGGCCACTGTGGCGGCCTCTGTCTCCACTCCGACGGGCATCGTGCCCGCCTCGCGACTACGGGGCGTCGCCACTTCGCGGACGCTATTCGTGGTGGGAGTCCTGCTCACCTTCTTCGCCTTCCGCTGGCCGGCGTTCTTTTCCGGGCAGATGGAGAACCCCGACGAGGCGCAGTGGATTGCCGGCGCCCTGACACTGCGTGAAGGCGGGTTGCCCTGGAAGAGCTTCGACGGGCAGACTTCGGGGCCACTCAACGCCTACGCGCTGCTCCTTACCGCTCCGCTCGGCCTGCCGCTCAACTATCTTGGCGCCCGCGTGCTCGCCTCGCTCTTCCAAGCGGCGGCGGTGCTCGCTCTCTACGCCGCGGTACGGCGGCGCGCTCCGGAGTGGGTCGCCCGGCTGGCCGTGCTGCCGGCGGTGCCGCTATGGGCGTTCGGTCCTTTCCATGACCTGCTGCAATACTCCAGCGAACACGTGTCGGTGCTGTTGCTCGCGCTCGGTGGGTGGGCCGCCTCCTCCGCACTCACTAGGCGCCACGGGCGTTTGTCGCTCGCGCTGCTGACGCTGGCCGGCGCATTGGTAGGGGCGCCCTTTTTCGCAAAACCCCAGTCGTTGCCTCTCGCTGCGGCACTCCTCGTACTGATCGTCGGAGCTGTTTGGTTGGCCGGCGATGGCGCACCCCGGGCCTCGCAGCGGCGCGCGCAAACCGCGGCGCTGGTAGCCGGCGCGCTCGCCCCGCTGGCGGTATTTGTCGGTTACATCTCGCTGTACGGGTTGTGGGGCCAGATCCGGGTATTCTTCTGGCAGAGCAACGCCCTTTACGCCGCCCATCGCGAGTATCCGCTCAGCGGAATTCCCGAGGCGTTCTTCCGCCTCGCAAGCCCGGCCCCGGGCGTGACGGCCGCCACCCTGTGCGCGCTTGGCTTCTGCCTGACAACTGTAGTGCCTGCCTGGGGCGCCCATCGAGTAGGGCGCCCCAGGTTGCTCGGCGCGTGGTTGCTGCTCGGCGCAGCGCTGCTGGGCGTGCACACCTCCGGGCGCCATTTCACCCACTATCTGCACTTCCTCGTGCTCCCGCTGTGCTGGTGCACAGCCGTGCATCTCGACGGCGTCCGCCGCTGTTTTGCGGCACAGGAGCCGAGTGGGCGGTGGAGCCAACGCGGAAAGCTCGCCCTGGCTTTCAGCCTCGCCGTCCTCGCCTGGCCCACGTGGCAACGCCTGGACCTCTGCCGCCCGATGAACGGCCAGTTGTATTTCTGGCGGGCGCGCCAGACCAGCCCGCTTTCTGAGCGTATCCGCAGCGAGGCGCGCCCCGGCGACAAGCTCGTAGTCTGGGGCTGGGCGCCGGGCTACCATGCAGAAACCGGTCTGCCGCAGGGAGTGCGCGACAGCCACAGCGAGCGCAGCCTCAACGCCGGCCCGCTGCAATCCAACTATCGCTCGCGCTTCCTCTTCGATCTCAAGCGCCACCGCCCCCGCTGGTTCATCGACGCCGTGGCACCAGGCCAGTTCGGCTATAGCGAGCGGTCGCTGTTTGGCCATGACACATGGCCGGAACTGCGCGAGATCGTCGAGCGTGACTACTCCTTGGTCGACGAATCCTGCGGCGTACGCCTCTACCTCCACCGCGACTGAGCCCGCCGTGGTCATACAGTTTCCTTCGCGAGGCGGGCCCGGGGCTCCGGGCGCCTCAATGTGATCGGCGCTCCGCAGTGCGGTGAAGGGATCAGCGGGTGGGCGACTTGATCGGAATCAAGTATCCGCCCTGGCACCCCGGAGTCCGTTCAGGGGATTGCAGGCGGGATACGCGGACGACATTCCCCTCCAGCACGAAGGTGTAGTAGGGCGGAAGGGTGGCGCTGAAGATTTGGCGCCAGGTCACATGCTTGAGTTTTACGGTGGCCCTGCCGTTCACGCTTGTGGGGAGTACAAGGTCCAGATCGAAGCGGTTGGCTACGTCGTGCAGGATCGTGGAGATCTCCTCGTCGGGGTAGTTGTGAGCGGCGAGGCGAACCTCACCTGTTTCTGGCGGATAGAAAGTCACCTGTGATAGCAGCGTGCCGCCGCGGCCCGGGCGGGCGGCGGCGGCGGGGGACCTTCAGGGTGCAGGGTCCTCGGCGAGGCGGTCTTTCATGCGGTAGGACTGACCTTCGAGCACAACGGTGTCGGCGCGGTGCA
>CAJCBL010000375.1 GCA_903960515.1 uncultured Verrucomicrobiota bacterium
CAAGCGATAGAATCCTATATGACGGAACGTGATCTCAAGCCCAAGCGCTATGTTTGGAAGGCCCAAGGACAGGCCATACTCGAAAAAATCCACCGGGCTCGTGCCGCGGCGGCAAAATCTGCATAATGATCACCCATATCGCGAACACTACACTAGCAGGATGTCCTGGGCGGATGTGGTGCCGCTGGTCTTTGTCTCTAGCAGCCGGATGTAGTGATACGGATCGCCGGTGTCCCAATATAGGGCCTTTGGTACCGTCCCAGTAGGGACAGCAATGCCAATGACGTAGCTCCGGTAGGCGGCCTGCTTCGCCTGAATGATAAGCCAATCGTTCACCGGAGTGTTGGTGGCGATGACAATTGCTTCGCACGACACGATACTGCCGGCACGCGTCGCGACTTTAGCGGGCTTTCCTCCGGTGAATTTTGTCGCGTGGGTATCCGTAAAAATGCGTCCTCCGCCGCGGACGATGCTTTGGGCCAGAGCCGCCACGTATTTCAGGGGGCTGAACTGGGCTTGACGTTGGAACCGCAAGGCCCGTCCGGTATCAAATGAGATCGGTGGGGCGCGATCCACCAGCTCGGTGTTCGTGAGTCCGGCGCGTCGGGCAGCGGCCAGCTCGCGGTCCAAGAGGTCCGGCGGTTGATCCGGCGCATTGAAGAGATATCCGTCTACACGCTCGAAATCGCAGTCAATGCGTTCCTCGCACACGATGCGCTCGATCGTGTCGATGGCCGCCGCATGACTTTCGGCGGCCAGTTTGGCGCCGCCTTCGCCGTGGAGTTGTTCCAGTTCGAAATACCTCTTATCGAGAACGGTGACAAGGTGCGCCGTCGTGCGTTCGGTTTCCCCAGAGAAGATCGGACCGTCGTCCAGCACGATCACGGTTTTCCCGGCCTTCGTCAGGAGATACGCCGTGGTCAGACCGGCTATCCCAGCGCCGACGATACATACATCGGCGCCCTCATCGTGGGAGAGTTTCGGGAAAGCTGGCTGCGGGGCCGAGGTCATCCAAACCGAGGTGGATTGTCCGGTGTGAGTGTTCATGAAATTCGAGACTGCAATCGCCTTATCGTCTTGAAGGGGAGAGGCTGAGGCCACGCAGCATACGCTGCCTGCCGGTTCATTTACCAAGCATCTTCGCAAACAAATAGATCACGGCGGCGCCGACGATACCGCCGCCGAAGAGGATATAGATTAGCGAATAGCCGATCGCGGCGATGGGCAAAATGAGAAGAGGGGCGGCGTTCATAGAGGTGTCCGGTTAGGCCTTCGTGCGCCATCCACCCATGAGAAACACGACAAGGGCAATCAACAGCACCAAGCCCAGACCGCCTCCGCCAATGAGAGGTCCGCCAAAGTAAAAACCGCCGCCGCCGAACAAGAGCACCAGAACCAGGACAAGGAGTAGAGGATTCATGTCCGCAGGATAGTCTAACAATGGGAATACGGCCATGGGGCCTTACCCCACCATTGCAGAACCCGTTGCTGCAGTCGTGTAGTAAAGGTTCAGATACAGTCAAGGCAACAGCCGTCCAGGCAACCTAAGCCGTGCCCATGCAATCGTACCGCTTTGCGCTCTGGCAGTGCACGAACTTGTCCGCCGTAGGAGCGTGCTTGCACGCGAGCTGCGCTCTGAATCGCGTGCAAGCACGCTCCTACGAATGAATAGTTACGGCTAAGCCTGTATACGGCCCCTGATTCGAGTCCGTTCCTCGCCGATGCGTCCCAGGTGAGCGGCGATCTCGGTGGGCGACAACATCCGGTCGACACATCCCGTCTTCACGGCACTTTGCGGCATGTCCGGTCGCCGGGCCGTCTGTAACTTTTGGTCAAATACGATCCAGCCGGCTTCCTTGATCGCTTTGAGCGCCGCCACCCCATCGGAGTCGAATCCCGAGAGGATCACGGCAAAAGGCCCGTTTTTGTCGATCGGCCGCGAGGGATTGCAGGGAGATGGAAATGTTCTTGGGCCAGCCCGGGGGTTTGATCAGGGGAGTAAGCCGGAAGGAATCTCCATCCATGGTTACCTGCTTCCCAGCTGGGACTACGTAGACATGGTTGGCTTTCGCGATTTCACCATCGGCTACCAGTACCACAGGCATGTTGGTCATGCGTGGAAGGATTTCGATGAGGAGCGATTTCCCGTCAGCCGGCTGGTGATGAACAATAATGTAGGCCATCCCGGTGTCCCCCGGGAGGAGGGACAGAATCGTACAATACGCCTCGAAGCCGCCCGCTGACGCCCGAAAGCAGACCACTGAAAGTTGATCACTTGGTTTGGGCTGCGCTGGAGGGATATTTGTTCCGGTATTTATTGTTTTCAGTGGGTGCTATTACCCACTGGTGAAACCACAATTGCCCATAGCCACGAACCACTAGCGACCGATAACCGGTGCTGGACTAGGTTTACCGATATTATGGCGCACGAGTCAAACACCCCAGAGCCATCCCGTGGCCATGGTGGTGGTGAAATCATACTGCGACCACGGTTCCGCGAAGATCCGCGTTCACTTTCGGATGGCTGCAAAAGTATCGCCTGAGAGCGTCAATGGCAGAAATGCCCTAGCCATTGTTCTGCGCCGGTTGCCCATTGCATCGGAACCAATCGATGGTCGTCATGGTTGTATTTGCAACAACCTCAATAACACCCGTGCCGTTTCCGCCGATGAAGCGGGGTTTTGTCCGGTGATCAGCAACCCGTCTTTTTGTACATAAGAAGCCCAATCGGCTCCTTTGCTATACTTTGCACCGACTTTCCTCAATTCATCTTCCAATAGAAACGGCACTACTTTAGTGAGTAGCGCGGCATCTTCTTCTGTGTTGGAAAAACCAGTAACATTCTTCCCTTTCACCAAAGGTGCTCCATTAGGCGCTGTTACCTTCAGCAACGCACACGGAGCATGACACACGAACGCAATGGGCTTCCCCTGTTGTTGGAACGCTTCGATCAGGTGGATCGATATTTCATCCTTGGCCAAATCCCATAGAGGACCATGCCCACCCGGATAGAATACGGCGTCATAATCAGCAGCCTTCACCGAACTCAGTTTCAAGGTATGCGCCAGCTGCTGCCTGATCGGCTCGTCTTTGGCAAAACGGCGGGTCGCAGCCGTTTGCGCATCGGCGAGCTCGCTCTTGGGGTCGATCGGAGGCTGCCCTCCTTTGGGCGACGCCAACGTAATCTCCGCTCCGGCGTCCGCCAATTCATAATAGGGTGACGCGAACTCCTCCATCCAGAAACCGGTGTTCCTTCCGGTGCTTCCCAGATCGCTGTGCGACGTTAATACAATTAGAACTTTCAATGTGATTTCCTTGCTGTATTTAGGTTTGACAATATTCCCGGGTAAACGCTTGAAGCCTCGGGAGCCGATACCATCTGCACGGATGTTACGTGATAGATGGTTTGACGGTGTTATTTAGGAAACTCAGCAGGTCGGAATTGAGCTGATCTTTATGCGTGTAGGCGAGTCCATGGGGTGCGCTCGCGTAGATTTTCAGGACCGCGTTCTTGATTAGTTTCGATGAACGCAGAGCGGCGGTGCCGATCGGTACAATCTGGTCGTCGTCGCCGTGAATGACCAAGGTGGGCACGTCGAATTTCTTGAGATCCTCGGTGAAGTCGGTTTCGGAGAATGCCTTGATGCAGTCGAAAGTGTTTTTGTGCCCCGCCTGCATCCCTTGGAGCCAGAACGAGTCGATCATCCCTTGCGATACCTTGGCGCCGGGCCGGTTCGCCCCGAAAAATGGACCACTGGCGAGATCCTTGTAGAACTGCGAACGGTCGGCGATGCAGCCGAGGCGGATCTCGTCGAACTTTTCGATTGGTATGCCGCCAGGGTTGGCCTCGGTTTTCAACATCAACGGTGGGACTGCGGAGATCAGCGCGGCCTTGGCCACCCGTTTTGTGCCGTGGCGCCCGATATAGCGGGCAATTTCGCCCCCGCCAGCGGAGAAGCCGATCAGGACGGTGGCCTTAAGGTCGAGCGTTTCGATGAGCTCCGAGAGATCATCGGCGTAGGTGTCCATCTCATTGCCATTCCATGACTGGCTTGACCGGCCGTGCCCGCGCCTGTCATGGGCTATGCAACGATATCCGTGGGAGGCAAGGAACATCATCTGAGACTCCCAGCTATCCGCATTCAGTGGCCAGCCGTGGCTGAACACCACAGGCTGTCCCGCGCCCCAGTCCTTGTAATAGATCTGCGTTCCGTCTTTGGTCGTAATCGTGTTCATATGAAGGTCTGCTCGGTTACTGTCGTTTCTGATCCCAGAAGCTTTCCGCTTCAGTTTCCATTTTTGCCAGCCTGGTGTAGTAATCGGGAAATTCAATCAAGTGTGCCAACGCGATCTTGCCGGTGATGAGCGGGTCATCGTGGGATACGTCGGTCGTGGGATTCGCGGAGCCATGCTCCAATTCAACCCCCAAGCCGGTGCGAAATTGTTCAACATCAAAGGCGTCCCACCGGATGCCCAATTGCTCACCGATTGCTTTTGCCTGGTGCTGACTAAAGCCAGTCGTGTTGTTCATAATATTAGACTGATTTGAATTGTTTTTATAAAGTGCGTAGAAACGCAACCTAGCCTTGCATTTCTTGCGTGGTCAATTGGCGCTGCGAAATGGGGTTAGAATAGTCGTCTCTATACCCCGTCGTCCCACTATGTCAGGCTCCTCAGGTTCCTCGCTGTGGAATCCGCGAGCGTTGTCCCGAGCTTCTTTGCTGCGCCGATCAAGGCACTGTGGAAAGAGGCCGAGTGTCCCTGCGATAATGGTGTACTGAATTTGCGCATTCTGTCCCGGAATCAAGGTTCGGTATTGGCGTGAAATATTAACGGCTTGAGCGGCAAACCGATTTACTCATAGCCGGCTGCAATGTGCCCGGCTTGCCGCTGCTGCCTGTTAATGGTTAAATAGTACAGCTCTCTTGATTCTCCGTTAGAACCTTTTCGCGACAGTGTTCCAGTCGATCACATTCCACAACGCTTTCAGATAGTCCGCGCGCTTGTTCTGGAATTTCAGATAATACGCGTGTTCCCATACATCCACGCCGAGGATCGGTTTGCCTTCGCAACCGGCGACGGCTTTACCCATGAGCGGATTGTCCTGATTCGCGGTGGAAACTATCTCCAGGTTCCAACAGTTGGATACGAGCCACACCCAGCCGCTGCCGAAGCGCCCGAGACCCGCCATCTCGAACTTCGCTTGAAAATCGGCGAACGAGCCGAACGTGCTATTGATGGCACCGCCGAGCTTGCCAGACGGAGCGCCGCCGGCCTTGGGCGCGAGAATTTCCCAGAAGAAGGAATGGTTCCAATGGCCACCGCCATTATTGCGCACCGGGCCACGGATGTTGTCCGGCACCGAAGCGAGGTCGCCGATAAGCGATTCCAACGATCTGGCCTCCAATGCTGTGTTTCCGGCAATCGCTTTGTTGAGATTGTCCACGTACGCCTTGTGATGGCGATCATGATGAATTTCCATCGTCAGCGCGTCAATGGATGGTTCCAAAGCTTCAATGGGGAAGGGTAGTGATGGCAATGTATATTTATATGCCAGTGTTTGCGGAATGGGTGTTTTCATATATTTCTGGGTGGTGGTTAAGGTGTCGTCGCCGTCAATGTCGTGGGGATTCAAATGGCCGCTCGGTAAGGATGGCATGATTGCAAATCAATTCCCGACCCTTCCGGAACCGCTCTTCTTGCCGCCTCCGGCGAGCCTATTCACGGTGGCCCAACCCAGCGCTTCCGCGGTCTTCGTGCTACGCCCGTTCTTCCTATAACTGGCTTCGATATGTCCGGTGTGCCGGTTCTGTTTGTTGGTGTAGCTGAATTTATGGCCCTGAGGCATTGGTCTTTCCTCCTTTGGCGTGGGACGCCTTCAGTTCTGTTCGCCAATCCGCGTTGTGCTTCTTCTCGTAACCGGCGAAGGCCTTGAGCATTCCGGTAAGCACTTCCGCGGACGTTTCGAAGAGCGCTTAGGCTCTCGGCTCCGTGACTATGTTATTGTCCTTGCGCAGATGCCGATGAGTTTACCCATCCGCGCCTTGATCCTTTGCGTTTGGTTAACCGTTTGATTCCCGAGTGAGGATCTTATGGCAGTTGGGTGGTCGTTCCGACTGTAGCCCTGTCACGTGGTGCTGATAGCCTTCTTGGCTACCGGCTCTTTGGGGAGCGGCACGGTGATGTTCAACGCCGAGCTCAGATCGATCTCGTGTTCCTGTTCCTGTACGATGATTGCGCGCAGGGTCTCACTGAGCGCGAACTCTCCCATCGCCTCCGCTTGCTGGATGCGCTCGCGATAACGTGCCACCGTTTCCCGTTCGTTCTCCAGATCGGCGCGCAGCATCTCGATCGGGTCATTCGAGGTCTTGACTGGCTTGGCCTGCACCGAGGGCATGCCGCCAAGGTAGTCGATCTGTTTGGCGATCTTGATGGCGTGCGCGAGTTCTTCTCCGGCATGCGCCTCCAACTCCCGCGCTATGTCCGTATAGGCGGCGCCCTTCAATACCTGACTGTAGACTATATAGGAAATGATAGCCTGGTATTCCCCAGCCAGATCTTCGTTCAACAGGCGGATCATCTGCTCGCGCGTGATGCACGAGTCGGTGGGATTTGTATCTTTTGTCATTGGATTCATGTGTTGTATTCGTTGTGTGTTGGCGGCCGTGGTCACGATAAAGGTGTGCTTCGAACCCGCAGATTGGTGCTGGCGGCTAGTCCACGACCAGCTCGACGGAGGCCTCGCCGCGTAACGCCTTGGGATAGGGGCAGGTCCTGTGCGCTTCCTCCATGAGGCGTTGAATTTGGGTGTGAGCTACTCCGGGGATGTGCGCATGCAGCTCCACCGCCAAGCGGAAGCCAACGTGGTCTTCCTCGGTTAGGCCCACCATACGTCCGTACGGTGGAATCCTTGATCGTTGTACCGAGCTTCTTGGCCGCACCGGTCAATGCGCTGAGGTAACAGGCAGAATATGCGGCGGCGAAGCGCAACTCGGGATTCGGGCCTCGTGTCCCGATGCCATTCTTCAGCGGATTGCCCAACGTGATCTCCAACATTCCGTCCGCGGTCTGGTTGGCGCCCGAACGCCCTCGCCTGGAAATCGCCTCCGACGTGAACAAGGTTTTCAACGTGGGGCGACAATACCAAGGATCAGGAGCCGTCCAATGGGGTGTAACCCTACGCTGTGCCTAAGCCGGCTTTTGCTGGGTTCCGGTTCTCCCGCACGCCCTATGCCGGCTGAGAGCAAAGATCGGAGGGGCGATAACACTGCGGGTTATGGGGCTGCGCATGCCGGCGGCGGCACTACACTAGATCAGCAACAGCGCGATCATGAGAGCCGCGCCCAGGCCGTGTCCGCTGATCGGGAAGTTGAGCACGGCGCGTTGGGTGGATGCGCCGTACAGTGCACTGTGGGGCACCGGCACTTCGCCCCTCGAGTCATGTTCGGTTCTCATCGCATTTCAGCGTTCATTTCTTGGCGGCGAGAACTTGGTCGGCCGCGTTCTTTTTCACCGCAGTGATTATCTCGTTCATGCCCTCCTTGATTTCGCCGACCTGAGGATGAACCTCCTTGATGAGATCGTGCTCGACCCTGGAAAGCATCTCAATCCGGCGGCCTTGTTCGCGCAACTGGTCCATCAGGTGATTCTGCTTGGCCGAAATGCGGCCCATCCACCAAAAGCAAATCCCCCAGCAGACTGTGCCGGCGACGGACATCCCAAAAGCTGCGATTCCTTGCTCCATGGGCTTTCAGCCTAATGAAAGGCAGATCAGCGACAACCTTGCGGTCGGTAGGCGAACACCCCATGGCGCCGGAGGTCGCCGAAGGGCATTGTCTGGTCGCGTCTCGGACGGCCAAGCATCGCCCGCGCTGTGCCGGTCTGGCTCGCGAAATTGTACATCAGCCTACGCTTGCCGAGACTCTCGCGGCGCCGACGGTCGGCGCCTCATCCGCAGGCGAGTTCTTCGCGGCAGGGGCCGCCTCCCATTATGAAACTCACCGCCTCCCATCTCACCCGTTACCGGCAGATCGCCGCGCTGCTATGGAAATATGGACGTTCCGATCTGGCCCAGCACATGAGCGCAGAGGAGGGTTTCGGCATCGACTCTCCGCCGGCTGCGGACGGCCAGCCGCGGGCCGAGACGACACCGGCGGCCGCTGACCAAGCTTCGCCCGAACACCTGGCCGACGATTTGGAGGCGATGGGACCGACCTACGTCAAATTGGGTCAGGTGCTTGCCGGCCGACCCGATTTGCTGCCCGACGCCTATCTGCAGGCCCTCGCCCGGCTGCAGGACAAAGTGAAGCCATTCTCCTATGCCGAGGTGGAGGAGATCGTGCTTACCGAGCTGGGAGTCAGGATCTCCAAGGCGTTCTCCCGTTTCGATCCCAAGCCCTTGGCCGCCGCCTCCCTGGGGCAGGTGCATCGCGCCGCCCTGCGCGACGGCCGGGCGGTGGTGGTGAAGGTGCAACGCCCGAACATTCGCCGCCAAATCGCGGAGGACTTCGAGGTGCTGGAGCAGATCGCCGGTTTTCTCGACGCACACACCGCGCTGGGCCGCCGTCACCGTTTCCTGGTCATTCTCCAAGAGTTCCGCCTGGTGATTCAGCAGGAGCTCAACTACGAGCGCGAAGCGCACAACCTCATCGCGCTGGGCAAGAACCTGCAGAAGTTCAAACTCATCCAGGTGCCCCAGCCCGTGATGGATTATTGCACACGATCAGTCCTGACCATGGAAGAGGTGCAGGGGCAGAAGATCACCGCGCTGGGGCCCTTGACTCTCCTTGACCTGAAGGCCGCGCCGCTGGCAGAGGAGTTGTTCAGCGCCTACCTGCAGCAGGTGCTCGTGGACGGGATGTTCCATGCCGATCCGCATCCCGGCAACGTCTTCGTCACAAATGACGGTCGCATCGCCCTTATTGATCTCGGGATGGTGGGCCACACCGCGCCGGCCATGCAGGAGAATCTGTTGAAGATCCTGCTGGCCATCAGCGAGGGGAACGGCGAAGCCGCCGCGGAAATCGCGATCCAGATGAGTGAGAAACTGGACGGGTTTGCCGCACCGGAGTTTCGCCAACGTATCACGCAGCTGGTGGCGCTGCGACGGGATCAGGGGCTCGAACAGCTCAACGTCGGCCGCTCTCTTTTAGAGGTGAGCCGGATTGCCCAGGATAACAGTCTCATCGTCCCCAGCGAAATGGTGCTGATAGGGAAAACTATGCTGCAACTGGACGAGGTCGGGCGGATCCTCGACCCAACTTTTGACACCAACGCCTCCATCCGCCGCCACGTCGCGACGCTGATGGCTCAGCGCATGCGCAACGATCTCACCCAGGGCAGCGTCTACAGCACGCTCCTCGAGATGAAGGATTTCACGGTGGGGCTGCCGGCCCGGCTTAACCGAATCATGGATGCATTCTCCAACTCTGAGTTGGAGGTGAAAGTGAAGGCCACCGACGCGAAGATGGTGATGGATGGCATGCAGAAGATCGCGAACCGCATCACCATGGGCATCGTGCTGGCGGGCCTGATTGTCGGCGCGTCGCTGCTGGCGCGGGTGGAGAGCCGGTTCCAACTCTTCGGTTATCCCGGACTGGCCATTCTCTGTTTCACGGCGGCCGCGGCGGGGAGTTTTTGGCTGGTGATCAGTATCTTCGTTACGGACTACCAGAGCCGGAAGAACTACCAAAAATGAGCGGCATCCCGCCATGGGATGGCGGCGCCGAACGATGTGCTCGATCGGCTATACTGTTGACCGATCGTTGCGGGCGTTGGGAATCGTAACTCGTGGAATTTCCGCTCGCGCATCCGAGGCCGAGGGCGGCTCAATTTGGCAGTTGGCGTCGTGTCCATCCACGATATCGCCGTCGCGTCAGGGGACCGAGCTGAAACCAAAATGAATATTAAGGTCATCTGGGATCTCGACAGAACGCAACACGTTATGGATGTCTTCTTGAATCCCGGAACTTTTGGGCCGCAGTTTCCATTCTAGCCAGCCGGCTGTAGCAATCAGGAATCTCAGGCAGGTGCGATTCTGCTGGGCATCAGCGGGTCATCGTAGGAAACGTCGCTCGTTGGATTCACGGTGTCGTGCTCCAATGTAACACCCAAGCCGGCGCGAAATTGTTCAATGTATATTCGTCCTGCCGGATGCCCAATTGTTCACCGATTGATTCTGCCTGGTTCTGAGTGAAGATCTCAATTTTGTTCATACTGTGAAGCTGATTCAAGGGTGTTTCTGCAAAGCACACGGAAATATACTCTAGATCAGCAACAGTGCGATCGTGAGGGCGGCGCTCAGAAGCAGTGACACGAGGAGTATGTCCAACACATGGGGTGCGCCCGCTCGGTAGCAAACATCGTCCACTGCACTGATGGCACGAAGCCACCAAGGCTTGTACTGGCTGATCACCTCGACAGCGGGATCAATCGCCCGCGCCGCTCGCCGACCACTTTCCACCGCTCCTTCAATGCTCCAGACGTCGACTTCCGTTTTGGTGTGTGCTCCGGCGAGGAACAGATTCGGAACAGGAGTCACCTGGCTTGGCAGGTATGGCTGCGTATTAGTGGTCGTGACCCACTTGGGCTGCGGGCCGCGGATGCCCTCCGGCGAAAAGATCCACTCATGCCAGACCTCGATCTTCGCAATCGTGAAGTCCGCGAGGCTTCGACCGCCGTTAGCTTCCTGGATCAGCGCGTTCAAGGATTCGCAGCTCAAGATCTGGGCCTTCACCTCGTCGAGGAATTGATCTTTGGAGCACTTCATCACTGGGAGATTATAAAGACGGCCCGGCACGGTGCCGACGCAACTGGTGCCGGTCCACAACGCCATGACGTTTCGGCCCAGATCTACCTTGGAATCCCAAACCTGGTCCTCAGCGAACAATGTCAAATTGAACTCGGAATCGGCCACCACCACCGCTGTTCGCGCCCTGGGGAAAATGACCGGCTCGTAATAGGCGATACGAAACGACACCTGCACGTGGGGGCCTTCCTGGACGAGCGGCTTGAACAAGCGGAGTTCTGCCTGCCGCTCCAGATTCGGGGTCCGGGCGAGAATCTGCGCAGCGGCAAACGGGTTGACCGCCAGGACGTAAAGATCGGCTTCCACGAGGGCTCCCGAATTCAAGCAGCCTGCCGTGATCGTCGCCCCGTCATACTCGAAGCGCTCAAGCGGAGTATTCCATATAAAGGACACGCCGCGGGTCTTTAAGTCCCGGATCCAGTGGTCGAACCAGAACTCGCTGCTGGGACCGCGGAATAGCAACCACCCATCTTGGGCGCCGTGACTCCAGGCCGGCCCTTGATCATCGGCCGGATGTGCATGCCTTGGTTTGCTGATAAGCTGCTTGCGGAAAAACTGGCCGGCATGGTGTAGCGAAACTTTTGTCCAATCCGAACCGATCCAAGGGCCGAAACAGGCCCTCCATGAGCGATATCCCCTTTCCCGAAGCATTGGTTGCCACATCGCTGCGGCGTTGAGGCGGGAATACTTTTCTTGGGTTCGGGCGTTCGCGCACCACGTCTTCATCATGAGCCACGACCACCGCAACCACTCGGGACTTCACGGTTTGTTGTGGGTAGCGGCGAAGGAAATGTCCGGCAGCAGGTCGAGTTTGCCGCAGAAAAACAGGATGCGGGCGCGGTAGTTCTCAAAGCGC
>CAJCBL010000376.1 GCA_903960515.1 uncultured Verrucomicrobiota bacterium
GCCAGCCCGTCGAGTGATGCGCCTTGAGCTTGCAGCTTAGTGGATGCCGCTGTCGCGCGGCTCCCGCAGAGCCGACGCGTGAATCCGGGTAGATATAGAGTCTGATGAGACATGCGCCGTCATGCAGCGAATACCATGCCAACTATCCACTTATCTTACTATACATGAACGACTTACGGTCTATCTTAGTGGCATTCGGGTTTGACCCTTTCGGGTCGACTTTCGGGTCGGCCTTTCGGGTCGGCCTGCATCCAGAATACTTCCCAAGAGATGGGAGGATTGCACGGCCCTCATTCAAGGGCCTTCTTTGCGGCGGCGAGATTTCGAGGATCAAACGTTTCGATAGATATATGAATAGATGCGCCTGTTTTACAGACTACTCCCAGGATTTGGTCGAGTTCAGTCCGCTTGCTAAACCACGAATAGTCATAGTCGTCGACATATCGGCCAAGCATTGCAAATTCACCTGCAACATGCGCGAGATCTGCTGGGTTCTTCTGCTCCAGCGCTGTTCGTGTCACCCCGATGCTGACGGAGATATTCTCTATTGCCTGATCTGACCAGTGCTCTGCGCCGGACCGTTGCGATGCATTGCGTGATTGTGAAGCTTCAATCCTGGCCTCTTTCAAGAGTTCTAGCAAGCGACCGGCAGACAACAATAGCGCATTAGCGCGTGGCTTTAATGATGTAATGTCGGGATCCATATGACTATTTGCTCGCTGTTAGATTCCACGGAGTCGGTTGCGGGGGATTGACTGGCGTGATGGAGTTCGGAGGGACCCAAGCTTGCTGAGCGCCGCCAGGCAGTACCGACCCTGTAGTCGCAGCTTCTTGCGGGGCAGCAGAACCGGCCCACGCTTTGAGTCCTTCAGGACCCACTTGGTGTTGGACATAGCCACCATCACCATTCCATGGGTCTTTGACGGCAGCACTGCCTCGCCAAGCTCCCTCTGTCGAGGGCGGCGGCTCGGTTGACCAAAAACTTCCTGATGCGGATTTGTCGCTGTCAATTACGCGGTACAATTTTGTTCCTGGCGGATATTCGACGGGCCGGGGTTCACTTCCGAATGTTGTGGCCGTACGATCGGACATTTGTGGCCAACCATCCGGAGCCGGGGGGGCCGTCCGAGATTCAGCTTGTTTCATCGCAGCTTCATATTCGGGCGTCTTGGGCACAGCGCCGGGTTCGGTTCTCCCTGTTTGTTTTGCCGCATATTGCCAGTTACGCGCAGGGGCGCGTTCAGCGGTCGTCACGGCTTTAGCAACGCCGGAACCCTTTACCCCCTCAGCGGCCTCTGCGGCGGCACCACCCGCCTCGGCAGCGCGGGCCCCTTTGATGAGATTGGCGAGGCGGACGAGCTGCGGGACTTTCGCGGCGAGTTTTGCGGCTGCTCCGGCGACGCTGATCGCAGTGAGCACCAGCATCACGACCTCCATCAGCACATCCCCGAAAATCTCACCGGCCTCGAACTGGCTTTTGAGATCGGGTTGCTTCATGAGCTCGCGGAACCGATTCCATTTGGCCAGGTAGCTGGCCTTCATCTGATCGGTCATCTTGCCCAAGGCATCGACGGGGTGATCGATCATTTCCTCCACGTTCTTGATCAGAGCTTCCCGCGCCTCATAAGAGCGCTTGAGGTCGTCGATATTTATGACGCCGGCGAACCTCATAAGATTGAAGCCGACTTCATAGAGCTGCGGCAGGCCCAACACACAGCCCGGCGTAAGCATCATTTTCCAGGAAACGCGGTGTGTAAGCCGCTCGTAAAGATCGGCTTCGATCAGCATTCTTTGCAGCTGAACCAACCCCACCACGCTCATGGCCGGATTCTTAACCATCCCGTAACAAGCGCCCAAGCCAAAGCTCTTCGGACCCAGCGCCTGGAAGGCCACAGAGCGAAGCGCGTCCCAAGTCACCGCGCGACCGATATTCTCCCTCGCCCGGTCGAGCTCAAACTTCGCATACTCGGCCGCCGCCTCCCACGGTTGGACTGCGCGGCCGGCCGGGGAAAACGGATCGGGGGCTCGCCCGCTCGCAAAGCCTGTTCCGCTCGGCCCCGGGCAGCGCGCATAGCCCGGGCCCGTGCCTCCGGCCGGGTAGCCCGGATGGGCAAACGTGCCGGGGAAACTCCAGCTCACCCAGGGTGCCCAGGGATTGGGTTCGGCGTTATTTCCCATGGCGGGCGGTTATTGCACAGCGGTTCATGATCAACAGGCGCTCCAGCTCAGTTCCCCTTTTGCAACTTCTGCTTGGTCAGCAGCTTGATGCCGCCTTCCTGAGCGTGCATAAGCGGGCTTTGACTACCTTTTACAATGCGGCGAATCGCACTCCTCGCATTCACCGTTTTTCGGTTCATTTCTTAATTTGCGCCGCATAGATCACACTATCCCGCAGGACCGAGTAGATTTGTCAAAACCCAATTCATCCGTGGTGTCGGCGGTTTACCGCCGACACCCCCACGGGACCGGACTAGCGCAATTAACGCATCCGGTTCCTCGAGAAAAGGATTCGCTACGCACTAAACGTCGATGAGGTTTGCTGGCTCTTGGCCCTAGATGGAGGGGAAGGTGTCGTGAATTATCCCGTGACAATGCTGCTGATCGGGCGGTGCGAGCTTCCGATTTTCGACGAATTTCTGAATTTGCGCACCATAGCGCAAACGATATCCGGCGGTCTCCACGTAGATTGGGTAACCCTTAGTGCCCCTTTGCTGTCCCGTATGGGCTATATTTGGTCGCGGCCACCTCTGTGCCGCCGCTGTTTAGATATACAACGCAGCCCAGTGCGACTTCGTACCCAAACACGGCGTCTTTCTGGCGCGCGCCAAGGCTTTGCGTGAGCACTTGCCGGGCGCGAGCGGGTGGACGGGAGGTCAAATACCCCGTCTCGGGTTTCCGGGCCGCGGGGCGGCTTGTCGGGCGTGCGTGGTTACAGCGGGGAGCGCGAAGCAGGCGGCGTGACGGCGACGCCAAGCAGCTGCCGCGCCTGCGCGGGCCGGAGGGCATCGAGCGAAATGGGGCGACCGTTGTTACGGTCGCCACGCTAGGCGGCTAAAGAGGAAGCGGCGAGCCGGTTTACTTGCGCACCAAAGCGATAAACGCCTCGGCGGTCAGCCCGGCCGCTCGGATCAGGCTGCGCAGGGTGCCCAGCGCGATCTCGCTGTGATCGGGTACCGACAATGTCGCCCAGCTGCCTTCCTTCACCGGGATCATGTGGCTGCCCTTCTTGCGGGCCAGTATCCAACCGTCCCGACCGAAGGCCTCACCACCGCCCGACCGCCCAGTGTTGGCAGGGTGGGCATCAGATGGCCACTTCCACTTGCCGGGTCTCGATGGTCAGCGGCAGGCCTCGCTCGGCGCGCACCTCCAGGCAAAGTTCAATGGCCTCGCGGATGTTTTTGAGCGCGGCCGGCTTGGTCGCTCCCTGACTCACGCAACCGGGGATCGCCGGACACTCGGCGCCCCAGGCTCCGGTCTCGTCGCGGTCGATGGTCACGGTAAACTTCATGGTGCATCGGCTATTCATCCGCCTCCCCCTCCGCAAGCTCGGCTTCTTCCTCGGCCAATTCGTAGGCGAGGTCGGATTAGGGACGGGTCGGTTCTGGCGCTCGGTGGTGGTGCGGGCCACGCGGATGGGCAGGCCTTCCCAAAGCTTGGTGGCGAAGGCGGAGGTGGTGCGGCTGATATGGCCGGGGCGGCGTAGTCGATCTGGCCGTTGCGGTTGGGACCCACAGCGGTGAGGTAGCGCTCGCCGCGGGCGTTGTAGGCGCAAAGTGAGGCGACGCCGTCGGGGTCTACGGAGCGCTCGAGCTGGCCATTTTCGTTGAAGAAGTTCTCGGCGTACGCGCCATCGGCCATCACGGCGCGCAGGGTGCGGCCGGCCAGATCCGACCACGACACGGTCCACTGGGTGTCGCGGTAGGCGGCGGTGGCGGAGTCCCAGACTCGGGCTCGGGCGATGGGGTGGGTGACCGAGCCGGGGATCTCGCCGAGGAGCTCGTTGCGGTATTCGTAACGTGTGGGCGCTGAGGCGTAACCCTGCAGCACGATGGCCTTAGCACTCTGATCTGGGCTCCAGCGGTGGTGTAGGAGCGTGGCTCCCGCATTCCTCGCAGCGAAGAACGCCGGCACGACGCACCCTCAGTGATCGAAACGGTACGGCCACAAGGCCCGACCCTAGGGGAAGAAAAGGCTGAAGGCTGAAAACTGAAGGCTGAAGGCGATCCACGGAAAGCGGTACGGACACAAGGTCCGATCCTACAATCGGACTGCATGGGTACGGCGAAGCACAGCTCGGACAATAGTGAGCCCGGCCTGCACCCGGCACCGAAGGCACTTGCCGAGCCCTGCTGGATGCCTGTACATCATGGGCGCTCCAATGTCCTTTTTCTCGAATCTGTTCTCTGCGGCGAAACCGGCGATTCAGAAGGCCGTAGCGACCCCGATAGCGGTGCCTACCTCGATGCCTCGCTTGGGCAACCAGAGTGCGGCCGCGATTGTCCAGCGTGCAGAGCAGACCCCGTTGGCCGGGGCACCTGACCAGCCGCCGGCCTATATCGACGCGCTGATCAAGCGGGAGAAGCCGGTGGAGGCCGCTGGCGTGCTCGCGTACGGCCTGCCGGAAAGGGATGCCGTGCGCTGGGCTACGGAGGCGTCCGATCTTGTGGCCGCCCGGCAGACTCCCGCCGATTTGGCTGCGGCCCAAGCGGGAAAAAAATGGCTGGCTTGGCCCACTGAGGCCAACCAGGCCGCTGCAGCGCAGGCCGCGAAGGCTGCTGAATTTGGAGGTCCCGGTGCCTGGGCCGCCCAGGCGGCTGCGTGGGCTACGCCCACAGGCTCAGTGGCTGCGGGCGGGACAGGTGCGGCAACAACGCCGAATCCGCTCGTGGGCAAGGCGGTGTTGGGATCGGTCATGCTTTCGGCAGCACTGTCCAAGCCCGGGGTGCAGTTGCCTGCTGTGCCCAAGCTGGATGCCGCCGGTCAGCCGGTTCTGGATGCTGCGGGGCTAGCGGCGGCCGCTGGCGCTGTGGGCGCGGGCAGCCCGGCGCTGCCCACCGCAGCCGATTTGGCCACCGCCGGAGCGGGAAAACTGGCTACGGCCTCCGGGGTGGGTGGAGCAGGGCAGGCGGGGGCCGCCGTATCCGCACTTCAGGCTGCGAGGGCGGGTGGGCCGGCCCTAGGCGGCTTGGCCGCAGGGGCCGCTGGGGCCGCCGGGCTTGGTGGCGGGGGCCTGTTGGCCTCCGGTGCTGCGGGGCTGGCTGCGCCGGGATCGCTCGCCGCAAAGGCGGGAGCGGCCGCATTGGCAAATCCAGCACTGGCCAAGGCAAAAGCGGGCGCGGACATGGTTTCCGGTGCGAAGTCGGCCCTGGGCGGGCCGCAGGCGGGGGGCGCAGCCCTGGCGGGGTCTCTCCAGAAGCCGACCGCAGCGGAGGCTTTGGCTGCCTTGGAGGATCCTGCCGCCGCCGCTGCCGAGTTGTGCCAGCTCTACAAGCCCTTTCTCGAGAAAGGATTTTTGATCGCTGCGCAGGTGTGAGGAGGCGCGGTGAGCGGCGAGCCGGACAAGTGTCGAGGGACGCGCGACCGGCGACGAGCCGGACGAGCGACGTGGGACGCACGCCGAGCGGGCCGAGGGTCGAGCGACGAGCGACGAGCCTGACGCGCGACCGGCGTCCAGCGATTGGATTCGGGGGATGCGGGACGACAGACGAGCCGTAACCATTGTGGGAGCGTTCACGCGCTTCAGAGCCCAGATCGCGTGCGCGCACGCTCCTACGAGCAGCCCGCCCCGATCGGTGCAAGCACCCTCCTCCTACGAACGCCGGGCCGAACGAGCGTCGAGCGACGAGGGCCGCACGCCGAGCGGGCCGAGCGGCGAGCGGCGAGCATCGAGCGGATAATCATCGCGCGCCGAGGGCCGCACGACGCGAGCCGTGCGCTTGGCGGCGAGGGCGACGCGATGCCCCCGGCCGAACCCACTCCGGACATACGCGAAATCCCTGAGCGTAAGCTTGCGGAAGAGTTGCATTGCCCGGCCCCGTCTTCGTAGCGTGTGCTCATCCAGCGCTCTACGGCGCGCCCGCTCACCCCGCTCATGCCACCAGCCGCCCGACTCTCAGACATGCACACCTGCCCGATGGTCACTCCGGGCACACCGCCAATTCCCCATGTAGGGGGGCCAATCTTGGGGCCGTGCGTACCCACGGTGCTGCTCGGCGGGCTGCCTGCGGCTGTGTTGGGGGATATGCTCATTTGTGTAGGACCGCCGGATACTATCGCCAAGGGCTCCGCCACGGTGTTGATCGGAGGGAAGCCCGCGGCCCGTATGGGCGATTCCACCGCGCACGGCGGGGTGATCGTGGCCGGTTGTCCCACGGTGATGATTGGCGGCTAGCACTACCGAAAACCGACGCTCCATGAGCACGCCCAAGAAACCCCAGACCCTCTCCAACAACGGTGCCGATTTCCGGTTCGTGGCGCTGGACGAGGCCCAGGCCGCCCAGCCGGTATGCCTGAGCGTGGTGGTGCGGGTGGCCCATGCCAACCCGGCGGCCTCGCCCTTCGTGCTGCTGCGCAGCACGGCCAACGCCCGAGTGTATCTGGGCGCACAGGTCGACCGCGCCGGCCAGGTGCGCGAATGGCTTGAAATCTGGGTACAGACTCTCGCCGGCCTTGAGTCCAGCATGGTGACTCAGCGCGCCTATCTCTCCAACAGTGTACTGGATGCGAAGTGGAGTCTGGCGGCCCAGTTGCTGTGCGAAGCGGACGGGCCCGCCTACATCACCACCGGGTGGGAGAGCGAGCCGCCGTGCCCCGTCTACATCGATGTGGAGAACGGCAGGCCTTGGCATCCCGTGGACCCGGCCAGCGGCAGGGCACTGCGTATCTGCAAAGACGATGCCGCGCTGCGGACTGCGGGGCTGCCGGAGTACACGGCGTCGCTGCACCGGTACTTGGCGGCCGCCGAGCCGAGCGGGGCTGGCGTCGGTCCGTTTTACCCGGTCACTCCGGGGGCTCCGCAGGGGGCGGCGGTGCGGCCCATGGCCTGCCTCATCCCTCCCGGTGTCGCCCTGGTTGCGTTCAACCCCGAGGGCGGCCTGCTCATGGTGAGGCGCCATCCCCCGCTGGGCTTGGAGGAGTACGTGGATCTGCTCGGGGGGAAGCCGTGGGAGGGCGTTGCGGTGGGCTCGGGCAGCGTGAGGCCGGCCGGGCTGTATTCCGAGCTCAACGATTGGGACCGGATGCAGCAGGGCGGGGAGCACTTTTTCCTGGGCGGCTGCGGCCGGCCGGGGCGCTTTGTCGAGGGGTTTCACCTACGCCTGCAACTGCTCAGCAGTCTGGTGCGGCTCACCCGCGAGAGCGTGGCGCGCCGCAAGCTGCCGATGCTCAATCTGTCCACGGAGAGTTTCCGTGTGGAGCTGGGGCACCCGGCCCCGGGGCTGCCGATATTTTGGGCGGCGAGGGTGGCTCCGGTGCAGCCCGGCCAGGCGGTGGACCTGCCCATCAAGACCAGCGAGATGCGCCACTTCCTGCCGCTCGATGCCGCGGCCTCGACCATCTTCCGGCCGGAGTTTCTGGGCCTGCCCACTCGGGGCAGCGGCACGGTGCGCATCCGGCGTGTGTTCACGGATACCGGCGACCTCACCAGTATCGAGGGCACGCTGGTGACCTCCGAGCGGCTGCGCCTGAGCCCTCACGATCTGCTCTGGCTGAAGTTGCCGCTCTCCATCGGCCACACCGATTTGTTCGCCAATCTGGACACGGCCGAGGGGCTGGCCCAGGGCGAGGCGCGGTTCCGCACGGTGCCTCAGAATCTTGCCCCGCCCTTGGCGCGAGCCCTGAGGGAAGCGGAGGGCAGCCCCTTTGGCGGCACTTCGTTTGAGACCATTCCCATGCTCAGCACGCCGTGCGATCTGTATGCGCTGGGCGTGCTCGCCGTGCGAATACTGCTCGTCAACGGCACCAACAGCCTGAGCGTGGCCCTTGACGAGGTGCTCAGTCTGGCGCGCCAACTGGGCGTGGAGGGGGCCGCAGGCAGGACTTTTGGTGGGGATCGAGTCAAGAGCCTCGCCGCTGAGGACCCGCGTTGGACGGCCTCGCTGGGCGCTCACCGGCTCTCCCATCAGGGCATGACCGCGGAGGATGCGTTCAACTTCATCCCCGAGGAATTGTGGTGGGAGGTGCTCGCAGCGATTGCGCGCTTTTTCCCGGGCCATGTGCCCGACAGTTACTGCCGGGACTTCGCGGATGTCTCGAATTTCGCGCTTGAACGAGTGTTCGACGGCCCGCTGGTAGATCTCGACAAGCTGCTGCTTCGCTCACGCGGGCTGCTGTTCTCCGACTGGAGATCCAACAACGAAGTCGCCGCCATTATCGATCGCCTTAGGTGATCGCCCCCTGAATTCTCCTCTTTCCACTCCGCTATTTACACCTCTATGAAATCCTCCATGGCAAACAAATCATGGCTGCTTGGCCTGCTCGGGCTGGCGGCGCTCTTCTTCGGCGGGTGTGCGAGCACCCCGTCGCCGCGCAGCTACGATGTGAGCATCGAACTCGATCCTTCCCTGGCCACGGGGTCTGTGCAGTTGGATATCATCGGAGCCAACGGAGCCTCTGATCTGCCGAAGCTGCAATCCTACCCGGTGAGCGATTATTGGCAGCCGGGCGACCGGCTGCGTCGGGATTCCGACAAAGTCGTGTTCCAGTTTGGTCAGGGCAAGCCCCCCGTGCAGGTGTTTGCGATCACCGACCCGATCTGGAAGCGCTGGCTCAACACCGGGGCTCTATATCTCGTTGTGCTCGTCGATTTGCCGGGCGCCGCGCCTGAACTTGAGGGCAATGCGGACCCGCGCCGGCTGATTCTCCCGCTCGACAGTCGCGAATGGCCGAATGCAGGCAAGGGGCTTCAGTTGCGCATCCAGGCCAGCGGCATTCGCCTGCTCACGCCGAAGAAGGAAAAATAAAAGCACTTAGCTACCCATTTGAGCATGCCGGTTTTCGGAGCATACGAGACTTCTGAGGAGCATAGCCGCAGCACCCGCACCACGGTGTGGAAAGGCCGTGGCGTGGCCGGCCGTGGGGGCGATATAGCCGTCACGGTCTGCAATATTGAGGAGTGGCTTGATGATTCGGAGCGCGCCGAGGCGCATCTCCAGGCCTTTGGAGAGGCTGTCGGCGACCTGCAGAAGCTCACCGCTGCCGCCTCACGGCACTGGGTGGAGGTGGAGGCGACCAGCACCAAGCCGGGCGAGTCGTGGTTTGTTACTCGCTTTTATCCGCGTTCGCTGGAGCGAGTGCTGGATGGGCGCATCCCTGTCGATGGACCCACGCTCCACTGGATAGTATCCTCGGTTATAGAGGGCATGCGGGAGTTGGAGCAGGTGTTGCAGCGGCCGCATGGCAATCTCAAGGCGGCAAATATATTCATCGATAACGAGGGGCCGTTGCGTGGCGCTCCGCTGTTGTTGGCGGACCTCAAGCCCAGGCGCGAATTGGTGGCGGCCGACGCCCGTGCTGCGGACTTTCAGGAACTGGGCAAGATTGTAGTGCAACTCGTGCGCTGCCGGCGCTACGACTCGAACTCGGTCATTGGATGGCCGTTGGAGGCGGGCCCCGAGTGGAAACGCTTGGGCCGGCATGGTGAAGGGTGGCGTCAGCTCTGCAATAGATTGCTCAACCCGACTGCGAAGCCGGAGGATCTTGATTGGGCCGCGATTCAAAGGCTCCTGGTCCCGCTGGCCCTTTCCCGTAGACCGTCATGGCCCGTGATCCTTGGGGTGGGAGTGCCTGTGTGCACAGTGATCGGTGCAGTATTGTGTCTGCGCTTCACCCCCTATGACAAGGTGCCGGATCGTATCAAGAGCTGGGCGGAGGCGCTTGGTAATAGCCTGCCCGACAGCGCGACTATTCCACCAGAATGGGCTCTGTATTGCGGCGCCTACTTCGATTGGTTTGGCAAGTTTTTGGAGACGGCCGACAGTCCCGCCAATATTGAGGCGTGGAGCCGCGATCCCTTTCTGAAGGGCAGGGTGATTGACGCCATCGCCGCCACAGTGAAACACAATGGCTCTTTCGATCCCAGAAAGTTCGATGACCGCTTCAAAGAGAGCAGCTTGACGAGCCTGCGCGACCTGCCCGGATCGCCTACCCAATTGGCGGAAGTGGCCAGGAAAGGTGCAGTTGTGCGGAAAGTTTGCGAAGCCTATAAGACGGTAGAGCAAATCCAAAAGACGTTAGAGGAGTGGCCGGTTCGCACCCGCTTGAGCGGTGTCGCTGAGCGCTTTGATAAGTTCGGTTGGAAACAGCCAGCCCAGGAGTTGCGCCAAACGGCTCTGCGCGCGGCCGATCCGATGCTTACTGCGCAGGCCATTAACGAGGCCCTGGCCGCCGCCTCCGTAGCGGGGCAGTTCGAGCAGTTTATTCAGGAGATGGATCGCCACCACGCCGCGCTGGTGGCCACCGCGGACCCTGTACTTTCGGAGCTCACTGCCTATTATCGGGAACGCGCTGCCGGGGCCGAGAGCCTCGCAGCACTCAAGCAGCAGCTTGCCGAGGCGAATCAGAATCTGGCCCGGCTAGCGGCTTTGGCGCGGACGGACTGGACCAGCCGGATAGCGCTGGATCGGTTTGCAAAGGAAAGTTTTCTGCGGGATTACTCCGGACCGGTTACTGGCGATGTGATTACTCGCTGGGAGACCGAGTTGCAGGACTACTATATTGTTTCCGGTTCGGACGATGTTAGGCAGGCGCATAAATGGACCGAGATGCTTCGCGCGTGCGGCGACGTTTTGGCCACGATCGCCGAGGAGGAGATTGCGCCATCAGTTCTGGCCGGCAACCAACAGGCGGCTAGCGTGCGGCTGCGCCCGCAGCTCGACGATATGCGCCGCCGTGTACAGGAATTGCTGGCCCCTTCGCTGGTCCGTAAAGACCTCGCGATGGCGCGGCAGGATTCGGAGGATTTGGCTGCGGCCTTGCAAAGAATATCCGGTGAGTTGGATCAGGTTCTTCTTATCGTTCGACCGGATCCTGCGGCTTGGCTTTTGAAAGCGCGGGCCATCCACTACGGAGAAGAGGGATCGGCCCTTGCCAAGGATTGGAGGGCGCGGAGCGACCAAGTGCTGGCAGGAGCATCTGCCTCCGATCTCGCCAGTGACCGGGTGGCATATAGGGGACTGCGCGAACGGCATCACCGGTTGGAGGAATTCTTCAATGGACTGGCTGCCGAACGTGGGCTGGCCAACATGCCTGCTTATGGAGTGGAAATTTCGGAGCGGAATCCTGAGCCTCCTGTGACCATCAAGCCACCCAAGACTCCTACGCCACGTGCCCCCGCCGAAGTGAAAGAGACTCCGGTCGTGGAAGTGGCAATCGCTGGCCGGGCGACTACTTTCCCAGAGGCGACTAAGGATATGATAGGCGAATATGGTGAAGCCTATACCCAAGCCAACTGGGACGCTGCCCCAAGCAAATCGAGAAGCTCGCCCGATGCGATTTATCCCGCTGAGATGCGAAAGCGCTCGATTGAGGGCACGGTGTCGTTAGCATTGTGGGTTGACCGCAATGGCACTGTTCGAAATTGGAGGGTACTGAAAACCAGCCGGCCGGAGTTTGAGAAGGCTGCAATTGACGCGGTAAAACAGTGGAAGTACGCGCCTGGAAGAAAAGGAAAGAAGTCCGTAGCCGTTATTGTTGAAGAGACGATTCCGTTCACCATCACCCATTAGGCGGGGTTTTCGAAAACCACCTACCCATCCTGTTCGTTTTGCGCCCGGCGCGCAACCCACTCCCTCGTTGCACATCCCTCCAAATAGTACGTTGGCAAGCGGTTATCAAGGCCGCCAAACCACGCTTGAAGTGAGAATATTTCTCAGCACCCCCAACCGGCAGCGGTTGCTGCGGTGTGTGCGGGGCCATGGATATATCAATGGCGGGAGCGTATTTTCATGAATCAATCCAACACGCTTCATTCTTTCCAAGCTGATGAGAATCGCTGGGCTGAGCAAGTGGCTGGTCGCTTGCGCCTGATCCAAGCGACTTATGCGGATGAGCCTGGCGAAACCCGGCAGGCCTACCTCACGGAAGAGCTCCGCAGTCAACTGGGGGAGGTGTCGATGGGCAAGCGCCAGACGTATCTCGATGCGTTGAACGAGCGATTCCCCTCCTGGCAGCGGGCTGCTGAGGGCGCGCCGGCCGCTCCGCGCGAACCTGAGAGCGTGGACGAGTTGTTGCAGGCGATGGTGCGGATCGCACCGCGCATGACTGCCGAGGAGCGGCAGAAGTGCAGGGACACCATGGTTGAGCTTGGCTTGGTGGAGGCTCCGGACGCTGGCTCGGCAGAGGGATATACAGCGCTGCGGAAGCATCTTATTCTTGCGCCGGGGGAGGCGATTGTAGCTACCCGGCTCGAAAAGCTCATCATCCAGCAGATGGAATTCCTGGTTAAGCTCGACCAACTGGTCTGGACGACCTGGAAGACGCTGGCCCCGAAATCTACGGTCAAGCGCGATACCGCTCTGGGTGATATGCGCAATTTGGTGCGGCGCTATCTGAAGGGGGATAATGAGGTCCCCGACCTGCTAGTGGCCCAGCAGATCGAGCGCACTCGGCAGTTGGTTGCCATCATGATGGGCTCGATCTCGCAGGTTGGGCGTGCATTTACGAAGAGGTACCTTACCCGCTACTCGCCGGATGCGGTGCGCGATCTTGTCAAGATGGAGGGCGGCGGCTCGGTGCTTACAGGCACAGAGACCAAGTGCTGGCGCAAGTATGCCGCGCTCACCGAGGAGATTACCGAGGCGAGCATCCAAGCGGATATGCAGGAGATTATTGTCAAATATACTGAAGACGTGATTCGCGGAACCCCGAAAACCCAAGCCTGAACCAGGCCACTATTCCATGCAAATTCACTGGCACGAAGGACTTTTTCTGCAACCCCAGCACCTGCAACGGATGCAGCAGGATTACCAGGATCTGGCCAATCGGGACCGCCGGCTCTATTGGCCTCATTCGTATGGGATAATCGAGGCCCAGCTTTCTCCCGACGAGCTCGCCAATTTCCGTCTGCGTTTCGATTCGTTGCGCGTCCTCATGCCCAGCGGCCGTGAGGTGTGTTTCCCGGAAAACGCCGACCTGCCTTCGCTCGATCTCAAACCGATCCTGGCCAGCAGCAGCGGAAGCGCGATGATATTCCTCGGGCTGCCTGTCTGGCAGGAGAAGCGGGCGAATACCATTGAGACAGGACGGGCTGTTGATACCAGCGCCAAGCTTATTTACCGCGTTGCCGAAGTTGAAGTCACAGACGAAAACACGGGGGATGGGCTCAAGCCTGTATTGGTTCGCCGCCTCAACGCTCGCTTCGTACTGGAACAGGACGACAAGTCGGACCTGGAGGTTGTGCCTCTGCTGCGTGTGACGATGGGCACGGGTGAGCAGGTTGGGCAGCCCCGGCTGGATACCGAGCATGTGCCGCCCTGTCTTTTCCTCAAGAGTTCATCGCTATTGCTGCAGATGGTGCGCGATCTCGTGAATCAGGTCGAGGCCAGTCGCAAGGAGTTGCTGGTGCAGATCAATCGCGGAGGCTTCAGCATCGATTCGATGCGTGGTCCGCAGTTTGAACAGGTCATGCGCCTGCGCACCCTCAACCGTTATAGCGGGCGGATGCCGGCCCTGCTCGACGCCGGGGCGATCCCGCCGTTCCAGTGGTATCTGGAGCTTCGCGAGCTGCTGGGCGAGCTCGCAGCTTTGCGGCCCGACCAGGATGAGTTCGAAGCGCCGGCCTACCGGCATGACAACCTCTATCATGTGTTCAGTGTCCTCACTAAAAAGGTAAGGGCTATGCTGAGGGGCTCGGTTGCCGCCAGCTATATCAAAGTGGATTTCCGCCGAGAACCGACATTCTACGCTGCCACGTTTTCCGAGGAGCATTTCACTCAGCCCACCGACTACTTCCTCGCGATCAAGACCAAGCAGGAATACCGATCGGTGTTGGCTTTGGTTGAGGACGTCAACAAGTTCAAGTTCATGCCGCGCAGCAAGGCTACAGCGGTGGTGTTTGGTGCGAAGTTGAAGGAGGATCGCGTGCCGCCGATGCAGCTTCCCGCCCAGGCCGACCTCCACTATTTCCGTGTGCTGCGGGTTGATAGCGTGCGGATATGGGAGCTGATCATGCTGGAGAAGGCCGCCATAGTACGCTGGCCGGGTTTTGAGGCCAGCGATTTCCAGATCAGCCTTTATATGACTTTGCCGAGCTGACCTGCCATGAAACTACCCGATTTGACGGAGCCTTTGTTTCAATATGTGTGCCGCCTGAACCGCGTTGCGCGCAAAGGGGCGAGCATCGAGTACGAGGCCGTGCGATCCGAAGTGCGCGACCTCTTCAGCAAGATGGCGGAGGCCTCCAAGAGCGACCATCGCTTGGCAGGGCAATATCAGAGGGTCGAACTGCCTCTGATCTTCTTCGTGGATTCGCTTATTTCGGAAAGCCGGCTCCACTTCGCCTCGGAGTGGAACGACAACCGCCTTGCCTTTGAACGCCAGGAGCTCGCCGGTGACGAACGCTTCTACGAGCTTCTTGAGGAGACGATGGCCGATCGCGGCGACGACGCGCCCGAGCGCCTGGTCGTCTACTATACCTGCCTGGGTGTGGGTTTCAGCGGATGGTATTCCGGTCAGCCGGACGTGTTGCGGCGCAAGATGATGGAGATGGCCCCACGCATCCGTACTTTTGTCGAAAGCGACGATGCAGCGAGGATCTGCCCCGAAGCCTACGAACATACCAATACCGCCAACCTTCCGCTGCCGGTAGGCACAAGGCTGATCGGCATCGGGATACTATTTGTCGGATTGATTCTGGTAGTTGTGGTGGCGAATATCTATTTGTTCCGCACCTCTTCCGCTGAGCTTCGCCGGGCGCTCGACACTGTCACCGCGCACGATCCTGCCAGCATTACTGCCCCCCGTTAACCTCCTGCATTTTATCATGGACCAGAATTCGGAACTGCCCACGTCGGTCAAAGCATTAGTGGGGCTGCTTGCGGCCGGTTGCTTGGTTGGCGTTGCCAATATGATCAATCCCAAGGCCATGTGGATTGTGCTGATCGGCCTGCTCGTGGTCGCTCTTATCTTTGGCCTTTATCTTCTGGTCGTCTTTCTGCTCAAGCGGCGCAAAGCGGCGAGCATGGGGGGCGACTTGACCGAGCACGGGTCTCTCTCTCCCCGGGGTATCAGCGATCCGGCTCACCGGGCCAAGCTCGATGACCTCCGGCGCAAGTTCCAAGACGGGTTGGCTACGTTTAGATCGGCCGGAAAGGACATCTATGCTTTGCCATGGTATCTGGTGATCGGCGAAAGCGGTGCCGGCAAGACCGAGGCGATTCGCCACTGCAATGTTGGGTTCCCTCCTGGCCTGCAGGACGAGATGCAGGGCATCGGTGGCACCATCAACATGAATTGGTGGTTCACCAATAATGCAGTGATCTTGGATACCGCCGGGAAGATGGTATTCCCCGAGGTGGGCGCGGCCACCACCCGCGAATGGGATGAGTTTCTGGGCATGTTGAAGCGGTCACGCAAGAACTGCCCCATCAACGGCCTCATCTTGGTGCTGCCTTCGGACAGTTTGATCAAGGACAACGCCGATGAGGTTGCAAAGAAGGCCGGGCGCATCGTAGACCAACTCAATAAGATTCAGCGGTCCCTGGATGTGCGCTTCCCGGTGTTTGTGGTGATCACCAAGTGCGATCTGATAAATGGTTTTCGGGAGTTCTTCAATAATCTCACCGATCCCCAACTCCAGCATCAGATGCTCGGCTGGTCGAATCCGACCCCCTTGGACGATACTTTCAAACCTGAGCTTGTTGATCAGCATTTTCAGAGTGTTATCCAACGCATCCGCCGCCGGCGCATGGGCCTGCTGCAGTATCCCGCCCAGCCAAGTGATTCGGGCGATAGCCGCAGGATAGACGAGATCGATTCCCTCTTCTCCTTGCCCGCAAGCATAGAATTGCTCACCCCGCGGTTGCGTAGGTACCTGGAAGTTGTGTTCACTCCCAATCAGTGGGGCGGCAAACCTCTGTTCCTTCGCGGGATCTATTTTGCGTCGTCGATGCGGGAAGGCTCGGCGCTGGACGCCGACCTGGCCGAGGCTATCGGAGTGTCTGTAGACTCGCTGCCTGAGGGGAAAAACTGGGAGCGCGAGCGCTCCTATTTCCTGCGCGATCTTTTCGTCGAGAAGATATTCAAGGAACGAGGGTTGGTTACCGGCGCGTCGAACACCCGCTGGATGCTGCGGCGCCGTCAGGCGATGCTCTTTGGCTGCGGGTTCCTTGGACTCTTTCTATTGTTCGGGTTTTCGTGGTTTGGTTCAAAGGCCTTGAGGGAAAGTGTCGGGCGCGAAACCGATTACTGGCAGGCCGCGAGCAGCGGTTGGCAGGCGGGCCCTTGGTGGCCTATTGTCTCCCCTGAATTGAAGGGCAGCTTGAATTATGTGTTCAACGGAGCACAGGAAATCAAGGTAGGCTCGGATAGTATTCGCCTCGACGAGTTTCATCGCAAACTCGCTGAACTGACAAAAGCGGACATCCAGGTCCCGTGGGTTTTCAAACCACTCAACCAGGTGGTGGTCGACGCAAACACAAGCCGCAAGGGTGCACAGCGGACGGTATTTGAGTGCGGCGTGGTGGCTCCGCTTGTGCAGGCCGCCCGCAATAAGGTGGAACAGTCCAGCGACAATTGGACCCCGGCGAGCACCGAAGCGTTGGCGTTTCTCATCCACTTGGAAGGTATGATCGCGAATCGCGCTGGCGGGCTCACCGCGGAGGAACTTTCCGGTGTGAATTTCCTCAAACCCTTGAGCGCTTTCCTCTATAATGACCCGAAACCGCCCGCGGCCTTGGTCGAGGCCTTCGACTGGGTGTATTTCAAGGGTGGGGCTGGGCGCGGCGACTTCCCCCCTCGTTGGCTTTCGGCCGGCTTCAGCCTGAAGGGGAACCGGTATGTGTCCACCGGATTTGATGCTTTCATCAAACACACACTGGAGAGCCAGAAGGCTCAGGCCACCGGCTTTGAGCGCATAAAGGCTGTACGCGCCGAGTTGCGTGCGTTGAAGCGCACCGAGGACGATTTGAACCGTTTGGCGGCGCAACCGGCTGTTGTCGGCGGTGCATTTGCCAACGGCTGCGAGGCAGCAGTTGCAGCATATATCCGGCGCAAGGACGCCGTTGATCAGGCCCTTTCGCTGGCCGGGCAGGGCGGGGTTGCCCAGACCTCGATGTTCGAGGCCTACAAGACCCTTGTTGAGGAGTCTCGAAAACAGACCGAGGGAGCCTTCAAGCTCATTCAGGCGGAGATTGACCGTTTCCCCCCGTCGGCCGAAACCTCCGATGAAAAGGGTGCAGCCTACACCTTGGCCACCGACGTCCGGCGCCAATTGTTTGCGGTGCAACAGGAGCTCAAATCGAAGACCGAGGGAAGTTTCAGCGCTGACGAACTCAGCGAATTGCAGGCTTTGGACAGCTTGTTTCTGGAGAAAAATAGTGCGGGCGTGCCGGTGTCGGATTCACGTGTCCTGGCCTATGCCGCACGTGCTGCGGGCTACCAGGAGTCTGTCTCGCAACTGCGGGATGGGTTGGCTGCGACCGACCGCTTGGTGGGTGGTTTCGGTCCGGCGTATCGCAATGTGCTCAGCGGAATTGCCTCCACTCGGGAGAAGGTTGGGAACTACCAGGGCGCCTATGCGCCTGAGTTCGCAGTGATCACCCGGCGTATTCTCGGGCTGGCGGAAGCGAGCCGCCCCGCAGCGCTATATGATCGCTATTTCTCCGAGGTGACCACTCGCCTGCAGCAAGGACTGGGGTTCCCGCTGGTGCGTGGTGGCCAGCCGATGCAGGTGGCCGGAGTGAGGGATATGGACAAGTTTCTCAAATCACTGCGTGAGGATTTGACCGCGATCCGGGCGATGCAGGCCCCTGCTCAGTATGCCACCAAGGCGGAGGCTCTCGATGTGCGGGTGCAAGGCCTGAGCGCGATCATGGGTGCCGTGCTGGCGGATGATGGCCGGCCGGCTGCAGTCACTCTTGTGATCCCCGGCCAAAAAGAACAGCGCCGGCGCTTGGCGATGCAGTTTGGCACCGAGAATTTCGGCGCCAGTTCGGTGAGCAATCTATGGAGAGTGATGCGAGTCGGAAACCTTCAGAAGCGGACCGAGGACAAGGCCGCTGTGGACATGGTCCGTTTTCCCGTTTCCGACGGCTCCGTGCGGATCGATTTCTTTAGAAATGTGGGCGATTCCGAGCCCGATAGATTGTTCGCCTATAATTCGCCTTGGGCGGTGTTGCAGTTGATTCAGGCACCGGCCTCCCGCCGCCTGCCCGGCGGCAAAAACTGGGAGATTCTGGTTTCTTTGAAGGATGCAAATGGCCAGGAGCGGTTTCTGCCGCTGGAGCTCCAGTTTGAGCGCGCGCTTCCTGAGATCGATCTGTGGCCAACCGTGGCGCAGATGGGCTTGGCAAAACCGTAACCTATGAGCGACTTTCTCAAGAATTTCCTCCAGACGGACATCCGGGCACTGGCCGCCAAGTCGCCCGGCAAGGTCTATGTGGCAGCCTTTGGGAAGCATCCGGGTTGGAACGACCACATCGACAACCTTGGGCTTGAGACCAAGACGCTCGTGGTCGCCGACCAGCTTATTTATCTGGAGGGCATCGCCAGCCAGATCGACGCTGGAGTATGGGACCGGCTGGGCGAGGGGAGCCTATATCCAGCCTTCGGCCATTTATTGCTCTGGCACCGGCCCGGCGAGGCCATCATCGGAGTTATTGCTTCTTCCCGGGACGGGAAGGGCCGCACGCGCTATCCCTTGATCGTGTGTGCGCATGTAGTAGGGCTTCCGATCGAGCGTGTCGTGCGTGAGGTCGGCCCCGTGGTCGAGGCGGCAATGAAGGAATGTAGGTCTGTTGAGACTGCTGGGGCTGTGCGGGCGATTCTTGAGCGTGCGCGTCAGCAGCTCGCTGAGGTGATCGGAAGGCACCCTGCTGGCGGGCCCGGCCAAGCCGAGCCGAGACCGCTTGGCGGGGCCGGCCCGAGTGAGGGGCAGTTGCGCATCCTCTATGAGATCAAGAACAAGCTTGCTGCTTGGGCTCCCGTTCGCTCCGGCGCCAAGGAGTCCGCCGCCCGTGAGCGTGGGGTGCATATGCGCCTGGACCCTCATGGAGGCTCGGTGGCCGAGGCCTTGTTGTATTGGACGACTTTTCTGCATTCGCAGTTGGACGGCTCGGCCCCGCTGCTGTTCATGAGCCCACTGGATGCTGGGTGGGTGGATGTGATTGTCGGGAAACCGGCTGCTGCGGATTTCTTTGTTTTGAAAGCCGGGATCAAGGCGGTGCCGATGGTAAGTTCCGTCCCTTATGAAATGGGAGATGCGTTCCGCAGTAGCGCACGCAATGTTTTCGGCGAGATATCGAAGGGGACCTCGAGTGAGCTCACGATTTTCGGCCCCCGTGTGAATTCCGGGCCTAGTGGGATGGGCGTGGGGGGCGCTGCATTCTGGAAGCAGCCGTGGCAGCGTTTGCGTGCGAGTTGGGGAAAAGGCGGGTCGGGTTGAGCGTGATCTAGTGAGTCGTTGGGCGGGAAGGCGGTGGGCATGGGCGTTACCCCCAAAATAGTTGGCCCTAGGAGCCTGTCGGACTGAGAAATCAGCCCTGCCGTCGGTGCGACCCATATTTTCACGGTTATTGGCCTAAAACCGTTTTCCGAGGAACCGAAACCGATTGCGTCCTCGCATCGGGCGCGTTGTCGCTGCTATTTA
>CAJCBL010000377.1 GCA_903960515.1 uncultured Verrucomicrobiota bacterium
ATGGGCCGCCGGGGGCGCGCTCCGGGGCTGCGCGCGACCCGAGTGGTCGGGCTTGGACGACGAGTCGAGGCGGCTGCGGAACTAGAGCTACGCCGTCTCCGACTGCAACGAGCGCCCCAAGCCAAAACGGAGCAGGAGCGCCGCAGCGGCGCCCGCAACCGCCCGCGGTGTTTACCGGACGGAGCGCAAGCGGTGGAGGATGCCCGGGACTCGTGACAGATCGACGACTCGGCGCCGAGCCGGTGCGGGACGTGCCGTGGATGCTATATGGCGACGTGTGCCGCCGATGCCGCAGCGACCGCAACCTCCAGTTCTTTACCCTTTAGGTTCCCAAGATTTCCGACAGGTCCACTCTGAGCCTTTTCGACAAGCTGACTGACGCTCCAAGGCCCGTCATCTGTCGTAGTACTCTGAACTCCGTGCTTCATATATCGCCTTACTTTGGATCGTACCACTCGGAACCACGCTTGACTAAGTGAACGGTGCCATAAACCGTGCAAGAATCACCATATTTGGTGAGTTGGGCCGCATAATCGTACACGTGGAACTTCTCGCCATTGATCGTTCGATTGTAGTGATTGGTGATCTTAAAGGATTTGAGTTTGTTGGGGGGGCCCCACAGTTCATTATGTTGAAGTTTATGTTCGCTGCCATCGGACAGAATTGCTCTGGGCCCTACATCTCTGGCGACAGCCATCCGGACCACCCTTGCTGGAGGAGCCGATGAAAACACCGCATCAAAAAGCCCATAAGCAATAAGCACAGTAATGCAGACGACAGCAGCGCGAACAAAGACAGGCGCGGTCTCCAACTCGGTTAGTTTCCATCTCTTGATGTAATGCAACCCCACCCGGGCCGGTTTCTGAGAAGCGGAAAGGGCACGTTGGGTAACACCCTGTGCGCCGAACTCACGTGTGGTAAAAGTATCGAGTCTGGCCGCCGTAAATCCGAAACATCCGGCGGCGAGGCGCACAATAGTACGGCCCGCTATTCGTAGCAGTATCTCGAAACCGGAAATGATCTGGGAAAGAGCCGTGGCTGCTTGCTTTGTAACTTGTTGGTCTGGTGCGGGGGAATCGGTGCGTGGTGGATGATCGATTGAGTTCATATTTTCAAGTAGGTGGGTTGACCTCAGAGCTAAGCTGAGCCACGCCGAAAACCGTACATGGAGTGGAAGGCGAGCTATATAGAGGCGTTGGCTCTGGCGCCTGGTTCAGCGTTTGATTTTCTATGAAGGTGGCCGGACTCGGGCTTTTCATAGCGGATATCGCGAACGGACTGGACTCTATACTAAAGAATAGTGGTCCATGGCTAACAAACGTGCGGCCGATGCTTCCATTCTTAGCCGAAGATGCCAGCGGAAAGGTGACGGGAACACCACCGATAGAACTATTTAACCGTCTCGAAGCCACCGACCGTTGCGGTCCTTTCGCGCTGCCCGGTGAATCATACATGCGGCGCCTACGGCGGGTGAGCAATGGTTGGGGCGTCGGGCGGCGTTTGCGTGCTCGCCGCTCACAGCAGCCGGCCGTGATCAGGTCACATGTTTTGATTTCCATGTTTATAATGTGCAATTGAAGGGGCCTAATATGGACAGCCATCAATTCTGGTGCTCGGAAACTTCCCGCTAAACCTATCGTCTACACTTTCCGACTGTTCCCTCTGAGCCTCTTTCAACGAGAGGTACCGCCGGATCGCGCCCTCGCCCATGTTGGAGCAAGCCACTCGGGTGGCAGCGCGTCCCCGAGTGTGCAAGTGGCGACACTCACGGCTCGGGTCCTTCACAAGAGAGGGAATCTCCATTGTCTCGATTTCAGGATTTCAGCCATTCGCGTCCGCGCTCACTCAAGCGATTCTGCTACCCGGCTTTCCCCTTCGCGGCGTTCGGCCTTGTGGGCGGCCATCTTCTCGCGGCGATTGCGGATCCAGAACGGCTCGGCCTGCTCACCGGCCATGATGCAGCCGCGGGGCTCAATCTCGCCGACGAGTTTCGCTAGGCCGAACTTCTCGATCTGGGCCTTCACCTTGGTCGCGTCCTTGTAGCCGATCGGCGATTCGGAGAGGTCCGGCGCGCCCCTGAACCAACGGATATCTAGGCCCGGTGTTTCGCGAGTGAGGACATCGCGGACCTTCTGCGGGTCGATGTTCCCATCCTCATCCTTGAACGGAGCGAGGGTGGCCGTGCGCGACTGGTTGCGACCGGCGCCATGCGGAGCGAAGGAGAGGAACTGATCGTTGTCCGCCCCGAGCACGAGGAGGATTTCGCGAGCCATGTTCAGCGGCACAATACCGAGCAGCGGGCGGCCTTCGGCGTCGCGCCAGGCCGGCGTCGCGCCCTTGCCGTGCAAGAAGCGATCACCGCGGCGCCATACGAAATTGTGCTCGTTGCCCAATTGCACCAAAGGGCGCTGGCCGATACGGCGCAGGAATGCGGCGTGGATCTGCGCGTGGTTCTCACGCGTCCAGCGTGCGACATACTGCAGGGCGTCCCAATACGACAGGCCCTCGGGCGTGTCGTACGGGAGCCACACA
Organism: uncultured Verrucomicrobiota bacterium; assembly: GCA_903960515.1. Taxonomy (GTDB): domain Bacteria; phylum Verrucomicrobiota; class Verrucomicrobiia; order Opitutales; family Opitutaceae; genus CAJCBL01. The sequence goes on from CAJCBL010000377.1 coordinate 2,533, forward strand.
GCGGCATCCGGGATGTCCTTGGCATTCTCGTCGCACCAACGACGGGCGGCGACCTGCCCCCGTTTGTAGATGTCCGCGCCGAGACCGCGCGAACCGTGGTGGGTCACGAGCACGTTGAAGCGGCCTTCACGGCGCACGATCCAGTCGGACAGCTCGGTGAAGCCGGCGGCCTCCAGCGCGGCGCGCTGGGCCTCCGTGAACTGG
>CAJCBL010000378.1 GCA_903960515.1 uncultured Verrucomicrobiota bacterium
CAAGCGAAGTGGAGACCCGACGGGCGACGGCGCGGGTTTACAGGAGCGCCGCATCAGCGCGGCATTCCTGCCGCGCGAGCCGCCGCCGGCGGGGATGGTGCTTACCGGACCGCAAGCCGCGGCAGCGGCTGGAGGGAGGAAGCAGGGCTCGTGATCAGCGCCAAGGAGTCCGCGACGCAGCGCTGGCGCGAGACGTGCCGCTGGATGCTATTGCTGCCGCGCCGGCCTATTCTTACCCTGTCCCCTCTGAGCCTTCCGTCCTTTGGTGTCAATTTGGACCACGAGAACGCCAAGCAAGATACGTAAACCACAAAAACACACTTCCGGGCAACACGCCCATACAGCGCCCCCATCCTGGGCGAACGCCTTCAGTAATGAGTTCTATCATCCCGACGGCGGCGATGGCGAAGCAAACTATCGATACCGCGAAGCCAAGGGTGCAGATAACAACGTTCGCTACTGGTCGTTTCATTGGCAATGATCGCGGAAGGCGCGTTGAAGCTGTTCTAGTTCCTGATAAGTTCTCTGCCGAAAGACATCAGACTCACTATACAGCTTAGCCCACTGATAGTATCCCGGGTCGTCTGCTATCGCGTCACCGATAAAACGTCCCGTGAAATACCCAAAGCCAGCGGCACCCACCACCGCACTGGTGAATGGGTCTTTAAATGGGTACAACGTGGCACCACCTACCGCAGTATCGACCGAGGCGACAAACCGTTTTCCCGGACTGAGGCTAGAATCGAGAACCTGAGACACTGATATTGCTATTCCTATACCCGTTGTGACCTGCCCTAAAACTTTCGCCCCCTGCATGTAAGCAGGCGAAAGAAACGGAGGCTTAGCTACGCTCGGGCTCACAAGAAATCGTTCGTTGGCAATCAGCGGTACTCTCCCAGAAGCGAGGTAAATCTGCCTGTACGCTTCTGCAGTTGTGGTGGCGCCAGTCCCCAGCGACAAGAGGCTGTTACCGATGAGCGCCTTGTCTGAAATGCTTCCGCCAAGACTTTTAAATACAGCTGCACGCTCCGTGTACGTCCGTTCAATATCGGGCAGTGTCTCGATAATATTCACGATCTGCCTAGCGATCTCAGCGCAATCACACTTAGTCCTTCGGTTCAGATCAATAACGATACGGTCCATCAGCCCGAGTGGATCAATCGAATTTACCGGGTCGTTACCGATCATCCCGTACAGGTTTATGCCTCCGTTTTCCTCGATCGGGTCTCTGGATAGCCACCGCCCCGTGCTCGGGTTGTAGAATCTATAGCCGTAGTAGAGCAGGCTGGTCTCGGGATCGGTGTATTTTGTGGAGAAACGGAAGGGGATCGAGGCGACTCCGGTGCCTACCGCCTGAAGGGTACGACCAAAGGCATCATAATCGAAGCGGGCTACTTCCGCCATGGTGCTTCCCTCGAAGACTGCGGTGACATTGCCGTTGCCATCATAACATGGCAGATGGGCGATGGACGATGGCTGATGGATGGCTAGCAACCCGCCAACGCCACCTGCGCCCTGGATTGATCCGCTCAAATCCAAACCCCAAACGTAAGATCGGGAAAGCTGAAGGACTGAAGCCTGAACGCTGAATTCGGCCAGCAGATTCCAGCCATCATATAGAAACCGGATATCGGAGACAGGAGACCAGAGGGATGTGGCGGGATTCCACCCGGACACTTGTTTGCGTACCCGACGCCCGGCATAGTCGTAGGTGAACTCGAGCTTGGTGCGCTTCTCGACGGGTAGAACTCCGGTGGGCAATAGGAGCTCCGGTCTGGTCGCCATCGCGATTAGCCGGTTCTCCGCATCCCACGTATAATTCCAGCGACCGTCCTGAGTCAGGTTCCCGTCACGGTCGAATAAAAAAACTTCGGGGGTCTTTGCGATATACAGTGAGCCAATCACTCCGGAGGGGGCAAAACCGGCGACAGTCGCCTGCACGCGAGTGCTGCCGTAGAGGCCCGTCGCCGTGTTGTCGGCAACCCATTCGGCAGACCATTGGCGCTGGGTTCCCGCGGTCCCTTGGCGAGTAACCGTAAGCG
>CAJCBL010000379.1 GCA_903960515.1 uncultured Verrucomicrobiota bacterium
CGAGCATCTGCATGCGGGCGAACTTCTCCAGCGCGGCCCGCAGCGTCAGGCCCGGTGCCTGGCCGCGCAGCTTGGCGCGCAAGGTCACATGCAGGCAGTAAGCCAGAAAGGCCACGAAGATGTGGGCCTGGATGCGGTCCTCCCGCTGGTGGTAGATGGGCCGCAGGGCCAGGTCGCCTTTGAGGTTCTTGAAGGCGGCTTCCACTTCGACCAACTGCAAATAGAACTCCCACACTTTGGCCGGGTTGGTTTCGGTGAGGTTGGTTCGCAGCAAGTAGCGACCTTCGCGGCGCAGCACCGCCCGCAACGCCTCCCGGTTCAGCGTGAAGGTGAAGTCCACCCGGCGGGCGCGGGCCTTCTGCGTGCGAGGTGGTTCGGGCAAGGTCACCGTGACCAGCGACCAAGCGCGGCCGGCCTCAGCTTTGGCGGCACCGAGCTTGAGGAGGAGGGCTTCGTAACTGGGCCGCTGGGTTTGGAGTTCTTTGAGGCGCGTCCAGAGGGCTTTGAGTTTGCGCCGGCGCATGGCGCGCTCTTTGTGGATGCGGTCCTGGCTCTGGACCAGCACGTAGAGTTCGCCCGCGTGCGGCAGGAGTTTCACTTGTACCGCGGGGCGGGCTTGTTGCCAGGAGCAGTCGGTGAGTTTGGCTTCCAAAGCGGAGAGGCGGCCCTTGGGCGTGCCGACCACATACTGGATGGGTGGATCGCTGGCGCGCATTTCGGCGAGCACTTCCTCGGTTGGAATGCCGCGGTCAATGACCCAGATGCGGCGGGCTTTGCCGTATTGTTTTTCGATCTTCGCCAGGAAGGCGCGCAACGTGGTGGAGTCGGTCGTGTTCCCGGCCATCACTTCATAGGCCAGCGGAAAACCCTCCGGCGTAACGACGAGGGCGATGACCACTTGCACGCAGTCGGGCCGATGATCGCGGCTGTAACCGTAGCGGCGCGGGTCGCCGTCGGGAAAGGGCGGGCTGCTCTCGAAGTAAGTGCTGGTCAGATCGTAGAGCAGCACGTCAAAGGTGGCGCCGAAGAGATCTTTCCAGCGCGTCTGCAAGAAGGTGAAGAGCTCGCTCTGATGGTCCAGCAGCCGGTCCAGACAGCGATAGGGATTGTCCTTGGCGACCAGGGCGAAGTCCTCGTCGAGCAAGTCGCCCAAGGCGGTGCCCAGAAACCACTCACGGTGCAGCCGCCATTCGCTGCCCGGATCAATCAGGCGATAGACGGTGAGCACTTGGAGGAGATGATACCAAGAGGTGCCTTCACGACTGTCGGGCAAACGCGGCCGCCAGAAGTCGCCGAGTTGAAGCAGATCCCAGAGTTGGAGGGCCAGCCAGCAGGCGCCCCACCGGCGCGGGCGTTGGAGGCGGAACTCACTCAGGCGCACTTGCACGCCGAAGTCGGCGGCGTGAGCGGGGAGCGGGCGGTCGGCGGGAAAGAGGGCGAGGGTTTGCGGGCGCTGCGTGAGAGGATCGAAGGCGGCGATGGTGCGCGTCCAGGCCGCCTGCTGGGCGTCGTTGATCTCGCCCAAATAGAGCAGCGGCCGGTCGAGGATGCGGCCGTCGGCGACGCGATGCTTTTCCATGAGCGACCAGTAACGGTGCTCCTTGCCGTCTTTGCGGCGCTTGTGACATTTGAGATACATACGGCGCTGAGATTATCAGGGCCGTGTGGGTGGTGGGAATGGGGCAGGTCTGCCCCAAGGCGTTTGGTTGGGAGAAAACTGCGGAAAATGGGGCGTTTTCTGGGCTCGGCACCTCGAAAAAAGTCCGATCCCGGGGCTGGTTGCGAAAGTTCGGTTAGCGCACGGAGTCGGAATCATCGCCTGACGGCC